>NZ_JBTNDX010000005.1:0-217317 GCF_054510755.1 Pseudarthrobacter sp. MDT3-1 | reverse complement strand
AAAACTGGACTAGACATAATGATTAGATTCCTGGTTCTCGCCCCACGCGATCAAGCGGACTTGCTATGACCCAGTGGCACCGTTCCAGCCTGACACGTAGGGCCTGCGCAGCTCAAGGCGGACTACCCTCTGCGCGATCTGTTGCTGCAAGGGAGTGGGCAGACATCGCGCGGCAAATGACGCTGCGTCCCCGATGTCGCGGCCCTCGGCGTCAACAGCCGCCAGCGCCTGCCTCACCGTGATCGCCATCTGCCGGACCAACACGAGTTGCCGGTAGGCTCGGCGGTCGTTGGGCGAGCCGGGAGTTCGCGAGTCGTCCGCGAGTAGAAGCGACATCGCTGTACCCCACACAACGTCGCCAACAAAGTGCCTCGTTGCCTGAAGGACGCTGAGGGCCCACTCCCTCTCGGCCACGCCTTCTGGACCAAAAACCTCGTGCTGACAACCGACGTTTCGCTCGTCGTTATCCCCCGGATCGATCAGAAGCGGCAGAGATTCTTTTGAACGCGCTTTGGCTGTGTAAGCCGAGCAAACGTGGGCCGCGATCCCCTGAACCCAGGCGCCAAATCGCACGCCGGGTATCTGCCTGTAATGGCCATCATGCACTCCTCTCCAGACTGCAATGCGGATGTCTTGAAGGGCATCATCAAGCTCGCAGGCACGTCCCGCCCGGGACAACCGCGATGCGACATACCGTGAGACTTCGTTGATTGATGATGTCATCTGCTCCATCGAAACGTTGCCCACTTGAAAATCAGATTCAGTCCGGCTGGCTTCGCCTGCTTCGACTGGGGTGTTGGCTGAAGAGGCCAAATATGTTGCGCTCATGACGGCTCCCAGGACAGGGAAATTCAGAGAAATTATGGATGCGTGAGCTCGTCCCTGTCAGAGATCGGGGCCGATCCGCTTGGATGCAAAGATTACTTTAACTATTCTCAGCACTCACTAAAGTAGTGTCAAGAGCGCAACGCTGGAGATTCGGGACATATCAGACAAGAATGAAGTCATGCCCAGGATCACTCAGCCCGAAGACGAAGCCTGGTCACCCGACGTGGAGGCGGCCATCGCAACCTTCGGCAACAGGTCCCGAAATGAGATCCTGCGCTTCCTAACCGCGAACGGCCCCGCGACGCGGGGTGACATTGTTGACGCCGTAAGCGCCACCGAGCCCAGCGTCGCCAAACACTTGCTCGCTCTCGAAGAAACTGGCGTAGTAAAGGCCGACGTCGAGCCAGGGCGACGACATGGCCGCTCGCCGCGTTACTCAGTAGATGGCGCGCGCGTCAAGGCTCTATTGGCAGCCCATCTGGACTATCTTCTGAACCGCTAGCTGCGGACGACTCGCCGGTCGGGTGCCTAGCGATATCTTCGTTGAGGTATTCGGTGATGGCTCGCAGAGTCTCCGGGGAAACGTCCCCAAGTGTTCGCGCCGCAAAGGTCTTAACCCTGGCGGCGCGCAGGGACTTCACAAATTCCAACTGCGCATCTATGCGTTCAGGAACTTCCGCCCCGTCGCTACCCAGGAGGTAACTCGGGTCGACATCGAATAGTTCGGATAAGGCAGTAAGCAATTCGGGGTCGGAAACCATTCGCCCTGTGCCGTCCTTCATGTAGAACCACCTCGCGCGGGATAGGCTCACCCCACGTTTGGCCAGGGCTTCGCTGACTTCACGGTAAGTGAACGGCGTTCCGCGCTCGGCGACGACGACGTCCAGAAGGAGGTTCAGTTTTCGGGCGAGCTCCGCCTGCGGCGTACGATTTCCGCCGTTGGCATTTCGTGCAACCTCGTTTGCGTCCACTTGTCGCCGTTCTGATGACCCGATTGCCTGCCCCCAACAGCTATCCATGTGAGATCAGCGTCGTTGGTACCAGTATTGCTTTCGGCGCGTGACCCAACAAGGTTTGTGGGTCAGTCACGATTTAGCGTCTAGCCAACTTCTCTGCCGAGGCGTAGATTGTGGTCATTGCAGACGGGTCTACACCCCTTCCATTCTTTCCTTGATTCACTCGGACGTGGCAGCGATGACGAACCTCCTCATGAATAAAACGCGGAGTCGGCTCCTGCACTTCCTCAGCAAGAGTGGACCGTCGACCAGCAAGCAGATTTCCACGGGCTCCGGACTGAGCCTGAGCACAGTCCAGCGGCAGCTGGCGCTCCTTAGACAAGGCGGTTTCGTGGACCTATTGCGAGTCGGCGGTCCTCGAAGCAGTTCTTATGCGTACGCCAACAACACTGCGCGGATCATTATCGAACAGAGCAAAGAGACGTTGAATGCCGTCTGTTTGGGAACCACTTGCGAGCAGCCAGAGACGCGGGATCCGACTGGTTTCAGGCGCTGCCGATAAAAGCCCTAACCTGGTTCTTCGCCGCTAACTGTGTACCTACCAACGGCGACAGCAATGGGCTACAGAATTGCATCAACCAATTAGGTTGTCACCATTGGTGTCACCGGCCCGAAGAAAGCCGACTCGGCAGACTCACGTACCACTCGAGGGCAGGCCAACCGCTCGAAGTCCGCAGGGTCGAACATTGCTGGAGGCTCTGGATAGACACCCTCCCAACTGCAAGCCATCGCCCCGAGAACTTGTCCATTCGTGACCGCCCGAGCAACTCCTTCCGGGCAGGCATACGCCGGAACGCCAGATGCAGGGAAGAGTTCATCTACTAGTCCTGCCGTCGTCCAATCACCGGCGCCAGCGGAGTCAACTTTGGTAGTGATGGGCTGAGGGGGCATATGCTGCCAGGTCTTTGCTTCAGAAAAACGGACCTGTGCACCGTTCGCACCGAGTGTCTCAACCAATATGGCCCTAGTACCCACCAAGCGGTCCTTGAACGCCGGCGCACGTTCAGAACTGAACTTTACGAGGTGTGCTGCTTCAATGGCCCGATCGAATAAATGAGGGCGCCCGAGTCCCGATGGCTCAAATACTACGAAAGTGCCCTGGTGAGCCCACTCGTCCGCAAGGGCAAGAGTGAAGAGGCTGACTCTATCGAACAAAAACACATCGGGCGCCGCGACTTCATCAACCAGCGAACTTGCGACGTCCTTTGGAGTAGGCCGATGTTTGGCAAACGAAGTTGCACAAATCGGGCAGCGGAATCGCCAAACATGATCTCCCCGATGTTCTTCCTGGAGAACGACTGGAGTCGTCCAGGCACTCTCTAGCCGAAGGTGTTGCACCCCCACACCATCGGTCTCAAGTGCGGACTTGAGGAATTGACCTGCAGGATCGCTTCCTATAGTCCCAACGAGTTGAGTGTTCCAGCCCATAGTTTGGAGGACACGAGCAACGTTGGTGGCCGTCCCTCCGGGCGACGCACTAAGTGCATCCCCAAGTTTGATGTCAACTGTTGTAAAGCCGCTACTGACGAACGTGCGAGTGCGCGGAATTTGGTCTGCAGACTTGGACCGGCGTTGGCTCCCAGCTGGGGAGTGATCATCTTTCATCAGTTCAATGATCGCTGTTCTTGAGCAATAGATACAGTCCGCCCCGGCGTGAAACCAATTTGTTCAGGGTTTCCATCAGCGCTTGAGGGCCGCTTGAACCGAAGTCTGCGACGTTCCAGCACCGGGTAGGGTCGGCCGAGCAAGCATCCACCGATACAGTCATCGTGTCGGCACCAAGAAGTGCAAAGTCGTTCCCGCCCGGCTGGCCTTGGTCACCGATGGCCAACGTCTGGCCGTGCCGAGCAACAAAATCAGCGAAGACCTTTTCTTTCCCAAACTTCTCGTCGATGATATCAACGCTGTGTCCGCTCGACGCCACGTGCAAGCACTCACCATCGCTGATCTCAACGACGGAGACGACGAGTTCGCGGAGAGTAGCCGCCGTCATCTCAGGCCTATCGCTCGTCACTGTGACTTGCGAGGGCCTAATCCGAAGGTTGATGAGTTTGCGTTCCGCGAATGGTCGTAGCCGCTCCTGAAGTCGCTCCGACCAAAACGGAGCCGGATTCCTGGTCTCTTGCAGTTCGTCGCTGAGTTCAAGTCGCCACGCACCGTTATGAAGGCCCAGAGAAATCAGATGCCAGAACTCCCGAGGCACCCACTTACGAAGGTCCTCGTGCAAACTCCCGCCCCTCCCAGAAGCGAAAGCCAATGGCAGTCCAGCAGCGAGGAGCCGCGTCAATGCCTCTTGAACGGGTGCTTCAGGTAGGTCGAACCTGCCAGCAGTGGACACACACGTTCCGTCGTAGTCAAGGACAATCGCTTGGACTGGCCGACGGCGTAGACCCTGGGACCAATCAGCGTATGCCGATGAATAAAGCTCGACGGCCGCCTCGGTCGCAAATCCAAAACCTGCAGCTTGCACTTTTCGCAGAATGGGGCCTGCTTGTTTGGCAGGATACAAGCGTTTGAAAGGAAGGTGGTACAGGTTACGTCCGAAGGATGGGACACGAGGCTTACTTGGCTCGATACTCTGCATCGATGCCACGGCAATAGGTAGAGCCATTGCCGCGGCAAGAAGATCCAGCGCTGCAGCAGCACCGCTGAGCGGAGTCTCAATTTTGTGGATCTCCACCAGCTCGGGCAGCGTGCCAAGTGTCTTGGCAGCGAGGCCGGCCGACGCGGGACTCACAAGCGCCACGACGGTGGTCGAATCGGACCTGCGTTCCAATCCCACGTGCCTACCATGGGCGAGGTTCCTGTAGTCCGCCACCTGCACGGTCATCAATCCAAGCTCATGCATGCGCGTTTCAATGTCTCCTGCTGCGGCCCGCCCCTCTTGGGCATGGAGCACCAGCAAGCGATCGCCACGCGTTGCTGGCACAGGCGAGTCGATGCTAGGCAGCCGCTGCGGAAGGGACTCTCCGTACATCCGAGTGACGACAGTAGCCATGATCAAGACGCTACGTGTAGCGAGAAAGCCATCATTGCCTTGCCCGGGCACCGTCACGACAGTCACTCCGGGTTCGGTCATGGGCGACTCGAGATCCAATTGCTCTCTCTGGGTAACTACGACAATGGGAATCCCTAGAGCTAGCGCGTGAGTAATGGCCAGACCTGTATCAGGGTGCTTCGCACGAGCCGAGAAGATTATCAGCGCGGCGTTCGCCGTCCTCCCTGCAAGTTCTACAAATCGCAGCGGCGTAACAGCGAGTGCAAATTTTCCAGTGACCCGATGGTGGAGATCTGCAGCGTGCTCCGCCACTGGCATCGTGCCACCACTTCCAACAGCAAATAGCGGACGGCCGCGAACGCGTTCAAAGGCCCAGTTGAGCTTCTTGGCCTCCGGATGCGTCAGCGCTGCTTCATAGGCGTCGTGGAGGCCCTCGACCTCATCAGCGTACTTGGCCATGGATGACGTCCTTTCTCATGCTTAATAGATTCACGCGTAAGGCCGGCCTGTGAGCCAGGCAGTGTATATCCAAGGCTTACGGTCCTCAGGTTCGGATCCGCTTAGGCGATACGCCATCGGGCGCACATGGCCAATGACGAGACTCGCTTCGTGGGCGGCGAGAAGCACACCAAGGCTTAAGATCTTGCTCGTGTGCTCGCTGACGACAATTGTTGCTCCACCCAGAGGGGCTAGCGCCGTCCTGTAACGATCCGCAAGCCATACTAATTGGCGATATAAATCGAAAGGGTTTGTCTCCGATGCGTACAAAACGTTCCGGGGTTCGAATTGAAGTTCATCGATGAGCAATACTCGATGCTCGAGAATGAGTTCATCGCCCCTCCTAGGATTCCGCGACGGGAATGGGACTACTGGACAAACTTCATGTGGATCCAAAAGAGTTGTAAGCGCTCGTAACTCCTCTCCCGCACCGGCGCCCAATACCGGAACCCAAATACAGGTCGTGGAAACGTCGGGGAGACGTTCGAAGCCAGCTAGCGTTCCAGGGGCGTCAAGTCCACTAGCCATGATCCTTGAGTCGGTGGAGACGTCTTCAGACACGGTTACCAAGAGGTTGCCTTCGAACCTTTTGTTGTCTCTAACGTCGGGCAGAGACTGCTGGAGGAACAGCTGGAGAACGGTGAACGAAATCGAAGATGGCAGGCCGCTCATGTCGACGATCACTGTGTCGAAATCCAACACCTGATGCTGTGCTTGAAGCCGACGACTAAGAACGGTCCCGGTCGTGTTTGGGTCGAGTACTTGCGGAGAGTCAACGACCGTGAGCCGATCACCGAACAGCTTGCTCAGCTCCGCTTCGTTGTCGTGGGCAGCCCCTTCAGCGGCGTCGTGTTCGCCGCCCACACTTGGTTTCAGAGCTAGGACCGTTAGCTGCTCCCATTCGATTGAAGCAACACGACGCGGTGTGTCCAGGGTCCTTGGGTCGAATCCGGCGCCGCAGATGAGAAGAATCTTCTCGCCGTCCTGGCACGCCTCGGTCCAAAGTCGTTCACTGTTTTCAGTATCATCAGCGAACACATAGTCGTACCAACGTAGTTTTGCAAAGCCGGCCACGTTCACCTGGGCCATCCTTCTAGACTGTTGAGTGGAGTAGTCGGGTCCGGCGCAGGCCGGTCCGCGCTTACCCTGCGAGCCAAATCAAGTTTCTGTGACAGTTTCGCTATCGGTTGCTCGCGAAATCCACCTCTCTGGAGGGGGAGATCGAAATGCGGACACAAAAGGCGGTTTAGGTAGAAAACCGACCACTTCTGGCCCTTGGCGCTAGTCGCTTCTGGCGACATCTCCAAGAGGTTGTTGGCAACCGCCGAAGCTAATGCGCGCGACAGGCGTTCGTACCTGGCGTATGTAACACTGTCGCTCTTGATTTCGAAAAGGAAACTCCGCTCATGTAAAGCAATGGCCGTACCCGTCACACCTGGGGCGTACGGAGCTGTGGCGCGAAAGGTTTCCGTCCGGCTGTTATCGGCGATTGTATGCAGCAAGGCGAGGACGTCAGGACCATGTGCGACGCGTCGCACGACGGCTTCCCACAACAACTTGCTAGAGCGTCTCACGCGTTGGTCCTGCTCGGCTGTGCTCAGGTAGGCGCCAGTGCGTCGACGCTGTGTGACCGCGGACATCATGAGCTCGAACATGTCCCCTCCCAAGCTCAGATACTGTTCGACATTTCGACTTGAAAGGTCCGCAAGCACATCGCAACCTACGTAGTAAGGCAATGTGTGCTCATTCGCCAAGAACAACCGTGCAGCGGACTTAGTGCCTGACGAAGCCATGCGCGTCGCCTGTTCAGACTCAAGTTCGTAGTCAAAGAGAGCCGGGGGTGAACGCTTTATGTCACGTTCGATTAGGATCTGAAGCTCACGCCAGTCGTAGGCAGCTTCGAGCCGGTCTAGGCCCACCTGCCTATCCTCAGCGGCCGCCATCCAACTGCGATACTGCGGATTGGCGTCCACTAGAGCTCGGACGTCGGCGATGACGCTGTTGAAAACCTCAAGCTTACGTATCGGCTCGATTTCCTCGGCTGATCGCAGGAGCGAAGTAAATTGTTCGTGGACGCCCAAAGAAGCTAGATGTAATTGGGCGCGGCTATTCGCAATTCCACCCAGAATTCGCTCTAGCCGCGGGGAGTGTCCGCCTTTCGAACCAGCACTGAGTTCGTCTTCGAGTGCGACTAATTGGTAGTCCCGACCATTGGTGGAACCCGTAAGAAGCTCGTGGTCAGGCACAGCTTCCTTGCGTTCCGCAATCCAACGCCCCAGATTGTTAGTTCGATCCAGCAGCTGCCCATATAACGCCTCGCGCTGTTCCTCTTCGAGGTCGTGAACATCGTCAAAGAGGACGACCGGTCTATAGGCGACCGTATGACCATCTACTTCGATGTCGCAGTTGCCAAGGAACGGAAGCGAGTACAGCCTGGAGTGCCCGACTTCGGACTCCCACTCGACTGGTAATAGTGAATCCAATAAAGTTAGGACACTTCGCTCTTTGGTCCGCACAACTCTCAATAAGGCGTCCGCGTAATATCCATCGCTGTCTATCGAATGGAGCGAATCATCAAAAGTCGAAGCGCCAATCTGGCTCAGTGCTTCCTTGGCCGATTCGCCGCCAGATCCTGAACGGGGCACGAATCGAATACGCTTTGCATCATCGGGAAACCTCAGATCATTGGCCAAAGCAACAGCCTCAATAGCGCGGGCTATTATTCGAGCGTCCAGGAGTTTGAAGAATACTTTATGATTCCCAGCGCCTTTGGGGCCGAGGTCGATGAGCGACCTATAGTCCTTTCCCACATTGACCATTACGCCCAGCACACGCAAAGATCCTTTATGAATCACTTCTAGTTCCTCAAGTGCCACGCGTAACGCCTTAATGGCATCCTCGGGGTTATCGATACCAACTATTGCCGTAAGTGATTCGGGCGTCAGAAGGCGAAGGATCGAGGTTTTGCCAGCGCCCGGCGCGCTTCTGAGGACGACCAATCTGTTCCAAGCGCTCTCGGCCGGGGGCAGTACCTCCAACATGCCGACGCTGAACGTCCTGATAAAGCCCATGTGATCACGCTGTTGCTCCGTGTAGCGTAAACGAAAGGGGTTACCTACGACCACTATGGCCTGCCCGGGTGGTGGCGTTCATGGCGAGGAAACACGCCAATCCATTGACGGGCAGAATCGCTATTCCCGCTACTTTCGATGGATTCGTCCTTCCAAAGTATCGGCGGGGAGTTGTTCGGGGCATTGTGATGGATCACCAGAGGCAGGGCGCTTCCCCCAAATCCGTGGGACAAGTCGCCGCCAAGCCCAGAGTGCTCGTTGTCCCACGATTCGCGAAAGTAGTCTGAGCATAGCTTCCAAAATTCTTTATCAGCGTCTTCCGTCAGTGGGAAGTCATCGTCGAATGTGTGCGCTGCAATCAACGACACCTCCGGTTCGGTAAAGCCTGCCTCGTTCATCCGTGCGGTCAATTGGGACTTAGCTTGCTTAGTAAGCAGATAGAGCAAAACGATTACTCGCGCATCGTCTGCTACTACGCCACGCGACTTGAGATCAGCCACGTGGCTGATTATCTTGGGCAATTTGCCCTTCCATCCATCGACCCCAGGTCTGAGCATCGTCATTCCGCTACCAGAAAAATCATCAACAACTATCACGGAGCTGAATTTCGCTTCGCCAAGCCAACCCATGGACGTGAGCGCAGCAGCGAGCTTCGAACTCATATCATCGGCCTTTTCTTTATCGACGGTTGAGACCAAATGGAACTGTTCGGTAGAGAGAAGACTGGCGCGACGCAGCTTATCCAATCGGGCCCCATCGCTCATGCCCAGAACTAGCGTTTGGCGTTGAAGTGCCAAGAATTCTGGTGAGCTAGCGATCTTCCTAACAGCCCATGAAGGCTCGCCTAACATATTCGCGGCGATCCGGAGCAGCCTCGGTCGCAGCATGTCTTTATATACGGTCGAGACCAGATGATCGAGTTCTGTGGCTGAAATGTAGGCAAGGCGATGCAACACAAAGTCAAGGGCGGTCTCACGGTCACTTGGGTTGAATTCACTGAGCCACACGGCCAGCGATTCGATGAACCGAACTCCCGGTGTGTATCCGCCATAGTCGTCATACTTGATGTCCGCCAAAGTGCGGAGCCGCTGCGTCACGTCGCTCAATCGCGTGAGATCCTTGATCCCCGTAACCTCTGCCAGCAACTGTTCAGCAAGAAGCGCCTTCATTCAACTCCCCCACGATGGACTTATGGCGACAAACCGATTCGCGTCGTTACACCGTACCTCAGCACGACTTCGAGACTTCATATCACCCGTTCGCAAGCAGGCGTGCGCGGGTCGGAGACACGCAGATCCGTCGACGAGACATCGGGCACCTATGGAGGTGCCTGCTCCTAATTCGCAGATATGACCCTGAATACGGTTTTCTGCGCTGCTCGGCGAATCCGCTGCCGATCATGTCAAAGCAGGTCCATCATCGATGAACTTCCAAGCGAACTACGCCACCTAGGAGTTCCAATGGACCTGGAGTTTTACGAGCCGGCGGAAGCGGCAGCCCTCATGCATTGCACTGAGGCGTGGTTGCGGGAAGGGGCCGCGAACGGTCGCTTCCCGCATGTTTGTTGGGGGAAGGGAAAGATCGTCTTCACGTCGGAGCACATCGGGGAGATCGCCCGCCTCCGGGAGGTCCCGGTTCATGCCGGGTCGTCCCCTCAGGAACGACTGATCGGAACCAGAGCGCGGCGGCGTCTCGCGCCGGTCGGATACCAGCAACCCAGATCACAACAGGGATGACGCAAGTGTCAGCGCACGAACCCCGTGATCGCGCGCTCCGTGGCGTCCGCAGCATCCTGAAGGGCCTGCGGCATCAAGTGCCCATACACCTGCTCCGTCGTTCTCGTTGATGCGTGCCCCAGCCGCCTTGAGACGGTGAAGAGCGATACACCATCCTGAATCAGCCAGGAAGCATGTGTGTGGCGCAGGTCGTGAATCCTGGGCGACTTCTTCAGCCCGAGGGCCTGCGCCGCTTCCACCGCAGGCACCCAGTAGTGGTGCCAATACAGCTTGTGAACAATACGCTCGCCTTTGGGCGTGGTGAACAGCAGTTCTGAGCCAGGCCGACTGGCAACCAAGGGAATCAGGATTTCGACCAGACGCGGATTAAGCGAGACCGTCCTCTTGCCGGCACCCGTCTTTGTCGCGCCGATGTAGTACTCGGAGTCAACACCACGCTTCCATGCCTTGTTGATCCGCATAGTGGCCGGCTTGGACATCAGGTCTACGTCGGCAACAGTCACCGCTGTTGCTTCACCAAAGCGCGTGCCCGTCATGACCAAGAATTCAGTGAATGCCTTGTATCGCTCCCCCATGCCCTCCAGAATCAGGCCGAATTCGCCGTGCGTCAGGAATCTGGCCTCATCCTCTGCTTTTTCGCCTGATGGGAGTTGGACCCCTCGGCACGGATTGTCCTTCCGGTAGCCGAGCCGGATGGCCGTCTCCATGGCCGCGAAGATCAGGCCATGGTTGTTCTTGATGGTTTTGGGAGACCTGCCTTTGGACTGCATCGATTTGATCCAGTAAGTCAGGTGCCGGTAGTCAAGCTTGTCCACTGGGATATGCCCAATGACGTCGGCGATGTGCAGCTTCAACATGGTCTGATACGTGTGCACTGTGCCGACGGAGGGCCGAACAAGAAGGTCGAGGTGCTCTTGAATCACGGCCGCCACGGTGGGCGCTTTGGATTGGTTCGCAAGCATCGCGTGCTGGGCAATCTCAAATGATTGGTTGTTGGCGTCGAGGAGGCGCTTAAGCGTGAGGGCCTCAGCCGAAGTGGCGAGGGTGATCCCCTCTTGCTTTCGCGTCTCGGGGTTCCGCCAGCGGACCGTATAGGACGTGGATCCGTCCGATTTTTTTCGTTCCCAAATGCTGGCCATACCCAAAATTCTAGGCTTCGTGTGCACAGAAATCGAGTTTTTGTGCACACTCAGAGGCCTAAAACCCCTCTGACCTGCGGAAACACTGTGCCCGAGGTGGGACTCGAACCCACACACCTTTCGATACCGCATTTTGAGTGCGGCGCGTCTGCCAATTCCGCCACTCGGGCGCGGAATACGCTGTGCAAACCGGTACGCCCACAGCTGATTGTGAGCAACGCGATCGCTTCACGTACGCGGAATTACTCTACATGCAGATAGGCTGAATTCCAGAATCGCGCCGCTGACGCCGCAATAGACCATGCAGATCAAACTACGGCCGCGGGCGCACCTAAGATGGTGATGTTCCCGCCGTACCTTTCCAAGGAGATCCCGTGACTGAACAAACGGAGTCAAAACCCACGTCCCAGCCGGCGCGCCGCGTCATTGTGGCCGAGGATGAAACCCTCATCCGACTCGACATCATCGAGATCCTGCGCGGCGAAGGCTATGACGTGGTGGGCGAAGCAGACAACGGCGAGAAGGCCGTGCAGCTCGCCGAGGAACTCAAGCCGGACCTCGTCCTGATGGACGTCAAGATGCCGATTATGGATGGCATCACCGCAGCCGAGAAGATCGTCAAGGCCCGCATCGCCCCCGTGGTCCTTTTGACGGCTTTCAGCCAGAAGGAACTTGTGGAGCGCGCCCGCGATGCCGGCGCCATGGCCTACGTGGTCAAGCCCTTCACCCCGGCCGACCTCATCCCGGCCCTGGAAATTGCGCTCTCCCGCCACGAGGAAATCAAGGCCCTCGAAAGCGAAGTATCGGACCTGCAGGAGCAGTTCGCCACCCGCAAGCTCGTCGAGCGCGCCAAGAGCCTGCTGACCACCAAGATGGGCCTGACGGAGCCGGAGGCTTTCCGCTGGATCCAGAAGACCTCCATGGACCGCCGCCTCAGCATGCGCGAGGTTGCCGAAACCATTATCAACCAGGTCAACTAAAAGATTCTGGATTGAGCCTGTCGGGATTTCGACAAGCTCAATCACCGGACAAGCACAATCACCGGAGCAAAGAAAAGGACCCCTGCCAAACTGGCAGGGGTCCTTCCTTTTAGGTTGCTATGCCGTTGGCCAGGGGCCGAGCTTCTCCCTGGGGGCACCTTCGCCGGCGTCGCCCAGGCTGCCGGCGTCTGCAAAGTCGCCCACCCTGTGCGCCTTCAGCGAGTTGGTGGAACCAGCCTTTCCGGGAGGGGACCCGGCGGCAATGATCACCAGGTCACCGTCTTCGACGAGTTTCATTTCGAGCAGGCTGCGGTCAACCTGCGCGGTCATCTCGTCAGTATGGCCCACCATGGGAACCAGCACCGGCTGGATGCCCCAGGTCAGCGCCAGCTGGTTCCACACGTGCTCCAACGGAGTGAACGCGAATACCGGCCTGATGGGGCGCAGACGCGACAGGCGGCGCGCGGAGTCGCCGGACTGGGTGAATGTACAGATGTACTTTGCATCCAGCTGGTCGGCGATTTCGACGGCGGCGCGGGTGATGGCGCCGCCACGGGTCTTGGGCTTGGTGCCCAGCGGCGGAACGCGTTCCAGGCCGTGGACCTCGGTGGATTCGATGATCCTGGCCATGACCTTGACGGTTTCGATCGGGTACTTGCCCACGCTGGTCTCGCCGGAGAGCATAACGGCGTCTGCACCGTCGAGCACGGCGTTGGCGCAGTCGGAGGCCTCTGCACGGGTGGGGCGCGGGTTGTCGATCATGGATTCGAGGACCTGCGTGGCCACGATGACCGGCTTCGCCCAGCGGCGTGCCAGTTCGATGGCGCGCTTCTGCACGATCGGCACTTCCTCGAGCGGAAGTTCCACCCCGAGGTCGCCACGGGCCACCATGATGGCGTCAAAGGCGTCAATGATCTCGTGGAGCTGGTCCACTGCCTGCGGCTTTTCGATCTTGGCGATGACCGGCACACGGCGGCCTTCTTCGTCCATGATCTCGTGCACACGGGTGATGTCCGAGGCGTCGCGAACGAACGACAGTGCAACCATGTCAACACCGCGGCGCATGGCCCAGCGGAGATCGTCCTCATCTTTTTCACTCAGCGCCGGCACGTTGACCGCAACGCCGGGAAGGTTGATGCCCTTGTTGTTGGACACCATCCCGCCGACGGTTACCTCTGTAACGACTTTGACGTCGTCGACCTCGATCGCCCGCAGGGCCACCTTGCCGTCGTCGATCAGCAGGGCATCCCCCACGTTGACGTCCTCGGTGAGGCTCTTCAGCGTGGTGGAGCAGATCTCCTTGGTGCCCGGAACGTCTTCGGTGGTGATGGTGAAGATGTCACCCTCGGCGAGGGCGTGCGGGCCGTCCACGAAGCGCCCAAGACGGATCTTGGGGCCCTGCAGGTCAGCCATAATGGCCACAGGCTTGCTCAGCTGGGCTGCTGCCTTGCGGACATTCTCGTAGGTGTTGTCATGCACGGTGTAGTCACCGTGACTCATGTTCATCCGGGCAACATCCACACCGGCTTCCAACACCGCGAGGGTGTTCTCAAAGCTGGCAATTGCCGGGCCAAAAGTGGCCACAATCTTAGCGCGTCTCATATACCTACCCTAGTAGCGTCCTGCATTGGTTAAGTTGTTGTGGAGGTTAATCCGCGGCGAACTGACGGCTGTCAGAGAACCGCGATGGCCCGGTCCGTCGGAGCCACCGGCGCCGGCAGGATGGTGCTGCCCATGAGGAACTTGTCCACGGCGGCCGCACAGGCCCGGCCCTCAGCGATGGCCCATACGATAAGCGACTGCCCGCGTCCGGCGTCGCCGGCCACGAAGATGCCCTCCGTGTTGGTCATGTAGTACCCGTCGCGGGTCACGTTGCCGCGCCCGTCGAATTCGGCGCTGACCTGCTCGGTGATGCCAGCAGGCTCGGCTCCGGTGAAGCCCAGCGACAGGAAGACCAGGTCCGCCGGGATGATCCGTTCGGTGCCGGCCTTCGGGAGCCGCTTACCGTCAACGAATTCCGTTTCGGCAACCTTGACGCCGGTAAGCTTGCCGTTCTCGCCGACAAACTCCACGGTGGAGGCGAGGTACGTGCGTTCGCCGCCTTCCTCGTGGGCGCTGGCCATTTCGAACAGGGTGGGGAACGTGGGCCAGGGCTGGTGCCCGGCGCGTTCGGCCGGCGGCTGTTTGCCGATGGCCAGGGTGGTCACGGATGCGGCTCCATGGCGGTGCGCAGTACCGAGGCAGTCAGCACCGGTATCGCCGCCGCCCAGGATCACCACGTGCTTGCCCTTGGCGTGGATCTGGTTCTCCACCGTCTCCCCCGCGACAACGCGGTTGGCCGGCACCAGGTAATCCATGGCAAAGTGCACGCCTTCGAAGTCACGGCCCGGGATGGGCAGGTCCCGCGGGACGGTGGCGCCGGTGGCAACCACGACGGCGTCGTAGCGGCGTCGCAGCTGCTCCCACGTCACGTCGGTACCCACAGCGACGCCGGTGCGGAAGCGGGTGCCTTCCGCCTTCATCTGCTCAACGCGGCGGTCCACCTGCTCCTTTTCCATCTTGAAGTCGGGGATGCCGTAGCGGAGGAGGCCGCCGATCTTGTCGTCACGCTCGTACACCGCAACGGTGTGCCCCACCCGGGTCAGCTGCTGCGCCACGGCCAGGCCGGCAGGCCCGGAGCCGACGACGGCAACGGTCTTTCCGGTCAGTCGCGTCGGAGGCAGCGGGTTAACCCAGCCGTTTTCGAACGCTTCGTCGATGATGGACACTTCAACCTGCTTGATGGTGACCGCAGGCTGGTTGATCCCCAGCACACAGGACGCCTCACACGGCGCCGGGCAAAGCCGGCCGGTCCACTCGGGGAAGTTGTTGGTGGCGTGCAGCCGCTCAATCGCTTCCTCGCCCTTGTCCCGCCAGGTGAGATCGTTCCACTCGGGGATGAGGTTGCCCAGCGGGCAGCCCTGGTGGCAGAACGGCACGCCGCAGTCCATGCAGCGGCCGGCCTGGGCCTTCAGGACACCCTTTTCCTGGGCCTCATAGACTTCCTTCCAGTCCATGATGCGGACCGGAACGGGGCGGCGCGGCTGGGTTTCACGCTGGCGTACTTTAAGAAATCCGCGTGGATCAGCCACCGGTCACCTCCAGGATTCGAGCCCATACTTCTTCGCCATCAGGGTCAAGGCCCTCTTCAATGGCGTCCAGACGGGTTTGCAGGACTGCCGCGTAATCGCGCGGCAGCACTTTGGTAATGCGGGCAGCAGTATCGTCGAAGTTCTCCAGCAACCGCGCCGCGTGGAGCGATTCCGTTTCCTCGACATGCTTCACCAGCAGGCCGTGGACAATGTCCCTGTCTTCGGCGTCGAGTTCAACGAGCTGGAGTTCGCCGGACTGCAGGGCGTCCTTGTTGACCTGGGTGGTCTGCAGGTCCAGCACGTAGGCGGTACCGCCGGACATTCCGGCGCCGAAGTTGCGTCCGGTGCGGCCGATGATCAGCGTCTGCCCGCCGGTCATGTACTCGCAGCCGTGGTCGCCGATGCCTTCGACAACTGCGGTGGCTCCGGAGTTGCGGACCATGAAGCGTTCGCCCACCTGGCCGCGCAGGAACATCTCGCCGCTGGTGGCACCGTAGCCGATCACGTTGCCGGCAATGACGTTGCTTTCGGCCTTGAACACGTTGGTGCGGTCCGGCCGGACGATGATCCGCCCGCCGGAAAGGCCCTTGCCCACGTAGTCGTTCGAGTCACCGAAGAGGCGCAGCGTGATGCCGGCGGGCAGGAAGGCGCCCAGCGACTGTCCCGCGGTACCGGTCAGGGTGATGTCGATGGTGTCCGGCGCCAGCACGTCCGTGCTGAACGTCTTGGTCACCGTGTGGCCAAGCATGGTGCCCACGGAGCGGTCCGTGTTAATCACGTCCACCGCGATCTTCACGGGGCTGCGGTCAGTCAGCGCTTCCGTGGCCATGGTGATCAGCCGCTGGTCAAAGTGCTTGTCCAGTTCGTGGTTCTGCGAGGTCATGTTGCGCAGCGGAGCGTCGTCGTCGAACTCGAGTCCGTGCAGGATCGGGTCCAGGTCCAGGCCGTCGGCCTTCCAGTGGTTGATCGCTTCGCGGGCATCCAGCACCTCGGCGTGGCCGATCGCCTCCTCGATGCTCCGGAAGCCGAGTTCCGCGAGGATCTCGCGGACTTCCTCGGCCAGGAATTCGAAGAAGTTGACCACAAATTCGGGCTTGCCGGTGAAGCGGGCCCGCAGTTCGGGGTTCTGCGTTGCGACGCCCACCGGGCAGGTATCCAGGTGGCAGACGCGCATCATGATGCAGCCTTCCACCACCAGAGGGGCGGTGGCGAAACCGAATTCCTCGCCGCCGAGCAGCGCGGCGATAACGACGTCGCGGCCGGTCTTGAGCTGGCCGTCCACCTGGACCACTACACGGTCGCGCAGGCCGTTGAGCATCAGCGTCTGCTGCGTCTCCGCGAGCCCCAGCTCCCACGGCACACCCGCATGCTTGAGCGAGTTCAGCGGGGACGCGCCGGTCCCTCCGTCGTGGCCGGAGACCAGTACGACGTCGGCCTTCGCTTTGGTGACACCCGACGCCACAGTGCCGATCCCCACTTCGGAGACGAGCTTGACGTGCACACGGGCCGAGGGGTTGGCGCGCTTCGCATCATAGATGAGCTGCGCGAGGTCCTCGATCGAGTAGATGTCGTGGTGCGGGGGCGGTGAAATCAGGCCGACGCCGGGCGTCGAGTGGCGCGTCCGGGCAACCCATGGGTACACCTTCTGCGCCATCAGCTGGCCGCCCTCGCCGGGCTTGGCACCCTGGGCCATCTTGATCTGGATGTCGTCAGCGTTGGTCAGGTACAGGCTGGTGACGCCGAACCGGCCCGACGCGATTTGCTTGACGGCAGAACGGCGCTTCGGGTCCAGCAGGCGGTCCACGTCCTCGCCGCCTTCACCGGTGTTGGACTTCCCGCCCAACTGGTTCATGGCGATCGCGAGGGTCTCGTGGGCTTCCTTGGAGATGGACCCGTAGCTCATGGCGCCGGTGGAGAAACGCTTCACAACGCTGGAGACGGGCTCCACTTCCTCCAACGGAACAGCGGGACGGTCGTTCTTGAACTTGAGCAGCCCGCGCAGGGTCATCAGGTTCTCGGACTGGTCATCCACGCCCTTGGTGTACGCCTTGAAAATGTCGTAGCGGCGCTCACGCGTGGCGTGCTGGAGGCGGAAGACGGTCTCCGGGTTGAACAGGTGCGGCTCGCCGTCGCGGCGCCACTGGTACTCGCCGCCGCCCAGGAGCGGGCGGTGCGGCAATTCGATGCCGCCTTCCGGGTAGGCCATCTGGTGCCGCGCCGAAACTTCGGCGGCGATAACGTCCAGGCCCACGCCGCCCAGCTGGGAGTGCGTGCCGGCGAAGAACTCGTCCACCAGTTCCTGTCCGAGGCCCAGGGCCTCGAACGTCTGCGCACCGGTGTAGGACGCAACAGTGGAGATGCCCATCTTGGACATGATCTTCAGGACGCCCTTGCCGAGGCCCTTGATCAGGTTGTAGACGCCGTCCTGCGGGGTAACCCCAACAACGTCACCGGCGGTGATCAGCTGCTCCACGGATTCCATGGCCAGGTACGGGTTCACGGCGGAGGCGCCGTAGCCGATCAGGACAGCCACGTGGTGCGTCTCGCGGACGTCGCCGGCCTCGACCACCAGGGCGGTCTTGGTGCGGTTGGCGCTGCGCAGCAGGTGATGGTGCACGGCGCTGACCAGGAGCAGCGAAGGAATCGGCGCCCACTGCGCGTTCGAGTCACGGTCGGACAGCACAACGTACTGCACGCCGCGGTTGATCGCGCCGGACACCTGCTCGCAGATCTCGGTGAGCCGGGCACGCAGGGCGTTCTCGCCACCTTCGGGGCGGTAGAGGCCACGGACCTTCATGGCCACGCGGTCGCCGTCGGGCGTTTCGATGTTGGCGATCTTGGCGAGCTGGTCGTTGTTGATCACGGGAAACGGCAGCATGACCTGCGGCTGGCGGACCTGCTTGGTGTCCAAGAGGTTGCCGTTCGGGCCGATGGCGCACGTCAGCGACGTGACCAGCTCTTCACGGATGGCGTCCAGCGGCGGGTTGGTGACCTGCGCGAAGGACTGCACAAAGTAGTCAAAGAGCAGCCGGGGACGCTTGGAGAGCACTGCAATCGGGGTGTCGGAGCCCATGGCACCCAGCGGCTCGGCGCCGGTGCGGGCCATCGGGCCGAGCAGGATCTTGAGCTCTTCGGTGGTGTACCCGAAGGTCCGCTGGCGGATGTTGACGGACGCGGCGGTGTGAACCACGTGTTCGCGCTCGGGGAGGTCCTTGAGGTCGATCAGGTTGTCCTTGACCCACTCGGCCCAAGGGTTCGCGGCAGCGACCTCGGCTTTGACCTCTTCGTCGTCGATGATGCGGCCGGCGTCGGTGTCCACGAGGAACATTTTGCCCGGGGAAACCCGGCCCTTCTTGACCACCTTGGAGGGTTCGACGTCGATCACGCCCACCTCGGACGCGAAGATGATCAGCCCGTCTTCGGTGATCCAGTAGCGTCCGGGGCGCAGGCCGTTGCGGTCCAGGGTGGCGCCGACGAGGTTGCCGTCGGTGAAGGAGACGGCCGCGGGGCCGTCCCACGGTTCCATGAGCAGGGAGTGGTATTCGTAGAACGCCCGCCGTGCCGGATCCATGGTGGCGTGGTTTTCCCAGGCCTCGGGGATCATCATCATGATCGAGTGCGTGATGGGGCGGCCGGAGAGCCACAGCAGCTCGGCGACTTCGTCGAAGGACGCGGAGTCTGACGCGCCGGGGGTGCAGATGGGGTACAGCTCTTCCGGGGAGTCACCCAGCAGTGGGTTGGCGAGCTGGGACTGACGGGCGCGCATCCAGTTCCGGTTGCCCTTGACGGTGTTGATTTCACCGTTGTGGGCGATGGTGCGGAACGGCTGGGCCAGCGGCCAGGACGGGAACGTGTTGGTGGAGAAGCGCGAGTGGACGATCGCCAGCTTGGTCTTGAAACGCTTGTCCGAGAGATCGGGGTAGAACGGCTCCAGCTGGGCCGTGGTGAGCATGCCCTTGTAGACGATGGTGCGCGAGGACAGTGACGGGAAGTACACGCCGAACTTGTTCTGGGCACGCTTGCGGATCCGCCAGGCGCGTGAGTCGAGCTCGTTGCGGTCCAGTTCCTCGCCGGTTGCCGAGGCAAGGAAGGGCTGTGAGAAGTAGGGCATGCAGGCGCGGGCCATGGCGCCCACGAGGTCTGCGACGATGGGCACTTCTCGCCAGCCGAGCACGGTCAGGCCTTCATCGGCGGCAAGACCTTCAATGCCGGCCTTGGCGGCGTCGGCTTCGCGCTGCTCGGCAGGCAGGAAGGCGGTACCCGCAACAAACTGGCCCGGTGCGGGGAGTTCGAATTCTGTGACGGCGCGGAAGAACTCGTCCGGGATCTGCATCAGCAGGCCGGCGCCGTCACCGGTTCCCTCGTCGGCACCCACAGCACCGCGGTGCTCCAGGTTGCGGAGCGCGGTCAGCGCGGCGTCGACAATGTCGTAGCCGGGCTCGCCGCGGAGCGTGGCGATGATCGCCAGGCCACAGGCGTCTTTTTCGTTCTCTGGGTTGTACAGACCCCGGGCCTCGGGCAGCGCGGCAAAGCGCTTGAACGGGGAGACGGGGCCCTGCGATCCTATTTTTTCGGACCAACGTGGGCTATGAAGATGGGTCATTGAAGACGTCCTTCCTCGAGATCGTGCGTATGGAAGGGACACCGTTGGCCCGCCTTGTAAGCGCCGATGTGATGGGCACAACAAAGTGTTATTTACTGGAAATTGTAGGCCAGACCGGCCTGCTGAACGAAGAGTTACGCAGGCCCGTGACCCGGACTTGACCGGCCAGCTGCTGTCTGCTGGCCGGATGGGCCCTGTTGCCACGACGCTGTGGTATGTGGGCGCTCCGAGTGTTGACTCTGCTACCCTGCCGTGCTGGCGTCCTACTTGTTCGTGCCAGCCTCCGGCGCGGATTCCGTTGCCTTGTGGCGGGAACTTCCGGTTACCGGCGACTCCGTTACGGGCTTGTCGCCGTCCCGGAATGCCGGTTCCTCTTCCGTTGGGGTGGAAGGGATCCGGGCACCATTTTGGTTATGTGGGAGATTATCACGCGATTCACTATCCGAGACAGAAGAGTCCGCATCGCGGACCGGTGCCTCTTCTTCCCCCGCAGCGTCCACGTCCTCGACTGCTGCCGGCTCGCGGCCCGCCAGGAAGGGAGTGTCCGGTTCCGGGCGGCCCTTCAATCCCAGGAGGACGAACACGATGAGTGCTGCCACAAAGACAAAGATGCTGGTCCAGACGTTGAGCCTGGTGGTTATCCCGAACAGGTTGATCTGTTCGGCGTCGTCGATCCGCATCGCTTCGATCCAGACCCGGCCCAGGGTGTAGTACATGGCGTAGAGCCAGAAGAGCCGGGCACGGCGGAAGTGGAATCGGCGGTCGAGTGCAAGCAGGATGAGCACACCGGCGATGTTCCAGAGTGACTCATAAAGAAACGTGGGGTGGAAAAGGGTATCCACCGGCACTCCGGCCGGGAAGTTGGGATTATCCGCATCAATCTGCAGGCCCCAAGGCAGGGTGGTGGGCCCGCCGAAGAGTTCCTGGTTGAAGTAGTTTCCCCAGCGGCCAACGGCCTGGGCCAGCAGCAGTCCGGGCGCCGCGGCGTCCAGGAAGGCGGTGAGTTTCACGCCGGACCGGCGGCAGCCGATCCAGGCGCCCAGGACGCCCAGAACCACGGCACCCCAGATGCCCAGTCCGCCACGCTGGATCTGCGGGATGAGCCACAGGTCCCCGGTCCCGTCGAAGCCGGGCCCGAAGTAGGCGTCCGGGGACGAAACCACGTGGTAGAGCCGGCCGCCGATGATGCCGAAGGGAATCGCCCAGATGACGATGTCCCAGACGCTGCCTTCGGGCGCGCCGCGGCGGGCCCACCTGACGGACGTGAGCCACAGGCCCACGATGATCCCGGCGAGGATGCACAGGGCATAGGCGTGGATCCGCAGAGTCCCCCACGGCAGCGGGATGTCGAAGCCGGACCAGTCCGGGCTGGGGATGCTGGCCGGCACCAGGGCGGCGGCCTGAAGGAGGATCTGCATGGTGGTTAGGCTTCTTCCCTGACGAGTCCGGCGCTCAGGTCCCGGGTGAGGTCGGCGACGGCGGGGACTCCCCCGTCACGGATGGCGGCAACAAGCGCGGTGCCAACGATGACACCGTCTGCGTATGCTGCGATCTCGCGGACGTGGCTGGCGTTGGAGACACCGAGTCCCACGCAGACGCGTTCGGCGCCGGCGGCGTGCGTGTCGGCCACGAGCTTCTCCGCGCTGCTGCTGACGGCCTGGCGGGTCCCCGTCACGCCCATGATGGAGACGGCATACACAAAGCCGCGGCTTGCCTTGACCGTCATGGCCAGGCGCTCCGGGGTGGAGGACGGCGCCACGAGGAACACGCGGTCCAGTCCGTACTTGTCCGAGGCGGCGAACCATTCCGATGCTTCGTCCGGGATGAGGTCAGGCGTGATGAGCCCTGCTCCCCCGGCCTCGGCCAGCCGGCGCGAGAACTCGTCCACACCCATCCGGACCACGGGATTCCAATAGGTCATCACCAGCACGGCGACGTCGGTGGCTGCCGTGATGCCGGCGACAACGTCAAAGACGCTCTCGACCCGGAATCCGTTGGCGATCGCCTCGGTGGTGGCGGCCTGGATTACCGGGCCGTCCATAACAGGATCCGAGTACGGAATGCCGATTTCGATCAGGTCGGCACCGTTCTTCGCCATGGCAATGCCGGCGTCGATAGTGGCCTGGACGTCCGGGTACCCGGCAGGCAGGTAGCACACGAGCGCTGAGCGCCCGGCGTCCCGCGCACGGTCGATGGCGGCGGCGGACTTGCTGGCCGTCTGTTCAGTCATCAGTTCTGGTCCTCGTTGTTGTCCGCAGCATTGGTGGCAGTAGCAGCTGTGGCGGGAACGGCTTCAGTTTCCGCCCTGTCGGCAGGGCCCTTGGGCTTGCGGGTGGACAGGTTGGTGCCCTTGACCTTGCCCTCCTCGTCGAGCATGTC
Organism: Pseudarthrobacter sp. MDT3-1; assembly: GCF_054510755.1. Lineage (NCBI taxonomy): Bacteria > Bacillati > Actinomycetota > Actinomycetes > Micrococcales > Micrococcaceae > Pseudarthrobacter > Pseudarthrobacter sp. MDT3-1. The sequence continues at coordinate 194,938 of NZ_JBTNDX010000005.1, read as the reverse complement.
AAACCATTCCGCGGCGGTCTCAACGTCCTTGTCGCCGCGGCCGGAAAGGTTCACAATGACCACCGTTTCGGACGGGTCGGCACTGCCTTCGGTGAGGCGCTTCCCAACCTTGATGGCACCCGCGAGGGCGTGTGAGGATTCGATGGCGGGGATGATCCCCTCCGTCCGGCAGAGCAGCTTGAACGCGTCCATTGCTTCGCTGTCGGTGATGGGCTCATAGCTGACGCGTCCGATGTCGGCCAGGTAGGCGTGCTCCGGGCCAACGCCCGGGTAGTCCAGGCCTGCGGAAATCGAGTGCGACTCGATGGTCTGCCCGTCGTCGTCCTGCATGAGGTAGGAACGTGCGCCGTGCAGGACGCCCGGCTTGCCAAGGGTGATGGTGGCTGCGTGCCGGCCGGTTTCCACGCCGTCGCCGCCGGCTTCAAAGCCGTAGATCTTCACGGACGGATCATCCAGGAATCCGTGGAAGATGCCGATCGCGTTCGAACCGCCGCCGATGCAGGCGCAGACGGCGTCGGGCAGTTTGCCGGTCTGCTCCAGGATCTGGGCGCGGGCTTCCTCGCCGATGACCTCGTGGAAGAAGCGGACCATGGCCGGGAACGGATGCGCCCCGGCAGCGGTGCCCAATAGGTAGTGCGTGTTGTCGACGTTGCTGACCCAGTCCCGGAGGGCGTCGTTGATGGCGTCCTTGAGGGTCTGGGAACCATTCACCACGGGCACCACGGTGGCGCCGAGCAGCTGCATCCGGGCGACATTCAGTGCCTGCCGGCGGCAGTCTTCGGCGCCCATGTAGACAACGCATTCCAGGCCGAGGAGCGCGGCGGCGGTGGCGCTGGCAACGCCGTGCTGCCCGGCGCCGGTCTCGGCGATCACGCGGGTTTTGCCCATGCGCTTGGCCAGCAGGGCCTGGCCCAGGACGTTGTTGATCTTGTGGGATCCGGTGTGGTTGAGGTCCTCGCGCTTGAGGAAAATCCGGGCGCCGCCGGCGTGCTCGGAGAACCGCTTGGCTTCGGTCAGCAGCGAGGGACGGCCGGAGTAGTTCTTGTTCAGATCGGAGAGCTGGGCCAGGAATTCGGGATCTGCCTTGGCCTTTTCAAAGGTGTCTTCGAGCTCGTCCAGGGCGGCGATCAGCGATTCAGGCATCCAACGCCCGCCGTAGCCGCCGAAGTATGGCCCCGGGGCGTGCTTGAGGGAGCCGCCCTGCAGGAAAGCGTCCGCAGCGTTGTTGTCAGCGTTTTCTGAGGGTGCGTCAACCATCAGTCTCACCGTCCTGTTCAAGTTGGTCGTTCGGAAGTGTTGTGCCGCCGGCGCCAGGCCCGGCGGGTGCCCGGACTAGGCCCGGGCGGCGATGGCGGCAGCGCCGGCCGCCGTGAATTCGGCGATCCGCTCACGCGGCGTTGCGTCGCTGACCAGTGCCTCGCCCACCAGGATGGCGTTGGCGCCGTTGGCGGCGTAATGCGTCACGTCGTCCACGCCGCGCACACCGGATTCGGCGATGACCAGTGCTTGGGCCGGAATCAGTCCGGCGAGGGAGGCGAAAACTGAACGGTCGACGTCGAGCGTCTTCAGGTTGCGCACGTTGACGCCGATGATGCGCGCCTCAGCCGCCACTGCACGTTCGATCTCCTCTTCGGTGTGCGTCTCCACAAGCACGTTCATGCCGAGTTCGCGGCTGAGGGCGCTGAACTCCCGGAGCTGGCTGTCGGAGAGCGACGCCACGATGAGCAGGATCAGGTCCGCGCCGTGGGCGCGGGCCTCCCAGATCTGGTACTCATCGAGGGTGAAATCCTTGCGGAGCAGCGGAACGTCCACGCGGGCACGGACGGCGTCCAGGTCCGCGAGGGAGCCGTTGAAGCGCCGCTGTTCGGTGAGGACGCTGATCACGGCTGCGCCGCCGTCGGCATACTGCTCTGCCAGCGCTGCCGGATCCACGATGCTGGCGAGGTCGCCCTTGGACGGGCTGCGCCGCTTGATTTCCGCGATGACCTTGAACTGGTCCCGCTGCACCGCGGTGCCGCCGAGGGCCGACCAGGCGTCCCGGGCGGGTGCCGCCGCCGCGGCCAGGTCCTTCAGTTCCGCCAGCGAAACGAGGCGCTTCCTGGCCTCCATATCCTCCCAGACACCGGCATTGATGTCGTCGAGAACAGTCGCCATCAGTGGCCGGAGCTCTTCAGCTTGCTGCCTTCGACGCCGTAGCCCGCCTTGCGCATGATGTAGCCAAGGACCAGGCCGAGGACCATCACGGCTGCGCCGGCGATGAAGATGGGGGTGTTGGCGATGACAAAGGCGATGGACGCGATGAGGGCGCCGACCAGCATAACGATCACGCAGGTCCAGGCCGCCGGGCTGTTGCCGTGGCCAAGTTCCTGGCTGTGGTCAACGACGCCGGGGGCAACGGTCCGGGTGCCTGATTTCGATACGGAAGCGGGTGCTTTGCTCATGTGAATCTCCTCGGGATGAATACTGCTTACATTCTGCCATTTTTTGGCCGTGACCTGCCCATCGGCAGACCGGGCTCAGGTTTTAGCGGGCTGCTCGGGTTTGGCTGCGAGCGGGGGTTCAGGTGGGATCGTCGCCGCGCGAGAGCCGGTCCCAGCTGTCGATCTCGTCCACGGGACCGGTGGCGGCCGCCGTACTGCCGGCGGGCCCCCCGTATGTGGCTGCGTCATATTTGGTCCGCGACTTCCAGTGCCGGCCAGCGGGGATGATCAGCAACGCCGCCAGCGCCAGCAGGGCACCGGCGACGACGGCGAGGACCGGGAATGCGGTAGCAGCCGCTTCCGCGTTCCCGCCGGTGACCCCGGTGGCAGCGGCGATGGAGCCCTGCGCGGCGCCCAGCGGGTCAGCCAGCACCGTGGCGGCCGCGGCAATGATGCCCACGGAGGCCAACAAGATGATGGCGGTGATGACCCACCGCGCGAACTTTCCGGCGATGGACGCTGCCAGTCCGCCCGCCAGGGCCACCAAGGCCAGGGCTGTCACCGTGGTGGCGGCCTTGCTGCCCTGGACCGGAAGGGTGTTCTGGTCCCCTGCCGCCTGGCCCACCTGATTGGCGTCCAGGGTGACGGTGATCCAGGTCTGGGTGGTGGTCCCGAAGACGGCCAGCGCAAGGACGGCGATCAGCAGTACCAGTGTGGACTTCCTGGCCCAGGCCGCCGTCATTCGGCGGCCTGGCTTTCCCCGGCGGTGCCGGCGTCGCTGATGTGAGAGGTGCCGGGGAGCGATTCCGCCGCGATGTTGTGCAGCGATCCGGCGGTGTGTACGGCCCGGAGCGGAGCGGCCGCCTTGTTCACGGTCTCCAAGGCTTCTGTGGGGTTCACCGAGTCCGCCACGATGCCTCCCCCGGCCTGGACGTAGGCGCGGCCTTCGCGGAGAAGGGCCGAGCGGATGGCAATGGCCATGTCCATGTCGCCGGCAAAGTCGAGGTAACCCACCACGCCGCCGTAGATGCCGCGGCGGTGGGGTTCAAGCTCGTCCAGCAGGCGCAGAGCCCGGGGCTTCGGGGCACCGGACAGAGTGCCCGCGGGGAAGGTCGCCTTCAGGACGTCGTAGGCGTTGGCGTCCGGGGACAGCTTGCCCACCACGGTGGAGACCAGATGCATGATGTGGCTGAACCGCTCCACCTCCATGAACTGCGTGACGTCCACGGTTCCCGCCACGCAGACCTTGGACAGGTCGTTGCGGGAGAGGTCCACGAGCATCAGGTGTTCGGCACGTTCCTTCTGGTCGGCCAGCAGCTCCTCGGCGAGGGCTTTGTCTCCCTCCACCGTCTTGCCGCGGGGCCGCGAACCGGCAATGGGGTGGGTGATGACTTCTTCGCCGGTCACCGTCACCAGGGCCTCGGGCGAGGACCCAACGATCGAGTACTCCCGGCCGTCGGCGTCCTCGAGGCTGAAGATGTACATGTACGGACTGGGGTTGGTGTTGCGCAGGACGCGGTACACGTCCAGGGGTGAGGCGCCGCACTCCATTTCGAAGCGGCGTGAAATCACCACCTGAAACACTTCACCGTCCACGATGGCTTCCTTGCCGCGGTCAAGGGCGGCCAGGTAGGAGGGTTCGTCCCACCGTTCCTCGACGCTGGAGGCGAAATCCAGGGCGGCGGGTTCCAGCACGGAAACCGGCTGGGCCACTGGTGTGCTGATCGTGGTCAGGAGGGCCTTGACCCGGGCCACGGCATCTTCCCAGGCCTCGTCCACGCGGTCGTTGCTGCCATCGAAGTTGATGGCGTTGGCGATCAGCAGCACCGTGCCGTCATGGTTGTCGTGCACGGCCATGTCCGTCACCAGGTTCAGCGCCATCTCGGGCAGGTGGAGATCATCCTCCGGCGGGCTGGTCAGCCGTTCCCAGTGGCGGACCGTCTCCCAGCCCAGGAAGCCGACTAGGCCGGAGGTGAACGGCGGCAGTCCGTCAAACCTGCTGGTCCGCAGTGCTTCGATGGTGTCGCGGATGGCATCCACGGGATTGCCGTCCAGGGGCACGCCGGCAGGGGGCTGGCCCAGCCAGTGCGCCTGGCCGTCCTTGGTGGTCAGGGTTGCCCGGGACTTCGCGCCAATAAAGGAGTACCGCGACCACGTGCCGCCCACCGCCGCGGACTCCATCAGGAACGTGCCGGGCTGGCCCTGGGCCAGCTTCCGGTAGAGGCCGATAGGGGTCTCCGCGTCCGCCAGCACTTTGAGCGTGACGGGGATGACCCGGCTGCTGCCGGCGAGTTCGCGGAACTCCTCGAGGCCCGGGCTGATGATTCCAAGGTCCTGCATGGCTATGCTTCGCCGCCTGTTCTTGTGTGTCGCCTCGTGAATGTCGCCGGGTGTGGAACGGCGCCAGTCTTATGCTGCCAAAAGTGTGTGTCTGCGGGCAGGTCTTCCGCCCAAGGGCCGTGGGTCAGAGTGCCTCGCCGGTCTGGACATCCAGGTCCCTGCCGTCGAAGCAGGTCCGGGTGCCGGTGTGGCACGCCGCGCCGACCTGGTCCACGCGGATCAGGAGCGCATCGCCGTCGCAGTCCAGGGCAACCGACTTGACCCACTGGACGTGGCCGGAGGTGTCCCCCTTGCGCCAGTATTCCTGGCGGGAACGGGAGTAGAAGGTGACCCGGCCGCTGGTCATGGTGCGGTGCAGGGCTTCATCGTCCATCCAGCCCAGCATCAGCACTTCGTGGGTGTCGAACTGCTGGACCACCGCTGCAACCAGCCCGGCGCCGTCGCGCTTCAGCGCGGCCGCAACAGTGTGCGGAAGCGGGCTTGTGGTAGGGGCCGGGACTATTACGGGTGCGGAGGCGGGCTGTTCAGACATCAGACCAAGTCTAGTGCCTCATCAGCGGCCCCTAATATGCACCAACGGGCATACAAACAGTGTGTGAACAAGGGCACCTATCGGCTGGCGGTTCTGCTGCCCAACTTCCCTGCTCTCGTGCTAGTTTCACAAGTGATGCATTTCGTCGAACCGTCCCGAGAAGTCCTGGCCGAAACCCTGCTGGCGGCCGGCCCTGATGCCCCCACCCTCTGTAGAGGCTGGCGCACCAGGGACCTTGCCGCGCACCTTTACCTTCGCGAACGCAAGGCTGCCGTAGGGCTTGGCCTCATCATCAAGCGCCTGTCCAAGGCTTCGGACAAGGCCACCGCCAAGCTCGCGGCGAAGCTGAAAACCGCTGACGACTACACCGGCCTCGTGAACACCTTCCGTGGTGGCCCGCCGGCTTTGTCCCCCATGAACATCAAGGCATTGGACGAGAGCTCCAACCTGATCGAATATTTCGTCCACACCGAGGACATCCGCCGGGCTGTGGACCGCTGGGCGCCGCGCGCCCTCGACGAGGCCTACTCGGACGCCCTCTGGGACGAACTGATCAAGCGGGCAGCCATCCTTTACCGTGGCGTCGACCTTGGCATTGTGCTGGTGCGCCCGTCCGGGCCGCGGCACGTCGCCAAGCGGGCACCGGTTTCGGTGGCGATCGTTGGTGAGCCGGGTGAACTGCTGATGCACGCCCACGGCCGGACCCGCCACGCCCTGGTCACCTTCGAAGGCCAGCCGGACGCCGTCGCCCTGCTCCAGTCGGCTGAAGTCGGCCTCTAGGTTTCGACAAGCTAAACCACCGGAATCGGTGATCGAGCCTGGGCCCACGCCCGCCGGGTTCCCTGTTCGAGCTTGCGAGAATAGGGGGCGGGTGGGGAGCGAGATCCCACTTAGCGGACTTCGAAGCCTGCGTCGCGGATAGCCTGCTTGACCTGGGACATCATGTTGTCCGGGCCCCAGTGGAAGATCGACGCTGCCAACACGGCGTCCGCTCCGGCGGCGACGGCCGGCGGGAAGTGGGCCGGTTCGCCGGCCCCGCCTGAGGCGATGATCGGCACTTTCACGGCTGCCCGGACGAGCCGGATCAGTTCCAGGTCGAAGCCGTCCTTGGTGCCGTCGGCGTCGATGGAGTTGAGCAGGATTTCCCCGATACCGCGGTCGGCAGCTTCCCTGGCCCACTCGATGGCGTCGATCCCTGTACCAGTGCGGCCGCCGTGGGTGGTCACTTCAAAGCCCGACGGCGTGAGCTGGGACCCGGGGCGGGTCCGGCGGGCGTCCACGGACAGGACCAGCACCTGCGAACCGAAATGCCGGCTGATTTCGTTGATGACGTCCGGCCGGGCAACGGCGGCCGTGTTGATGGAAGCCTTGTCCGCGCCGAAACGCAGGAGCTTGTCCACCTCGGCAACACCGCGGACACCGCCGCCCACGGTCAGCGGGATGAAGACCTCCTCGGCCGTGCGGCGGACCACGTCGAAGGTGGTTTCGCGGTTGCCTGAGGACGCCGTGACATCGAGGAACGTCAGCTCGTCGGCGCCCGCATTGTCGTACCGGTGCGCCAGCTCCACCGGGTCACCCGCGTCGCGGAGCCCCTCGAAGTTGATGCCCTTCACAACGCGCCCGGCGTCGACGTCGAGGCAGGGGATGACTCGTACAGCTACAGCCATGGGGACTCCTGGAATTCTCGGGTGGGTTCTGCGGCGCGGCGTGAAGCGGGCGGGATGCTCAGATACGGCAGGCGTGGATGCTGCTGACCAGGATGGCGCGGGCGCCGAGGTCGTAGAGCTCATCCATGATCCGGTTGGTTTCCTTCTTCGGAACCATGGACCGGACGGCCACCCAGTCGGAGTCGCGCAGCGGTGAGACGGTGGGTGATTCCAGGCCGGGAGTCAGTGCGGCGGCCTGTTCCACGAGTTCCTTGCGGATGTCGTAGTCCATGAGCACGTACTGGCGTGCCACGAGGACGCCCTGCAGGCGGCGGATCAGGACTTCAATCTCCTTGGCGGTGCCGTTCGCGGCTCCGCCTTCGCCCGTGCGGCGGATCAGGACCGCTTCCGATTTGAGGATCGGCTCGCCGAAGATTTCCATCCCGGCGGCCTTGAGGGTGTTGCCCGTTTCCACGACGTCGGCGATGGCATCAGCTACGCCGAGGCGTACTGAAGACTCCACGGCGCCGTCGAGCCGGACCACCTTGGCGTTGATGCCCCGCTCGGCGAGGTAGCCGCGGAGCAGTCCGTCGTAGCTGGTGGCGAGGCGTTTTCCTTCAAGCTCTTCTGCTGTGGCGAAGTCGCCCACCGGTCCGGCGAAGCGGAACGTGGACGCAGCGAAGCCCAGGGGCAGCAGTTCCTCGGCTTCCACCTCGGCGTCCAGCAGCAGGTCGCGGCCGGTGATGCCGACGTCGAGGGTTCCGCGTCCGACGTAGACAGCGATGTCGCGCGGGCGGAGGAAGAAGAACTCGATGTCGTTGTCCGGGTCCATCATGACCAGCTCGCGGGTGTCGCGGCGCTGGCGGTAGCCCGCTTCGGACAGCATGGCGGAGGCGGCTTCGGACAGGGAGCCCTTGTTGGGGACGGCTACTCGCAGCATGGGGGGTCTTTCTTGGTTAGGAGGTCTGTGGATCAGGCAAACGGGCCACGCAGGGCACGGGCCGGCAGTTGGTGACCGCCGCGTGCCGCAGTGGCTACAGATGCTTGTAGACGTCTTCCAGGGTCAGGCCTTTAGCGAGCATCAGAACCTGCAGGTGGTAGAGCAGCTGGGAGATTTCCTCGGCCGTGGCCTCATCGGATTCGTACTCAGCGGCCATCCACACTTCGGCTGCTTCCTCCACGACTTTCTTGCCAATGCCGTGGACTCCGGACTCCAATTCAGCGACGGTGCGGGAGCCTGCCGGGCGGGTGGCTGCCTTCTCACTCAGTTCAGCGAACAGCGTCTCGAAATTCTTCACGCCCTACAGCCTACTTGCTGCCGGCCCGGGGGCGCCTTTCGGGCCGCTGCATGACGGGCGCGATGTGAGCGAACACACACCGCCCCCCGGCAGCCCGCCCGCTGCTATGTGTACTGCTTGAGGAGGACAGCGGTGGCCAAGGCTGCCGTCACGGCTTCGTGGCCCTTGTCCTCGCTGGAGCCCGGCAGGCCCGCGCGGTCCAGTCCCTGCTGCTCCGTATCGCAGGTCAGCACGCCGAAGCCCACCGGCACGCCGGTGGAGACACTGACATCGGTCAGTCCCGACGTCGCGGCCTGGCAGACGTATTCAAAGTGCGGCGTGCCGCCACGGATCACGACGCCGAGTGCCACCACTGCGTCAAAGTGCCGTGCCAGCCGCGCGGCGGCGACGGGAAGCTCGAAGGCGCCCGGAACGCGCAGTACGGTGGGTTCGCTGATGCCCGCGTCCTTGGCGGCGCGCAGGGCACCGTCCAGGAGTCCGTCCATGATCTGGGTGTGCCAGCTGGCTGCCACGATGGCCAGCCGCAGCTGCGACGTTTCCGCCGGGTTGAGGGTGGTGAGGTCAATATCTGGTGCGCCGTGTCCGCTCATGCGTGAATCTGATCCGTTCAGTTTTGGTCGTGGTCGAAATCGTCGGCAGCGCCGCTTGGCACCGTGACAACGTGGGTGTCCAGCATCAGCCGGTGCTCCATGCGGTCCTTTTTGGTCTGCAGGTAGCGGATGTTCTGGTCACGGGACGGAACCTCGGTGGGCACCATTTCCACCACCTTCACACCGGCTTTGGCGAGCCTGTTCTTTTTGTCCGGGTTGTTGCTCAGGAGCCGGATCTCGTGGAGGCCCATCTCGGCCAGGATCTGGGCGGCCGCCTTGTAGCAGCGGGCGTCCACCGGCAGTCCCAGCTGCTCGTTGGCCTCCACGGTGTCAAAGCCCGCTTCCTGGAGGGCATAGGCCTTGATCTTGTTGGCCAGCCCGATCCCCCGGCCTTCCTGCCCGCGCAGGTACAGCAACGTGCCGCCGAACTCGTTGATCAGCTCCAGGGCATACGCCAGCTGTTCGCCGCAGTCACAACGGTAGGAGCTGAAGACGTCGCCGGTCAGGCACTCCGAATGTAGCCTGACCAGCGGGGCAACGCCCTCCCTGGGCGGGTTGGGCGAGCTCACGGCCAGGTGCTCGGCGCCCGTGACCAGGTCTGTCCACGCCTGGGTAATGAAATCGCCAAATGCCGTGGGCAGCTGCACAATGGGACCGCCGCTCACGGGGTGGTGGGCCCGGCCATTGCCGGCCGCCCCCCGGTGGTGGCCGTTCTGGTGGCTGTTGTCCGATACTCCGGAAGCCGTCATCATTACTCCTCTACTCCGCCCGGGCGTCCGGCCCGGTGTCACTGTCGGCGGGAGCCCCGGCCCCTGCTTCAAGGTAAGCCACCAGATCCTCAATCGAGATCAGGGGGCATCCATGTTCAGCGGCGAAACTCCGCAGCCCGTCGAGCCGCATCATTTCGCCGTCGTCGTGCACAACCTCGGCGATCACGCCCACTGGCTCCAGTCCGGCGAGCCGGCAGAGGTCCACGGCCGCTTCGGTGTGGCCGGGGCGTTCACGCACTCCTCCGTTAACTGCCCGGAGCGGGAAAATATGCCCGGGCCTGGTCACGGCCGCCGGTCCGGCGCCGGGGTCTGCGAGGACGCGGGCCGTGAGGGCCCGGTCCGTGGCGGAGATTCCGGTGCTGACACCCACCGCCGCGTCGCAGGAAACGGTGTACGCGGTGCCCTTCGCGTCCTCGTTCACTGCCACCATCGGCGGCAGTGCCAGGGCCTCGGCGCGCTCCCCGCTCAAGGGGACGCAGATGACGCCGGAGCTGTAGCGGATGGTCCATCCCATGAGGGCAGGGGTGGCATGCTGTGCGGCGAAGATGATGTCGCCTTCGTTTTCGCGGTCCTCGTTGTCCACCACCAGCACGGGCCGGCCGGCGGCCATGGCGCGGATGGCATCTTCCACGGGGTCAAGTCCGAAGGTTGCACTAGGCACCGGGCCGGCGGACGCGGCCGGCTCCAGCCGGACGGCGGCGTTCATCGCTTGCCCCCGGTGGTTGCGCCGGTGCTGAATGCCAGCAGGCGTTCGGTGTATTTGGCCAGCACGTCCACTTCAAGGTTGACCCTGCTGCCGGTCACCTTGGCCCCCAGGCCGGTCTCGGCCAAGGTGGTGGGGATCAGCCCCACTTCGAACCAGGGCTCCGGCTCCGCGGCGGGGCTGACCGCAGTGACGGTGAGCGAGACGCCGTCGATCGCTATGGAGCCCTTCTCCGCGATGTAGCGGGCGAGGTTGGCCGGCACACCGAACCGGAGGCGTTCCCAGTTGCCGAGCGCCTCGCGCTCCAGCAGCTGCCCGACGCCGTCGACGTGGCCCTGGACGACGTGGCCGTCCAGCCGGCCGCCGGCAGGGACACAGCGCTCAAGGTTCACCGAGTCACCGGCGGCAAGTTCGCCGATGGTGCTGCGGACGAGGGTTTCGCCCATCACATCAACGCTGAACTCTTTGCCCTCGATGGCGGTGGCCGTCAGGCAGACCCCGTTGACGGCGATGGACCCGCCCAGTCCGAGCCCTTCGGTAGTGCCGGGCGCCCGCAGGCGGAGCGTTGCGCTGGCATCGCCGTCCCGCTCCACGGACAGGACCTGTCCCTGTTCGGCAATAATTCCGGTAAACATCAGTAGCCTCCCATGGCTGGTTCCGCGGCAGCGCGGGATAGGTGTGGTTCAAGAGCTTCGGTTGGTACCGGACGGAGGTGCAGCCTCAGGTCCCGGCCCAGGGTCAGGACGGCGCCGCCGTCGGAGGGGTCCCAGTCCCAGTGCCGGGCATCCGCGAGCGTGGTGATTCCCAGTCCGTTGAGGGCGGGAGTTCCGGAGCCCAGCAGGGTGGGGGCAAGGTAGACAATGAGTTCGTCCACAAGGCCGGCGGCCAGGAATGAGCTGAGGATGCGTGAGCCGCCTTCCACCATGACGTGGCGGATTCCTTCCGCGTAGAGGAGCGAGAGCGCCTCCCGCGGATCCCGCGTGGGCAGGTGGAGCACGTTCCCGTCGTCACCGCGGACGGCGGCGTCGGCCGGGATGTCCCGCAGGCCCATCACGGCCCGCAGCGGTTGCTTGCCCGCTGTGGCTCCGGACGCATCGCGGGCTGTCAGCCGGGGATTGTCCACGAGCACGGTCTGCGTGCCGACGAGGATGGCGTCGATCCGCCGCCTCAGTCCGTGGTTGTCAGCGAGCGACTCCGGGGAGGAGATCCACTGGCTCGTTCCATCCTCAGCGGCGATCCGGCTGTCCAGGGTCTGCGCGATGTGCAGCGTCACGAACGGGCGCTGTGCGGCCACTCCCAGGAACCACTGACGGTTCAACTCGAACGATTGGCTGGCCGCGAGCCCGCTGCGGACGTGGACGCCCGCGTTCCGGAGGGTGGCTGCGCCGCCCGCCGCAGGGTCGTGCGGATCGTCGACGGCGTAGACCACGTCCGTGATTCCGGCACGAATGATCGCCTGGGTGCAGGGCCCCGTACGGCCGCTGTGGTCACAGGGTTCCAGCGTGATCACCATCGTGCAGCCGCTCAGGTCCAGCCCGGCGGCCTCAGCCTGGGCGATGGCGTCCGCTTCCGCGTGGGGTGTGCCGGCGCCGCGGTGATACCCGGTCACCAGCTGGCGGCCGGCAGCATCGATGACGACGGCGCCCACCAGCGGATTCGCTCCGCGCGGGCCCTGAAGGGCTGCTTCCAGCGCTGCGTCCATGGCGGCGGTTTCGGCGGCGCTGAACGCCGTGACGGTTTCGATCCGGGTCATGGGGCAGCCACCGGTTCGGCGGCTTCGGTTCCCGGACCATGGGAAATCCTGGCTTCAAAGAGCCATCGCAAGGGGTTCATGTGTGTTGTCGTTCCTTCCCTCTAGAACCGCGATGGCTCCGGGGGTATACGACAGCAGAAGACCGCAGCGCCAAAGGGCGCCGCAGATACAGCTGTACGTGCTTCTCTCATCCAGACTTTAACTGTCGGTACCGGAATTTCACCAGTTCAACCGTCCGCCGGTTCCTTCCCTGAAGGGGAAAGCGCCGGCTCGCGGGTCGCGGACTATCACCGCCGGTTCGGACTTACACCGACCCCGGAGCACGTATTGTGTGTTGCTATTGTGCCATAACCACAAGGTGGCCCAGACTATTCCGCGGACGCAGCACGTAACTTTATGCTGCCGGCTTCGCGGAGCCGTCCAATGGCTGCAGCCGGGTCCTCCGCGCCGTAAACAGCCGAACCCGCCACAAAGACGTTCGCGCCTGCTTCGGCCGCCCGCAAAATGGTTTCCTCGGTAATGCCGCCGTCCACCTGGAGAGCGACATTGATTCCGGAGCCGTCAATGGCTGCCCGTGCCCTGCGGATCTTGGGCAGGGTGAAGTCCAGGAACGCCTGGCCACCGAACCCCGGCTCCACAGTCATGATCAGGAGCATGTCCAGTTCCTCGAGCATGTCCAGGTAGGGCTCCACGGCAGTGGCCGGGCGCAGCGCCATGCCGGCCTTGGAGCCCCGGGCCCTCAGTTCGCGGGCCAGTTTGACCGGTGCAATGGAGGCCTCAGCGTGGAAGGTCACGGATGCCAGCCCGGCGTCTGCGAACCCCGGCGCCCAGCGGTCGGCGTCGGAGATCATCAGATGGGCGTCCAGCGGTACCGGGCTGACCGCCTGGATCCGTTGGACCACGGGCAAGCCCAAGGTGAGGTTGGGGACAAAGTGGTTGTCCATAACATCCACGTGCACGGCGTCAGCGTTGCTGATGCGCTGCAGTTCGGCTTCGAGGTTGACGAAGTCGGCGGACAGGATGCTGGGGTTGATGCAGCACTGCGGCATGGGGGAACCTTTCACGGGTCAGGCTTTCTTCCGGATGAGGGCCAGGAACATGGCATCGGTGCTGTGGATGTGCGGCCAGAGTTGCGCCGTGGAATCGTGGCCTGCGCCCAGGTTCCCGGTCAGGCTCACGCTGTCCAGCACGGCACCGGCGTCCAGCAGCTCCAGGTCATCCCGCTTCCGGAGGGCATCGCTGACCACTGCCGTGGTTTCGGCCGGGTGGGGTGAACAGGTGACATAGGCAACCACTCCGCCGGGGCGGACGGCCTCCAGCGCCGATTTCAACAGGGCGCGCTGCAGCGGTCCCAGGTCCGCGAGGTCCTTGGGGGTGCGGCGCCAGCGGGACTCCGGCCTGCGGCGCAGGGCACCCAGCCCGCTGCAGGGGACGTCCACCAAGACACGGTCAAAGGACTCCGGCTGCTCAGTGCCCACGTCGCGGCCATCGCCGGTCCGGACGCGCCAGACGTCCCGGGGCACGGCGGACAGGGCCTGGCTGACGAGTTTGGCACGGTGCGGCGCAGGTTCATTGGCGAGCAGCGTGGCGCCCTGGGCGTTGGCCAGCGCGCCCAGCAGGGCCGCCTTGCCACCGGGGCCGGCGCACAGGTCCAGCCAGGTTTCGTTCCTGCGTTCTGCTCCAGTGCCGTCGGTGGGATCGAGGTCCACTGCCGCCATGGCGCGGGCCACCAGCTGGGAGCCGACATCCTGGACGCGCGTACTGCCTTCCCGTATGGAGGCGAGGCGGCCCAGGTCTCCGCCGCTGGAGAGCGCCGAGCCTTCAACGAGTTCACCGGGGGTCGCCCCGCCCTCCAGGGCTTCATCCAGGCTGCCCAGGCCGGGCAAGGCCACCAGGTTGACCACCGGAGCTTCGTTATCGGCTTCCAGCAGGTCGTTGATTTCGGTGGCTGACCGCCCGTGGGCCACCAAGGACTGGCGCATGGCCCGGACAATCCATTCGGGATGGGCGTACCGGAGGGACGCGATGGTGGTTTCGTCGCTTTCACCGGCGACGAGGACCTCAAGCCATTCCTCCAGCGTGTGCGCCGTGACCTTCCGCAGCACCGCATTGATCAGGGCGGAGGGGCCGGCACCGATGACGGCGCGGGCCAGGCCAACGGTCTGGTCCAGGGCGGCGTGGGCCGGGACACGCATGGCCAGCAGCTGATGGGTGCCGATCCGCAGGGCGTCGAGAATGGCAGGGTCAAGCTGGTCCAGCGGCCGGTCAACGCAGCGGGCCAGGATGGCATCGTACGTGCCCTGGCCACGCAGGGCCCCGTAGCTGAGCTCGGTGGCGAAGCCGGCGTCGCGCTTGTCCAGGCCGTGATGGCGGATGCGGGACGGGAGCACCAGGTTGGCGTAGGCGTCCTCGGCGGCTACCGCGCGCAGGACTTCAAAAGCCACCAGCCGCGCGGGGTCCGCCCGGCGGGTCCGCTGCGCAGGAGCGTTTTCGGTGAAGCTCCGCTGGGAGGGGCGGTTGCGTTCGCGGCCCTGGGCGTTGCGCTGGCTGGAATCCCTCGGCCCGCCCTTGCCCCGTCCGCTGTTGCCGCGTCCGCCGCCCGGGGCGCCGCTTCCGCTGCCGCCCGTGCCGCCTGCATTACCGCCGGATTCGCTCATTCGAAGACCACGCTTTCCAGTGTTGCCATGCCACGCGCCCAATCGGCGGCGGCCATCATCTTTTTGCCCGAAGGCTGGATCCTCGTCAGCTCCACGGCGTGGGATCCGGTGCCCACCAGGACGCTCTTCCCGTCGAGGAATACTGCGCCGGGTTGCAGGTCAGTGTCACTTGGCCGGAGCCGGACAGGTTCGAGTTTGACGCGCTGTCCGTCCAGAGTGGTCCAGGCGCCGGGCTCGGGAGTCACGCCGCGGGCGCGCCTGCCGATCGCCAGGGCGGGCTGCTTCCAGTCGAGCCGGCCGTCATCGATGGTCAGCTTGGGGGCCAGTGAAACGTCGCCGACCTGCGGCTGTGCAGCTGCCCTCCCGGCTTCCACGGCGGACAGCGTCTGGGCAAGGAGCACGGCCCCGCTGCGGGACAGCCGCTCCAGCAGCGCTCCGGCGGTGTCCTCCGGGCCAACGCCCTCGGTCAGCGTTCCGAAGACCGGGCCGGTGTCCAGCCCTTCTTCCAACAGGAAAGTGACTGCCCCGGTGACGTCGTCGCCGGCCATCACGGACCGCTGCACGGGGGCAGCGCCACGCCATGCGGGCAGCAGGGAAAAGTGCAGGTTGATCCAACCATGCGGGGGAACATCAAGGGCGGGGCGCGGAATCAGGCCGCCGTAGGCCACGATGGCGGCCACGTCCGGCTTGGCCGCGGCGATTTTCGCCGTCACGGCCTCGTCCACGCGGGTGGCGTGGATGATGTTGATTCCCAGCTCGGCGGCGCGGGCTGCAACGGGCGACGGCGTCAGCACCCGTTTGCGCCCTATCGGCGCGTCGGGACGGGTCAGGACGGCAACGATCTCAAAGCCGGCCCCAACGAGGGCATCAAGGGACGGGACGGCCACGGCGGGGGTGCCGGCAAAAAGTACCCTCATGTGGTGGCGCCGCCGCCGAAGCTGGCCTGGCCAGGGCTGGCGCTCCCAGAGTTCGCGCCTCCAACGCTCGAGCCCCCGAAACTGGACCCGACCGTCTTGGCTCGCTTCGTCGTCGTGCGTTCCGTGATGGCGTCATAGTTGGCATTGCGGATGGAACGCAGGGCCGTTTTCCGGTCCTCGCCTTCCAGCCTGTCGGTGTAGAGGATGCCGTCCAGGTGGTCCGTCTCGTGCTGGAAGCAACGGGCCAGCAGGCCTTCCCCCTCCACCGCGACAGGATTCCCATTCAGGTCAACACCGGTGGCGCGTGTGGCGCGGAAGCGGCGGACCGGGAACGCCAGGCCCGGAATGGACAGGCAACCCTCAACCTGGTCCGCCTGGAAGTCCTCGCTGTTTTCCAGGACCGGATTGATGATGTGGCCCTCCACGCCGTCAATCCGGTAGGTGAAGACCCGCTGGCTGACGCCAATCTGGGGGGCCGCGAGGCCGGCGCCATCCACGTCCTCCATGGTTTCCGTCATGTCCGCAACCAGCTTGGCGAGCTCAGGACCGAATTCCGTCACGGGATCAGCCACTGTGCGGAGCACAGGATCACCGATGATGCGGATATTCAGAATGGCCATGTGCTGTCTTTCCTCACGGTGGGCGTTATGGCGAACCTATCCAGTTTAGGTGCAGGGGCACCGGTCCCGGGACTGGGCAGCCGGACTCCAGGCATGCGAAGTTCCGGCACGCGTGCTCCGCTAGGCGCTGCGGGCCTGCACGGAGACGGGCGGAGCCACCGGAAGAAGCGCAGACCCGGCGGCGAGCGTATCGGCGGACAGTTCCCAGACCCGGCGCAGGGCGCAGAACTTCCACCAGTGGTGCTTGAGGACGTCGGGGTTGGCGCGGACCGGACGGACTTCCGTCTCGCCAATGGCCACAGCCAGCAGCAGCGGGGCCTCGCCGTACTTCCAGGGCTCCCATTCCCCTGCCACGGCATCCACCAGGCTTTCTTCGGCCTTCATGCCGGCCACCAGTTGCATGACCACCTTGTCATCCAGCGGCTTGACGGTGCCATCCCGTGTGGTGCCCTTGGTCTTGTAATCAATGACGCAGATCCGGCCGTTGATTTTGGCCACGAGGTCCAGCGTCCCGGCGTAGCCCACTGACTTGTTCCAGACGGTAATTTCCGGTGCGATGGGCTCTACGCGGTAGAGGTCCCACCACTCATCGAACCGCAGGGCAAAGCCTTCCTCTCCGTTGGCCGCCAATGCCTCGCGGGTTTCCTTCATGGCGTGGGGCCGGCCCAGGGCGCGGAGTGCAACCTGCTCGCAGTAATTATGGACGCGGTCGCCGCGTCTGGCGGCCTCGTCGCGATACAGTTCTGCTGCTTTTGAGGCCCGGTTGACGGCCTGACGGATTTTCGCCGGGCTGCCCAGGCAATCGGCAAGCAACGGATCCTTCGCCAGGCTGCTGGCGCCCATGTAACCGAACCAGCCGTCCAGGCCGTGCGGCTGCTGGCCAATGACGGTGGTGATTGACGGAACGGAGAACTGTTCGGAGGTGGACCGCGCATACATGCGGCCGTATTCCGTGGCGTGGGCAAGGAGTGGATCAGTCATACAAAGACTCTTTCACAAGGGGCTGACAGAATGGCGGGCACAAAAAAGGTCCGTTTCCGCTCGGCTGAGCGGAAACGGACCAGATTCCTCGGTGGGCGATACTGGGTTCGAACCAGTGACCTCTTCGGTGTGAACGAAGCGCGCTACCACTGCGCCAATCGCCCCGATGCCTTTGAATGCTAGCCGACCGGGCGGGGTTTATGGAAATCGAGACGGGACGCCGCTCGAATTACACGCCTGTAATTAGAAAAATCCCCTAGATTGCAGGGATCCAGGGGCATTGCCGCCGTTGAAGCACGTTCGATTTGGAGATTCCCTGAACCTCCTATAGAGTTCTTACTCGTTGGAACGCGAGGAAATGCCCGAAACGGCACGGATTCAGCGGCCCAAATGCGGACGTAGCTCAGCTGGTAGAGCACCACCTTGCCAAGGTGGATGTCGCGAGTTCGAATCTCGTCGTCCGCTCGCAGGACACTGTCACGGCTAAGGTTTTTCGGAATCGGAGCTTACACGGTGGGTTGGCCGAGAGGCGAGGCAGCGGCCTGCAAAGCCGTTCACACGGGTTCGAATCCCGTACCCACCTCGGTGAAAACCATGGATTCCGGTTCACGCCGGACGAAATGGGCGATTGGCGCAGCGGTAGCGCGCTTCCCTGACACGGAAGAGGTCACTGGTTCGATCCCAGTATCGCCCACCAAGCAAGGAAACTTGCTTCATGCAGTACTTCTGGCCACCGGCCAGGGTGTACTTCATACGCGGACGTAGCTCAGCTGGTAGAGCACCACCTTGCCAAGGTGGATGTCGCGAGTTCGAATCTCGTCGTCCGCTCTCTACCCCAGTAATAAATCCGAAATGGCCGGCCTTCCGGTTCCGGGCGATTGGCGCAGCGGTAGCGCGCTTCCCTGACACGGAAGAGGTCACTGGTTCGATCCCAGTATCGCCCACACACACAGCAGCTCCCCGTGAGCTGCTTTTTTATTGCCCGGATACGCCGCACGGACTTTACAACATTTGTCACAGCACCTTGGCACGCCCGGCAGACAGGGCTAGGATCGGTTGCGGAGGAGCGAACTGGCTCCGCGATTGAAGGGAGGTGCTCGTGGGACTGATTGACGATCTTAAGGGCAAGGCTCAGGGTCTCATCCGCGGCAACGAGCAGGCCATCAAGGACGGCATCACGAAAGCCGGCGATTTCGTCGACTCAAAGACTGGCGGTAAGTACACCGGTCACGTGGACAAAGTCCAGGAGGGCGCTTCCAAGCTCGTTGACAAGAACGACGGAACACCCGGCGTAGCGCCTGCCACCGAGCAGACTCCGCCAGTCAACCCGGTTCCGCCGGTTGATAAGGCTCCGTAACAAGGATTTGGCCAGGGCACTGCCCTAGCACGTCAAGGGGGCGCGGGTCCCGCCGGGAGGTGGCACCCGCGCCTTTGGCGTTTAACTGATGGTCCGGCTTCCCCGGCCGATGCCTAGGACGGCTCGTGGTTCTGGCCCTCGCGGGCGAGTGCAGTCAGGCGGGACACCGCACGGAAGTACTTCTTGGTGTACCCGCCGTGCATCATCTCGTCCGTGAAGAGCTTGTCGAAGGGGACGCCGCTGGCCAGGATGGGCACATCCTTGTCGTACAGGCGGTCCGCCAACACAACGAAGCGAAGCGCCACGGCCTGTTCGGTGATGGTCTCCACGTTGCGCCACACAACGCCGTCGATGCCGTCGATGAGCTGCCGGTAGCGGCTCGGGTGGACACCGGCCAGGTGGCCGATCAGTGAACTGAATTCGTCCTCTGCCACGGTCTTGCCGTCGAACTCGGCCTTCATCTGTGCGGCGAGCTGGCTGTTCTTCAGCGGTGCCGGGGCGGCGGGCAGCCCACGGTGGCGGAAGTCCTCGCCGTCGATCCTGATGACGTCGAACTGGTCCGCCAGGACCTGGATTTCACGGGCAAAGTCGACGGCGGCAAAGCGGCCGTCGCCCAGCGAACCCGGCAGCGTGTTGGACGTGGCAGCCAGCTTGACGCCGGCGTCGGCCAGTTCACGCATCAAACGGGACATCAGCACGGTGTCACCCGGATCATCCAGCTCAAATTCGTCGATGCACACCAGCTTGTAGTGGCTCAGTGCCTCAACAGTTTTGCGGAAGGAAAGGGCGCCCACGAGGTTGGTGTATTCCACAAACGTGCCGAAGGCCTTGGGGCCCGGGGCGGCATGCCACAGCGAGGCCAGCAGGTGGGTTTTGCCGACGCCGAATCCTCCGTCGAGGTAGATCCCCGCCCTGGTAGCGACCTTCTTGGTGAAGAACTTCTTGAACAGGCCATCGCCGTCGCCTGCTCCAACTCCCCCGGCGAACCCTTCCAGCCCCTTGACCGCCGCCGCCTGGGACGGCTGGTTCGGGTCCGGCCGGTAGCTGGCAAAGGAGACCTGGCCGAACCGTGCGGACGGATAGAAACCCTTGAGGAGCTCATCCACCGAAACCGCCGGAGTGCGGGCGGCAAGCTGTTCGATCTGTACCAAGGTGGTCCGTTCTGCTGGTGGGTTGTCCCCAGAAAGAATACCGGCAATGGCACTGGCCTCCCCCGCGATGGCGCCGGCAAGGGCCCCGGCGTGACGAAGGCCATATTTCCCACTGTTAACAAAGAGGCGGACAGGGCGGCCGGCCGTGGCTAGTGTGGGAGGCAGGTTTTCCTTCTACAGCATCCGCCGTGTGTCTCAGTGAAAGGCCATCACCATGTCCTACGCAGTTGAACAGAACGAGAAGTTCGCCGCCTACGCCAGCCCGGAGCGCCTGGTGTCCACCGAATGGCTCGCAGCCGCCCTCCAAAGCGGCGCCTTGGCGGACGGAAACCTTGTCGTGGTCGAATCCGACGAGGACGTCCTCCTCTACGAGACCGGCCATATCCCCGGATCAGTCAAGATCGACTGGCACACGGACCTCAACGATGACGTGACCCGCGATTACGTGGGCGGCGAGGCGTTTGCCGCCCTGGCCGCCGCCAAGGGCATCTCGCGCGACACCACCGTGGTCATCTATGGCGACAAGTCCAACTGGTGGGCCGCCTATGCGCTCTGGGTCTTTACGCTGTTCGGCCACGAGGATGTCCGGCTGCTCGACGGCGGCCGGGACAAGTGGATCGCCGAAGGCCGCGACCTGACCACGGAGCGGACCTCCCCGACGCCCGGCGACTACCCGGTGGTGGAGCGCAACGACGCCCCCATCCGCGCGTTCAAGGAAGATGTGCTGGCACACTTCGGCAAGCCGCTCATTGACGTCCGCTCCCCCGAGGAATACACCGGCCAGCGGACCCACATGCCGGCCTACCCGGAGGAAGGAGCGCTCCGCGGCGGCCACATTCCCACGGCAGCATCCATCCCCTGGGCGCGCGCCGCTGCGCCGGACGGAACGTACCGCAGCCGGGAAGAGCTCGAGGCCCTCTACCTGGGCGAGGCCGGGCTGACCGCCGGCGATGACGTGGTGGCCTACTGCCGCATCGGCGAGCGTTCCAGCCACACCTGGTTCGCGCTCAAGTACCTGCTGGGCTTTGACACTGTCCGGAACTACGACGGCTCCTGGACCGAGTGGGGCAACGCCGTCCGTGTTCCCATCGCCAAGGGCACGGAACGCGGCACGGTCCCGGCGTAAACTGGAACAGATGACTACACATGACCTGCCCGCCGCATTGGCGGAAATCGTCGATGACTTCCAGGCCCTGACCGAACCCGATCGGCTTCAGCTGCTGCTTGAGTTCTCGCGCGAACTGCCGGAGTTGCCTGACCGGCTGAAGGACCACCCCGAGCTCCTGGAGCAGGTGGTGGAATGCCAGTCGCCGCTGTTCCTGACGATTGAAACGGAAAAGAACGACGCCGGCCCGGCCGACGCCGTTCGGCTCTACTTCAAGGCGCCACCGGAAGCCCCCACCACGCGGGGTTTCGCTGGCGTGCTCCACGAGGGGCTCGACGGACTCAGCGCCGCTGAAATCCTGGCGGTGCCGGACGATATGCCGGAGCTGCTGGGCCTGACGCGGGCCATCACGCCACTGCGGATGCGTGGCATGACCGCCATGCTGGGACGGATCAAACGCAAGGTCGCCGCTACGTCCCGGCTTGCGTCCTGATCAGCTGACCTCCTAACAGGAAACTGAACGCTTTGGGACGCAAGAGTTCTTCAAACGGAACGCCGGCCACAGCCGCCCTGGCTGCTGCCGGCGTTCCGTTTGTGCTGCATCCGTATGCCCACGATCCTTCCGCGGCCAGCTACGGCACAGAAGCCGCCGAAGCCCTGGGCATCGCTCCGGAGTCGGTCTTCAAAACCCTCATGGTGGAAGTGGAAGGGCGGCTGGCCGTGGCGGTTGTGCCGGTCAGCGGAAGCCTTGACCTGAAGGCATTCGCGGCCGCCCTGGGCGCCAGGAAGGCTTCGATGGCAGACCCTGCGGCTGCTGAACGCCGCACCGGCTACGTCCTGGGCGGGATCTCGCCGTTGGGCCAGCGCCAGTCATCGCCCACGGTGGTGGACAGCAGCGCCCTCAATCTGGGGACGATGCTGGTTTCCGGTGGCAAACGCGGCCTGGACGTTGAGCTTGCACCGGCTGACCTCATCCGGCTGACGTCCGCGGTGACAGCCGCCATCGGCACGCGCACACTTTAGCGGTGCTGCCCTGGGTTGAGCCGCGGAGCCAACTGCGGCCGGAGCCACGCCTTGATCAGGTTCTCCCAGCGTTCGGGATCGACATTCCATTCCTTGGTGTGCCTGGCGTGGTTGAACGTTTCGAACGTGACCATGTCCGGATTCCGCTCCGCCAGAAGGGCGGAGGGTTCATAGGGAACGTACTCGTCATCAACGCTGTGGATGATCAGGGTGGGCGTCCGGACTTCCACGGCGCGCGCCACCCAGTCCATGGCTTTGAGGTCCACGGGTGCTGCCAGGCCGGTGAGCCTGCGGCCCACGGGGTGGCCCAGCATCAGTTGCCCGTAGCGGCCAACGAGGGACGGTATGCGGTTGATCTGCGCATGGTGGGCCAGCACATTGACCCAGTTGATGACGGGCGCGTCCAGGACCATGGCCCGGATCAGGTGACGGTTCGGCGAGAGATCGGCCGTCTGCAGGCAGATGGCGCCGCCCATGGACCAGCCGAAGAGAACAATTTCCTCGGCGCCGTTGGCCAGGGCGAACTCGATGGCGGCCTCTATGTCGTGCCATTCCGTGGATCCCAGGCCGTACCGGCCGTCCTCGGCCGATGGCGCCAACCCGTCGTTCCGGTACGAGACAAGCAGGCTGGTGAGCCCCAGTTCGAGGGCTGGGCTGACCGCCCGGAGAGCCTCCTGGCGGGTTGCCCCGCGGCCGTGAACCATGATTGCCCAGGTCCGGGACGTCCCGCCGGCCCGGACCAGCCACGCCGGTGCCGTGCCGCCGTCGACGTCGATCTGCACGTCCTCCGCCGCAAAGCCGGCGGTGGCGGGATCCGGGTAGAGCGCACCGCTCCACCATCCGCGGCGGGCCGTATCAAGATCGCCGGCATAGACGGCTTCCACTTCGCGCAGGACCGTGCCGTCCGCCGGCGAATAGGACACAATCCGCCCGATCCGGGCGTGCCCCTTCCCGCCGTCGAAAAACAACCCATAGACACCCTCCACCGTGGTCTCTGGAGTGGCTGTCAGGATGACCTGGCGGCCGCCCCCTTCCCGGAGCACGGCGAGGACTTCCTGGTCCGCCGTCCGCTGCCGGACGGGAGTGATCACACGCCGGGCAAAATAGAGCGCCAGCGCGGAGGAGCCGGTGGCCAGCAGGCCGGCAAGGGCCCCGCCGCCAATGACGCCGCCGAGCGCCCATTTGGCGCGCAGCGACATACGGCCGTCGGCCTGGGTCGGAACTGCCGCCGTCAACGTGGAGGTGCGCGTGGAAGGTGCCATGGAACCATTCTTACTGCCGCAGACGGGTTGACCATATTCCGTCCGGCACGTGGCATCGGAATTCTGCCGGCCCCGGGGACGCCGCGCTCATGACACCGCGTGCACCGTGCGGCCCAAATGGATGCAGGCGCCGGTGCGCACGACTAGGCTGATGCCATGAGCGATCCAATCGTCATCCTGACCGAAGAACCCCTGGGCGCGGACGACCGCGTCAACATAGAACGCCTGGTGGACGGGCAGGACACTCCCCTTGTCCTGCTGGTTCCAGGGAACACTGAACGGCATCTGCTGGTGGATTTCCTTGAGAATCTCTCCCTGCTGGACGTTGCTAAGGCGTTCCGCGAACTGACCGCCCACGCCCCGGACCCCACCGTTGAACGGGCCGAGGCTGCAGAGACACTGTCCGTCTCGCTTGCCGCCTTGGAGGGGCTGGGCGCAGGGGTAACGGGCGAGGTAGTGGACGGCGGGGCCGTTAAAGGCCTCGTTGCCAAGGTCAAGGAACTCGGCGCAGCCCAGGCAGTGGTGATCACCCGTCCCCACGCAGTTGCGGATACGTTCCACACGGACTGGGCCAACAAAGCCCAGGACCAGTTGGGGCTCCCCGTGCTCCACCTGTATGCCGGTTCGGGATTTATCGGCGACTCCTGAGCGTTGAGCTGACTATGAGCATCTTTGGTAAGAGCATCTTCGAGAACAAGGCCACGGATTCCGTCCCCGTTCCGGCTGCCGACGCCGTCGCTGCGGAACCCGCCTACCGGAAATCCGACGCCGAGTGGCGGCAGGAACTCACGCCGGAGGAGTACCACGTGTTGCGGCAGGCGGGTACGGAGCGCCCCTTCACCGGCGAGTACGTGGACACCCATACGGAGGGTGTCTACCAATGCCGTGCCTGTGGCACCGAGCTCTTCCGGAGCAACGAAAAATTCGACTCGCATTGTGGCTGGCCATCCTTCTGGGCACCGCTCGCCGAGGGCACCGTCCGTTACATCCACGACCGGACGCTCGGCATGAAGCGGGTGGAGGTACGGTGCGCGCACTGTGATTCACACCTGGGCCACGTATTTGAGGGTGAGGGCTACGGCACGCCCACGGACCAGCGCTTCTGCATCAATTCGGTGTCCCTGAAACTGGTGCCGCGCGGCGCTGCGGGGGAAGAATCCACGAAGTCCTGAGTCCGCCAGCCGTGGCTCCGCCTACATCTGGCGGAGCCGCGAGGCGCCTCGAGCCCGAGAGTATCTTATGCTCAGGCTCGATTTGAATTAGAGACTCTGGTTGCTTGCTACGCTCGCCGTAGATGCCCCAAGCAATGAGAAAGGCAGTCACACCATGACCGTCACCGTGACCGTGGCCCCTACGAGGATCACCGCCGAAAATCCCGCCTGGCTCCGCCTCAGGAGCGCCGCCGAATCCCTGCAGGCACTGCAGGTCCAGGACGGCTCCGTGCCTGATGCCGGCCATCACGCCGAGGCAGCCCTGCAGGTTGCCGCCATCACGGAGTCGCTTGCCGAACTGGCACCGCTGTTCCCGCACGACGCGGCCTACCTTGACGCCGTCGTCGCTGATTTCCAGGCGTGGGCCACGGCTGGATTCGCCGTCCCGGACTTCCTCGCATCGCTGCTGGCGTTCCAGCCCCAGCTGCAGCGCCAGGACGGCCTGCAGCATGTTGTCATCTTCCCCATGTACACCCAGAACGGAAGCAGCAGCCGGCTCGTGGAGGCCGTACTGATCGAGGTCATCTGGCCCGATTTTGTGGCCGGCCTTGAGGCCGGGGACTATTCCAACAAGCTCTTTGTGCCCATCCGGTTCCTGGACTTCACCCGCGGCTACAACACCAACTCGGCGGTGCTGTTCCCCGAAACCGTGGCCGTCCGGGCGACACCCACGTTCACCTGGGGCGCTATTTTTGCGGACCGGGAAGCTGCCCGGTTCCGCCGGGTCCTGCGCGCGGCGGCAGACATCACCTCCCTGGACCTGCCCGCGGGCGCCGCGGAACTCCTGGCCGACCAGGAACTGACCGAGGCCACGTTTGTGATGTGGGACCTGATCCATGACCGGACCCACATGCGCGGGGACCTGCCCTTTGACCCGTTCATGATCAAGCAGCGGATGCCCTACTTCCTGTATTCGCTGGAAGAACTGCGCTGCGACCTCACAGCCTTCCGTGAATCCGTCCGGATCGAACAGGACGAAGACGCCGGGCCGGAAGCACGCCGGCACGCGAAACTGGTGCAGTACGCCATCATCTTCGACCGGATCTTCCGCTTCGCGATCACCGGCAACCGGGTGCGCAACTACGACGGGCTCGGCGGACAGTTGCTCTTCGCCTGGCTGCATCAGCACCACGTCCTGCACTGGACCGACAGCCGGCTCAGCATCGACTGGGACCAGGTGGCGGACGCGGTGATCGGCCTCGGCGCCTCGATCGACGAGCTCTACTGGCGTTCCATTGACCGGCCGAAGATGGCCCATTGGCTTGCCGCGTACCAGCTGATCTCCGCCACGGTTACGCCCAACCCCGCATCAGTCTGGGCCAAGGGCCCCGACGCGCTTCCCGTCGCCGGTCCGCCCCGCGGCCTCACCGACCAGGTGCTGGACGACGAATTTCCGCTGTCCATGTTCTACGAAGCCTTGGAGAAGAAAATGCGTCCAGTCATCGAATCCACCGCCGGCATCACCGCAGCGTCCGCGCTGTGAGCGAAACCGACGCACCGCCGGTGGCTCCTGTTCCGGACCATGCCCCCGGGCTGAACGTCCTGGTCACCGGCGGCAGCGGACCGTCCGGGATCGCGGTGGCCGGGGCCTTGCACCAGGCGGGGTTCCGGGTCTTCACGGTTGGCGCGGACAGGACGCGCATCGACGCTGCGGCGAGGCGGGCGGGCGAGGGCGTCACTCCCCTGGTGTGCGATCTTGCGGATCTCGCCGACGTCCAGGCCCTCCGGAAGACCCTTCTGGCCGAAACCGCCGGGCGCGTGGACGGAGTCATCCACCTCGTCGGCGGCTGGCGCGGCGCCAAGGGCATCACGGACCAAAGTGACGCCGACTGGGACTTCCTGGAGCGCGGCGCCGTCACGACGCTCAGGAATGTGTCCCGGGTCTTTTACACCGACCTGGCCGCCGCCGGAACCGGAAGGTTTGCCGTGGTGTCCTCCACCGCGGTGGACAAGCCCACGGCGGCGACGGCCAGCTACGTGGCGGCGAAGGCCGCCGCCGAGACCTGGACCCTGGCGATGGCGGAGGGCCTGGCCCGCGGGGCTGCGGATGAGGGCACCGCCTTGCGCGGCGCCGCCGTCGTCCTGGTGGTGAAAGCTCTGGTGGACGCGGAACTCCGGAAGGCGCACCCGGAACGGACCTTCCCCGGCGCCACCGACGTTGAGGACCTGGCCGCCGCCGTCGTCGGGCTGTTCAGCCGCCCGGCAGCCGAACTGAACGGCCAGCGCCTGCTCCTGACCCCCTGACCGCAAATTCCGCTGACAGGCTGGCCCCGGACCGGCCGGACCCAACCTCCCTAGACTGAGAACGTGAGCAAAGCAATGACAACAACGGCAGATGCCGCCCCTCGGGTTGAAAATCCCGCCGCCCGGCTGCATGACGCGTCCGTCCGCGGTTTCGCGTCGGACAACTACTCGGGTGTTCACCCGGAGGTCCTGGCCGCCCTCGCGGCTGCCAACGAGGGCCACCAGGTGTCCTACGGCGAGGACGACTACACAACACGGCTGCAGGAGCTGATGGAGGAGCACTTCGGCACCGGCATCGAATGCTTCCCGGTGTTCAACGGCACCGGGGCCAACGTGCTTTCCCTGCAGTCGCTGCTCCCGCGCTGGGGGGCTGTGGTGTGCGCTTCGACGGCGCACATCAATATGGACGAAAACGGCGCTCCGGAACGGATTGGCGGGATCAAACTCCTGCATGTCCCCACCCAGGACGGCAAGCTGACGCCGGAGCTGATTGACCGCGAGGCGTGGGGCTGGGGCGATGAACACCGGGCACAGCCGCTGGCAGTGTCCATCACCCAGACCACCGAGCTTGGCACCTGCTACACCCCGGATGAGGTCCGGGCCATCGCCGATCATGCCCACGCCAAGGGCATGAAACTCCACATGGACGGCGCGCGGCTGGCCAACGCCGCCGCGCACCTAAACGTGCCGTTGCGGGCCTTCACCCGCGACGCCGGCGTGGACATCCTCTCCTTCGGCGGCACCAAAAACGGGCTGCTGTACGGCGAAGTGGTTGTGGCCCTGAACCCCGAAGCGGCCCACGGCCTGAAGTTCCTGCGCAAGATGAACATGCAGCTTGCCTCGAAAATGCGCTTCCTGTCGGCCCAGTTCATCGCCCTGTTGGAAGGCGACCTGTGGCTCCGTTCGGCGTCGCACGCCAACGCCATGGCCGCACGCCTCCGCGCCGCGGTGGACTCGATCGAGGGTGTGGAGCCCACGCAGAAGACGGAGTCCAACGGTGTGTTTGCCGTCCTGCCGGCTGGCATAGCTGACCGCCTGCGGGAGTCCTTCCGGTTCTACGACTGGGATGAAGCCGCCCGCGAGGTCCGCTGGATGTGCTCCTTCGACACCAGTGAGGATGATGTCGACGCCTTTGTGGCCGCGATCCGAAGGGAACTTGCGGCCCATCACGCGGGCAAGGAGGCCGGATAGCATGGGCCGGCCGACGGCGAGCCTGCACTGCCTCCCCCCTGCTGTTGCGTAATCTGCGAAGGTGAACGCACTAGCCCAGGTTCCCCCGGAATTTCTCCACGCCTTGGGAACCCTCAGGAAGGCCCAATGCCGCAGTGAACTGCGCCTGGCGGAAATTCCCGCCCCGGCGCGCCTGGCACCGTTCGCCGTGGCGCTCGGGGCCGAGGTCATGGCGCCCGGACCGGGCAGCGGCACCACACCGGTCCACGGGCCCGCCGCCATGGCCCTGGCCGCGGCGTCCGGCACCGAGGACGACGACGACACCGAGTTGGCCACGGGCCGCTTCATCCTGCTGCACGACCCGGAAGGCTCAGCAGTCTGGGACGGCGAATTCCGGATTGTCACCTACATTCGGGCCCAGCTTGAGCCCGAAATGGGCAATGACGAAATGCTGGGCACCGTCGCTTGGACCTGGCTCGTGGAGGCCCTGGAGAATCACAAGGCCCCCTACCGGGCGGCCGGCGGGACCGCCACCCGCGTCCTATCGGAGAGTTTTGGAACACTTTCCGACCGGCCCGGGTCGATCGATATCGAGCTGCGCGCTTCCTGGACTCCGGCGTCGTCGGACGTCACCGCCCATCTGGAAGCATGGTCAGACATGGTCTGTACGTTCGCCGGACTCCCCCCTCTGCCCGACGGCGTCACGGCCCTTCCGCGCCGGCGCCGGAACTAGGACTGCCCCGTGTCGGTAAACTGAAGGCATCATGACCCCTCACATTCCGGAAAACACCACGGCCGGCGCTCCGGCTGCTGATACCACTCCCCACATCACGGTGGAAGGCTTCGACAGCCAGGTCCCCGTAGTCATTGACCTCGACGCACCGCGCGACGGCGTGCCGCTGGTTATCGAAACGCAGTCCGGGCTGGAGCGGTGCGCGGCAGCCATCGCCGCCGGCACAGGGCCCGCAGGGGTTGATGCAGAACGGGCCTCAGGATTCCGGTACGGCCAGCGCGCGTTCCTGGTGCAGATCCGGCGCGAAGGCTCAGGTACCTGGCTGATCGATCCTGAACCGTTCGAGAACCTGTCCATCATCAACGATGCGCTCCAGGGGGTGGAATGGATCCTGCATGCAGCCAGCCAGGACCTGCCCTGCCTGCTGGAGCTGGGCATGTGGCCGGACAGGCTCTTCGATACGGAGCTCGCCGCACGGCTGGCCGGCCTGCCACGCGTTGGCCTGGCCGCCGTCATCGAACAGCTGCTCGGGTTTGGCCTGGCGAAGGAACATTCGGCCGCCGATTGGTCCACGCGGCCGCTGCCCGAGCCGTGGCTGCGCTACGCCGCCCTGGACGTGGAAGTCCTGACCGAGCTGCGCGAAGAACTCATCGAACTGCTGCAGGCCGACGGCAAGCTGGAATACGCCGAGCAGGAATTTGCCGCAATCCTTGCCGCCGGCGTCGCGCCTCCCCGGGTTGACCCCTGGCGCAAGACGTCGGGCCTGCACCAGATCCGCGACCGGCGCCAGCTGGCCGCGGTCCGCGAAATGTGGCTGGAGCGCGATTCCCTGGCGCAGAAGCGCGATGTGGCACCGGGACGGCTGATCCCAGATTCCGCCCTGGTGTCCGCCGCCAAGGCCATGCCGTCCACCGTTCCCCAGCTGCTCGGCACCAAGGGCTTCCATGGCCGTGCGGCTCAGCGTGAGGCACCCCGGTGGCTCCGGTGCATCGCCGCTGCCCGCGATCTTGAGGACCTTCCGCCGCTGCACCTGCCCACCAACGCACCGCCCCCGCCGCGGGTGTGGTCCGATCGGGACCCCGAGGCCGCCGCACGCCTGTCCACCGCCCGTCCGCTCCTGCAGGAGAAAGCGGAGGAACTGAACCTTCCCGTGGAGAATCTGCTGACGCCGGACTACCTGCGCCGCGTGGCGTGGCGTCCGCCGTCGGGCATAACCGAAGAAACAGTAGCCGCCGAGCTGCGCGCCCTCGGTGCCCGCGAATGGCAGATCGGCGTGGTGGCACCACTTCTCACGGACGCGTTCCTCAACCCGCAACCTCTGCCGGCCAAGGAAACCAAGGCAACCGCAGCCACCGAGTAAACGCCCCTCACCGAGCCTTGCACACTATGTTACTGACGAGTAACATAGTGTGCACTGCCGTCCTGCCGAGTGCTGCCCTTTGGCCTCCGGACGGCGCCAACGTCTCGATGAGGAGTAAACGTGAGCCACCACGGAAGCAGCGGATCCCCGCGAACTGTCCGCGACGTCGTTTTTGTTGACGGCGTCCGCACACCCTTCGGCCGGGCCGGCGAGAAAGGCATCTACGCCGGAACCCGCGCCGATGACCTGATGGTGAAGTGCATCCGCGAACTTCTCCGCCGCAACCCCACCCTGCCCGCGGCCCGGATCGATGAAGTCGCTGTTGCCGCCACCACCCAGACCGGCGACCAGGGCCTGACCCTCGGCCGCACGGCCGCCCTCCTGGCAGGGCTCCCCCGCACTGTCCCCGGATTCGCCATCGACCGTATGTGCGCCGGCGCCATGACCGCGGTGACCACAACGGCGAGCGGCATCGGCTTCGGCGCCTACGACGTCGTCATCGCCGGCGGTGTGGAGCACATGGGCAACCACCCGATGGGCTCCGGCGCCGATCCGAACCCGCGCTTTATGTCCGAGCGGCTGGTTGACCCTGCCGCCCTGAACATGGGCAACACGGCCGAAAACCTGCACGACCGTTTTCCCGCCATCACCAAGGAACGCACAGACGCCTACGCGGTCGCCTCGCAGGACAAGCTCGCAGCCGCATACGCCCAGGGCCAGATCCAGCCTGACCTCGTTCCGGTCGCTACCCTGAAGCCGGGACAGGGCTGGACGGTGAACAGCGTTGATGAACCGCCCCGGCCGGGCACCACGCTCGAGGACCTGGCGGCCCTGCGGACTCCCTTCCGCGCCCACGGCCGCGTGACGGCAGGCAACGCCGCCGGCCTGAACGACGGCGCCACGGCCGCCGTCCTGGCGTCCTCGGAAGCTGCCGCGGAACTGGGCCTGCCGGTCAAGATGCGGCTGGTCAGCTACGCCTACGCCGGCGTCGAACCGGAGGTCATGGGCATCGGCCCCGTGCCCGCCACCGAAAAAGCACTGAAGAACGCCGGCCTCAGCATTGAGGACATCGGACTCTTCGAGATCAATGAAGCCTTTGCCGTGCAGGTCCTGAGTTTCCTGGACCACTTCGGAATTTCCGACGACGACCCCCGCGTGAACCGGTACGGCGGCGCCATCGCAGTGGGCCACCCCCTCGCCTCCTCCGGGGTCAGGCTGATGAACCAGCTCGCGCGGCAGTTCGAAGAAGATCCCTCGGTCCGGTACGGGATCACCACCATGTGCATAGGCTTGGGCATGGGCGCCACCGTCATCTGGGAAAACCCGCGTCACTCGAAATACACAGATTACAGCGGCGCCGTCGCAGCAGTCGTCCAGGAAGCAAACTCAGTAGCCACCACCGAAGGAGCCGCAGCATGAGCGCCGCCGATTTCACCAAGCTTGCCGAGCTCTTCCCCGACGAAACCGTGACCCACTCGTACGTCCAGGACATCAAGCTGCCTGCCGCCCCCAGCCAGCAGAGCCCCGGAGTGTTCGTGCTGATCACCCTGGACAACGGCCTGGACCACTCCAAACCCACCACGCTGGGACCCAATACCCTGGTGGAGCTGGGCACCGTCCTGGAGGGCCTGAAGGAGCGTGCGGCACGCGGCGAGATCGTGGGTGTGGGCGTGACGGGCAAACCGTACTTCCTCGTGGCCGGCGCCGACCTGTCCGCGGTGAAGTCGCTGGAGAATCGCGATCATGGCCTGTGGATGGCCCAGCTCGGGCATGACGTTTATGCCACGCTGGCTAACCTCGGCGTTCCCAGCTTCGCGTTCATCAACGGCGTTGCCCTGGGCGGCGGCCTGGAGATCGCCCTGCAGTCCACCTACCGCACGGTGTCCACCGGCGCCGGCGCGCTGGCGCTTCCCGAGGCCTTCATCGGCCTGGTCCCCGGCTGGGGCGGCGTCTACATCCTGCCGCGCCTGATCGGACCCGAGAACGCGGTCAAGGTGATGATCGAGAACCCGCTCAGCAACAACCGGACGCTCAACGGGCCGCAGGCCTTCCAGCTCGGTATCGCCGACGCCCTGTTCGAACCGGCAGACTTCCTGGAACAGTCCCTCGCCTGGGCGGCCACCGTCATCACCGGCGAGGTGGTCCCGGCACGGGCCAACGCCGTGGATCCCGCTGATCCCGCCGTTGCCGGGCGCTGGTCCGCAGCAGTCGCCGCCGGCCGGACGTTCGTGGAGGCCAAGACCTCCAATGCCTCGCCTGCGCCGGCCAAGGTCCTGGACATCCTCGACGCCAACCGGACCATGTCCCAGGCCGAATCGGCCGCCTTCGAGTGCGAAACCCTCGCCGGTCTGATGCAGACAGACGAGTTCCGCGCTACGGTCTACGCGTTCCTGGATTTGGTCCAGAAGCGTTCCAAGCGGCCTGCGGGCGCACCGGACCGTAAGCTCGCCCGTCCGGTCACCAAGATCGGCGTCGTGGGGGCGGGCCTCATGGCCAGCCAGCTGGCCCTTTTGTTCGCCCGCCAGCTCAAGGTCCCCGTGGTGATGACGGACATCGACCAGGCCCGTGTGGACAAGGGCGTGGGCTACGTCCACGCCGAGGTGGACAGGCTCCTCGGCAAGAAACGGATCAGCCAGGACGCAGCCAACCGCACCAGGGCACTGGTCACGGGATCGGTCTCCAAGGAGGCCTTCGTGGACGCGGACTTTGTCATTGAGGCTGTCTTCGAAGAGCTGAACGTCAAGAAGCAGGTCTTCGCCGAGGTGGAGGCAATCGTCTCGCCGGAATGCATCCTCGCCACCAACACGTCCTCGCTGTCCGTCACGGCCATGGCCGAAGACCTCGCGCACCCGGAACGGCTGGTTGGCTTCCACTTCTTCAACCCGGTGGCCGTGATGCCGCTGCTCGAAATCGTGCGGGCACCCAAGACCGACGACGCCGTGCTGGCCACCGCTTTTGAGCTGGCCAAGGGCCTGAAGAAGACCGCGGTGCTGGTCAAGGATGCGCCGGCCTTTGTGGTCAACAGGATCCTGCTGCGGCTGATGGGCGAAGTGACGGCCGCGTTCGACGAAGGCACCCCTGCCGAGGTCGCCGACACGTCGCTGCGTCCCATGGGCCTGCCGATGACGCCGTTCACGCTGGGTGCCATGGTGGGCCTGCCGGTTGCCCAGCATGTCCAGGAGTCCCTCCACGCCGCTTTCGGAGACCGCTTCGCTGTGTCCACGAACCTGCAGAAACTGATCGAGAACGGCGTGAAATCGCTCTGGGCCCCGGCGGCCGACGGCTCCCAGGAGATCCCGGAGTCCACCCTGTCGCTGATGTCCTTCGGCACGTCACCGTCCACCGGGGACGACGTGCTGCGCCGTGTGCAGGACGCCCTCGCCGAGGAGATCGGGCTGATGCTGGATGAGGGCGTAGTGGCCGGTCCTGAAGACATCGACCTCTGCATGATCCTCGGCGCTGGCTGGCCGATGTTCCTGGGCGGCATCACGCCGTACCTGGACCGTGTTGGCGCCTCCGAACGGGTCAACGGCAGGCGCTTCCTGGCGCCGGGCGTCGCGTCGGGCCTGACGGGTCAGTCCTCCGAATCGGTCAGCCCGGATGCAGCCACCCCGGAATCAGTCCGCGGGTAGCAGGCGG
This sequence comes from Pseudarthrobacter sp. MDT3-1, assembly GCF_054510755.1. NCBI lineage: Bacteria > Bacillati > Actinomycetota > Actinomycetes > Micrococcales > Micrococcaceae > Pseudarthrobacter > Pseudarthrobacter sp. MDT3-1. The sequence goes on along the minus strand of NZ_JBTNDX010000005.1, from coordinate 161,456 downwards.
CCGGCCTCGATCCGCACCAGCCGGTGCGCGATGGACCGGGCGTAGTCCAGGTCGTGGGTGACCAGCACGACGGCGGTGCCCTCCGCCGTCGTGCTGCGCACCACCCGGTCCAGCGCGGCCAGCCCATGGCCGTCCAGGGAAACGGTCGGTTCGTCCAGGGCAAGGACTGGGGGACGCCGGGCAAGCACTGTGGCCAGTGCCAGAAGCCGCTGCTGGGACGCGGGCAGTTCGGCCGGGTGCCGCCCGGCAAGGTGCTCCAGGCCAACGGCGGCGAGGGCCTGCCGCACCGCCTGGTCAGCCGCCAGCTGCCCACGCTCGAGTCCGAAGCGGACTTCCCGTTCCACGGTCCGCTCAAACAGCTGGTCCCTGGGCTGCTGGAAAAGCAGCCCCACGTCACCGGACACCCGTCCCGCGGGCTGTCCGCCGATGTTCCGACCCTTCACCAGCACGCTGCCTGCTGTTGGTTGGAGCAAACCGTTGAGGTGCCTCAGCAGCGTCGACTTTCCGGCGCCGTTGGGACCTGTCACCGCCAGGATCTCGCCCGCGCTGACGGTCAGGCTGAGTCCGTGCAGGACCGGGTCAGCCGGCGGGCCCGGTTGTGCCCTGAACCAGCCTCTGCGCTGTGTCCCCCGGTACGTGAACGAGACGTCACGCAGCTCCAAAGCCGGCGGACCGTCGACGACGGGTGGAAAGCCGGCTTCTGCCAGCGGCCGGGGACCTGTATCTGGACGGGGGCGGACCACTCCCGCCAGTTCCAGCGCCCCGGCAGCCACGACTTCTGCCGGCGTGCCAGCCGCGGCCACGGTACCGCCGGCAAGGACCAGCCAGGTACCGGCGTTGTGCAGGAAGGCATCGGCCCGCTGGCTCAGGATCACGACGGCGGTGCCGTCCTGGACGAGTTTCCGCACCAGGGCAGCAAGGTCTTCGGCTCCGTCCGTGTCGAGGGAGGCGAAGGGTTCGTCCAGGATGAGAACCGCGGGGCGGGCAATGACCGCGCAACCGATGGCCAGGCGGCGCAGCTGGCCACCGGAAAGCGTGGCAGGATCCCGGTTCAGCAGCCGGGTCAGGCCGGTCAGTGCTGCCGCGTGCCGGACGGCGCCGGCCATCGTCGCACGGTCAATCCCCGCGTTTTCCAGCCCGAACGCCAGCTCCTCGGCCACCGTGGCACGGACCGTGGACAGGGCGGCGGAGGGATCCTGCGGCACAAAGCCCACCTGGCGGCCCCAGCTCCCGGGATCGATCCGCGGATCGGCGGCTGTTCCGGTGAACCGGAGCCGCGTGCCAGCAAGCTCGAGAAAACCCGTGAGTGTCCCGCCGTCGCCGGGCAGCAACCAGCCGGCGAGCAGGCGTCCCAGCGTCGACTTGCCGCTGCCGGATCCGCCGAGCACGGCTGTCAGCGATCCCGCGGCGAAGGCCACGTCGAGGCCAGCCATAACCGGTTCCTGCTCGCCGGAGAAGACAAATTCTTCGATACCCGCTGCCAGGGCCGGAGGTGAGCCTTGCGCCACTTAAGAAGCACCCGCCGTCGGCTGCCAGAGGCGGGCGGCGATGGCCGCCACCGCCGCCAACACCAGCACGAGGCGAACCCACCGCTGGATCGGAGAATCCTGGACCGCCCGGTAACTGGTGTGTTGCCCGGCGCTGCCGAACCCGCGGGCCTGTAAGGCTGCCGCGCGGGTGCCGGCTTCCTCCACGAGGGACAGCACCAGGGGCACCGCCTGCCACCGGAACGCGCCTGCGCGCCCGACAATTCCAGGCCTGATCACCAGGCCACGCGCTTCCTGGGCCTGCCGGATGCGCCCCAGCCGTGAACTGATGGCCGGCAGCAGTGTCAGGGTGGAGGCGAGCACAAACGCGAACCGCGCGTGGACGCCGCGGGCGGACAGGGCAGCCACCAGGTCCGGGACACTTATGGTGAAGGAACATAGCAGCAGCACCAGCACCGCCGCGGAAAGCTGCGCAGCCCGCTCGAGGGCAAAATGAAGCCCTTCCACGGTGACCCGCGCAGGGCCCCACCGCACCAGGACCGTGGTGCCCTCCGGAAAAAAGAGTCCGTGCATGGCCAGCAGTGGCAGGACCAGCGGAGCCAGGATGACCGCCACCGCCGGCAGCATCCGGCGGGCCACTCCCCCGGCTACCGACAAGCCCGCGGCCGCGGCGATCACGGTGAGGGACAGCGGCCAGCTGGCAGCCGCCGTCGTGATGACTGCAGTGCTGCCGGCAGCCGCCAGCGACGTCATGGGGTGCAGACGCATCAGGGGTGGGTCAGGCGTCCTGGCCGGCGGATTTTCCGGTGGATTCGCCGGTGGGCTGGCTGATGGCTGTTCCGGCAAGCACGCGGTGCCGCCGGACAAACGGGAACTGCAGGCGGGTGCGGCGCGGCAGGGCGTACACCAAGACGGCCACCAAGGTGAAGACGATGGCCTTGTCCATGGGGTCCGAGATCAGGGCCTGCTTGGTGATGGCCGCCAGGAGGGTGTCACCCATGGAGCGGAATGCGCTGACGATGGCGCCGGTGGCCAGGCCGGAGGTGCCGCCGAAGACGAACGCGGCAACGGGAGCGGAGACCACACCGCCGATGATGCCGGCCAGGAACCCTGCCACCGGTGCCAGGTAGAAGCGCCGGAACAGGCCGTGGCGTGCGGCGACGCCGGCCAGGAAGCCGATCAGGGCGGCACCGGCGGCGAACGGCAGGACGGTGGGGTTGAAGAAGGACCAGACAATGCTGCTGAGGGCGCCCGTGGCTGCTCCGGCGGCGGGTCCGGCCAGGACGGCGATCAGGACGGTGCCGATGGCGTCGAGGTAGAAGGGCACCAAGGTGCTGCCCACGAACTGGCCCAGGACAATATTCAGGACCAGTGCCACCGGAATCAGCACCAGCGTGGACACGGGCAGTGTGGGCAGTACGCCGATTATCAGCAGCACGGCCCCCACGAGGAAGCCGGACAGGGCGATCAGGGCCGACGCGCTGCCGGGGCCGCCGGTGATGTCCGCGGGCTGGTTCAACACCAGGTAGATGTACGTGCCGGCGATGGCCAACGCTCCGAGGGTTTCCAGCAAGCGGCGGTTCCGGGCAGTGGCCGGTGACGGCAAGGTGAGGGAGGGCGATGACATGGCGTTCCTTCTGGGATGCAGGCTGTGGCGCCCGGATGGCCCGGGCGGTGAGGAACGCCGCCTATGTCACCTCGGCGGCAGCCGGGGGCGTCTGCGCCGGCCCGGATCCGGCATCAGTCTACCGGTTCCGGGACCCGCCAAGCCGGGCGTTGCATGTCGGTGTGACCAGAGAGGTTCCCCGCGAACTGCTGACCTGTGTTTGAGTTAGAGACATGGCCTCCCTGCATACGGACGAAGTTAACCTCAAGGAGAAGACAGTCCGCCGACTCATCAATCACCAGTTCCCTGCCTGGGAGCACCTGGCCCTCTCGCCTGCCGGGGAAGGCACAGACAATCGCATGTTGCGCCTGGGCGATGATCTGGTGGTGAGGTTGCCGCGGACGTCGGGCACCGCGGCCGATGTGGCCAAGGAACAGACATGGCTGCCGCGCCTTGCACCGCACCTTCCGCTCAGCATTCCCGAGCCTGTGGCAATCGGCAGGCCGGATGAAAGCTACCCGTTCCCCTGGTCGGTGTACCGGTGGGTCGACGGTACAGAGCTGAACCCGGAAAGTGAGCAGGATCTGTCCCGGCTCGGCCGGGACCTGGCTGGCTTTGTCCGCGCCCTCCACAGCATCGACCTCATGGGCGCACCGCGGGAAGAGCCACTGTTGTCGTACCGTGGCGGCAGTCTGCGGGATCTCTCCACCGGGACGTCAGCGAACCTCGACGCCTGCCGCGGCATACAGGGACTCCAGTTGGATCTCGACGGCCTGCAGTCCATCTGGCAAGCGGCGTTGGAACTCGATCAGCCACGGTTGGCGCACACCTGGATGCACACCGACCTCAAGCCCTCCAACCTCCTGGTCCGAAACAGCGTGCTGGTGGGGGTGGTCGATTTCGGCGGTCTCTCGGTCGGTGATCCGACCTGCGAGCACGCCGCGGTCTGGGATCTCCCGGCCGAAGCCAGGCATGCGTACGCCGAGGAACTGGGCCTCGACAAAAGCACGCGGCTGCGCGCTCGTGCCTGGGCGTTGGCCATCACACTGTCGGGGGTTCCCTACTACTGGTCCACCTGGCCGGACTTCGCACAGGAGTGCGTTCGCAGGCTTCAACTGATTCTGCGGGACACGGACGATGTGTAACGCGGGGACCTCACAACGTGTCCCGGAAGCGGACCGGTTGACGGAACCTGGAACCCGCCAAACTAAGCTGCAATTAGCCGCCACTCCTGGCTAACAGTCACACTTGCCGTCCTGACCTTTCCGAAAGGCACAAATACCCCCTTACGACCTGGCCATCATCGGATCCGGATCCGGCAATTCGCTGATCACGCCGTTCTGGGATGACAAGAAGGTTGCCATGATCGACGCCGGCGTGTTCGGCGGCACGTGCCTGAACGTCGGCTGCATCCCCACGAAGGTGTTTGTGTACCCGGATACCTTGGCGGCCGCGCCCAGGGAGGCCGCCCGCCTGGGTGTGGACCTGAGCCTGGACAAGGTGCGGTGGAATGAGCTGCGGGACAGGATCTTTGGCCGGATTGATTCGATTTCCGAGTCCGGCCGCCGCTACCGCGCGGAGGAATTGAAGAATGTGGACCTATACCAGGAACACGTCCGGTTCACCGGTCCGCGGACGCTCACCACTGATTCCGGGGTGGAGCTCACCACGGACCGCGTGGTGGTGGCCGCGGGTTCCCGGGCTGTGCTCCCCGACGTGCCGGGGATCGGCCTGCCGCACGTGCACACCTCGGACACCGTGATGCGCCTCGACGGTCCGCCCGAGCGGGTGGTGGTGGGCGGCGGGTACATCGAGGACAACGGCGACGGCAGCGTCACCGTTGTGTTCGCCGACGACGACGGCAAACCTCTGCGGGTCGCGGCGGACATCGTCCTGATGGCCACCGGGCGGGTGCCGAACACCGACCGGCTGGGCGTGGACGCCGCCGGCTTTGACCTGGATGAGGACCATACCCTGTCCGTGGACGCGAACCTCCGGGTCCTCGCCGGCGGCAAACCCGTTGACGGTGTCTATACCCTGGGTGACATCGCCAATAGCTACCAGCTCAAGCGCGTCGCCAACCGGGAGGCCCGGGTGGTGGCGCATAACCTGGAACACCCGGACCGGCTCCGGACCAGCGACTACACCGCAGTGCCGTTTGCGGTATTCAGCAATCCGCAGGTGGCCTCCGTGGGCCTGACCGAGGATGAAGCCCGGTCCCAGGCAACAGCCGGGACACACGTTGTGACCGCCGTCCAGGACTACGGCTCCACTGCCTACGGCTGGGCCATGGAGGACGAGGAAGGGGTGGTCAAGCTTGTGGCCGAGCGGTCCACCAGCTCGCGCGGGGACCGTACTGGATCCATCCGGCCCTCATGGAAGTGGTGGAGAACGCCCTGCTCGCGCTGGACGTGGACGTGCCTGAAAACGCGCCGCTGTAGGGCGAACGTTCAGCGCAGCCGCGCCGCGAGGCCGCCGACGGACCGTATCAATTCCCCGAAGGCCTGCTCAGGGTTGTTGTTCGAGACGATCCGGGCATTTGGCGGGTGATTCCACAGGTTCCGGTAATCGGCCACGGTGGTCCCCATCAGCAGGGGCGATTCAACCTCGACGTCCACGGTGGCCAAGCGGGTTGCGTAATCGAGCGTCCCGGCGGCCACACCGGCAGCGAAGTAGTCGTGGACGTGCGCCAGGTAGCCCTGGCCGTAGAGACGGTGAAACTCAAAGTAGAAGCGAAGGGCATCGGACAGGTGCCGCACCAGCGGACTGTCGGCCGTGCTCCTGAGCCCTTCAGGCTGCTTCGGCAGGACCAGCTCCCGCTCACTGCAGCCGGCCGCCTCCGCGAGCCGCAACACATGCTCCGGCCGCAGCTCGATCCGCTCAGTGGTGTCCAGTGAACAGACAATGGGCAGCCGGTCCACCGGCAGGCCGCGGGAGGCCGCATAAACTTCCTTGGCCGCCTGCGGATCAACGTGAGTATTCCATTCGGCGGTGGGAGTGGTGTTCCCCTGGTGGTAGAAGCTGCCGCCCATGATAACTACCTTGCCCAGCAGTTCTGGCAGCCGAGGTTCGCGGCGGATGGCCAGCGCGAAGTTCGTCAGCGGCGCCGTGATCAGGGCCGTGAGCTCCCCCGGATGTGCCCGGGCCGCCTCCACCCACAGGTCGGCGGCGTGCCGCGCCGAGACCGTCCCGGACGGCGGCGGCAGGACGGCGTGGCCAATGCCCTGGGGACCATGGGTTTCGGGCGTGGTCACCAGCGGAATGCTCAGCGGAGCGGATGCCCCCACGGCGACCTCCACCCCGGTGCGTCCGCACAGTTCCAGCATGGCGAGGGTGTTCCGCGCCACCTGGTGTGCGTCCACGTTCCCGGGCGATGCCGTCACGGCCACGAACTCCACCTCCGGCAAGGAGGCCAGGTAAGCCAGCGCCAGGGCATCGTCGATCCCGGTATCAACGTCCAGTAGTAGCTTGGTCATCTGCGGAGTTTCCTAAAAGAGCGCAACTTTGGGGACCTTCGGGAAGATCGCATCCAGTTCCGCGAGCTCTGCCTGCGACGGCACCCAGGCCGCAGCGGCCGCATTTTCGCGGACCTGCTCCGGCCTGGTGGCGCCGGCGATCACGCTGCTGACGGCAGGCTGGGCCGCGAGCCAGGAGAAGGCCACCTGGATCTCGGTCAGGCCGCGGACTGCCGCGAAGGAACTGAAACGCTGGAGCTGGTCCCAGTCGGCGTCGTGCACCATGTTGGTCCGCGTATGGCTCAGCCGCGACCCCGCCGGAGCCGAGCCCGGCGAATACTTGCCCGTCAGTAGGCCGTTGGCCAGCGGGAAGTAAGGCAGGACACCCAGGCCGTAGGCTTCTGCCGCCGGGGTGACCTCGAGTTCTGCCCGCCGGTCCAGGAGGTTGTAGTGGTTCTGCGTCGAAATGAAACGTGTGCCGCCGGCGGCCCGGGCCACAAATTCCGCCTCGGCAATCTGCCAGCCGGCGCGGTTGGAGTGTCCGATGTAGCGGACCTTGCCGCTGGAGACAACGTCATCGAGGGCACTCAGTGTCTCCTCGATGGGGGTCAGGGGGTCAGGCGTGTGGAACTGGTAAAGGTCGATCCAGTCCGTGCCCAGCCGCCGCAGCGAGGCCTCCACCGCACGGACTATGTAGCGCCGTGACCCCCGGGCCCCAAAGTCGTTGCCATTGGCACCCCGGACGTCCATGCCGAACTTGGTGGCCACCACCGCATCATCCCGCTTGCCGGCCAGGGCCTTGCCCAGCATCGTCTCGCTAAGTCCGGGCTCCCGCCCGTAGTTGTCAGCAACATCGAAAAGCGTCACGCCGGCGTCGAGGGCGGCATGAACGACGGCGTCAGTCCCCGCCTGCGATTCGGTCACCGTATTGGCACGGCCCAGGTTGTTGCAACCGAGCCCCACCACGGAGACGGTTAGCCCGGAGTTTCCCAGGCGTCGGTAGTCAGGCATGGATTTCCCCTCTAGAGGCTGAACGAGTTGGCAGGCTTCGGGGAGTGCTTGAGTTTGAAGTTGTCCGGTTCGCTGAAGGGCGCGGCGCCGATGCTGAGTTTGGTGAAGTCGAGGTCTTCGCCACGGCTGCAGACCTTGATTGCGCTGACAGCCTTGTTCACGTCGGGGCAGAGGCAGAAGATGTTCAGTTTATAGTCGCTGAACTCCGAGCGTTCCACGGTTCCCAGGCCGCGCCAGGCCAGGTGGCTGATGAGGGCGTCCTTCGCCTTTTCCTCAAGGTAGCGGTCACGGTCCGTGCCCTCCTTGGTTTTGAGGGCGAACTGCGCCACCACCCAGAACTGGTCCTCGTCGGGGATTTCGGCGAAGCCGTCCTCGGCGCACTGGACGGCAAAGGCATCCATCAGGCCCTCCACCGCGGCGGCGTCCGCCACATCGGTCTCTTCGGTTTTGCTCTGGTGGCCAACCACGCCGTAGTTCATCACGAACTGGCTGTAGTCCTCGTCGAACCAGCCTTCACGGAAGTGCAGTACTCCCTCGTCGTCCCGTTTGTAGACCCTGATGATCCCGCTCATGACCGTCCCTTCGTGAACCATCCGGCGTCTGTTCCGTCGAATGGTGCGTGCTGTGCCTTGACGGCCTGATATAGCTCGTCCGCGGCCGCCTGGATGTCATCCACCAGCAGGTCCGGGTAATTCATGGCGACGCGGTGCTCGGCGAACTCGTCCTGGTCATCGATGAAGACGCCCCGGCCGGCCATGCGGATCACGTCCAGGTCCATGTCGATCACATGGAACTCGGTGACGGCGGGCCGGATGTCCGTCCACTCGTGGGCGACGGCGAGGTCAACGTAGACCCTGACGCCGCTGGGGTGGGCGTCGTCGTAGAACGTGGCCACCCAGTCTCCGGACCGCGGCACCAGCAGCACGGCGTCGGATGCTGTGTAAAAGGCGGCGCCCGGGCGCGAACAGAATTCGTTGGTTCCCTGGAAGATCCACCAGCCGTGCCGGTCCTCGCCGAGGTACCGCCCCGGGACCACCCAGTGGGCTTGCCCGTTCCATTTCCGGTTCCGGGCCACCACCAGCTGGCCTGGCTGCAGTCCCGCAGGAACGCGGGTGGTGCTCGTGTGCCTCGCCGGGCTTGAATCCCCGACGGCGGACGGATACTTCAGTGCGTCTTCTTCCCTCACAGGATCGGCAGGCTGCCGGTGGTGGGGTGCTCCTGGCCTGGCAGGGGGCGCGCGAAGGGGACCTTTGTGCCCAGAACCTGGGCGACGACGTCGTGCGTGATCTGCTGGGCCGTCAGCCCGACGCGCTCCAGCACCTGGCTGCGTGTGCCGTGGTCCAGGAACTCCGCGGGGAGCCCCACCTCGTTCAGGGCGGTGTCCACGCCGGCCGCGCGCATTTCCTGCCGGATCCGCGATCCGACGCCGCCTGCCCTGACACCGTCCTCGATGCAGATGACCAGCCGGTGGTGGGAGGCCAGCGCGATGATGGAACGCCGCACCGGCAGCACCCAGCGCGGGTCCACCACGGTGGTGCTGATGCCTTGGGCGCCCAGGCGGTTGGACACGTCCAGGGCCAGTTCGGACATCGCTCCGACACTGACGATCAGGACGTCGTTTTCGGTGGAGCCGGCCGGCCGGCGGGCCAGCACGTCAACACCGTCGCCCAGGCGTTCGATGGCCTCCACTTCGGCGCCCACGGTGCCCTTGGAGAAGCGCACCACGGTGGGGGCGTCGCTGATGGCCACGGCCTCGCGCAGCTCTTCCCGCAGCCGGGAGGCGTCGCGCGGCGCGGCGAGGTGGAGTCCGGGCACGATCTGGACCATTGCCATGTCCCACATGCCGTGATGGCTGGCCCCGTCAGGGCCGGTGACACCGGCCCGGTCCAGGACGATGGTGACGCCGGCTTTGTGCAAGGCCACGTCCATGAGGAGCTGGTCAAAGGCACGGTTCAGGAAGGTGGCATACACGGCCACCACGGGGTGGAGCCCGCCGAAAGCCATGCCGGCGGCGGACGTCAGCGCATGCTGCTCGGCGATGCCGACATCGATCACGCGGTCCGGGTGCTTGGCCGCAAACTTATGCAGGCCCACGGGAATGAGCATGGCCCCGGTGATGCCCACAATGTCGGGGCGTTCGTCGGCGATCTTCACGATTTCGTCAGCAAAAACAGACGTCCAGGACTGTGCCCCGGAAACTCCCGTCGGCTCACCGGTCTCCGGATCGATAATGCCGACGGCGTGGAACTGGTCCGCTTCATGGGCCCGGGCCGGGGCGTAGCCGTGGCCTTTTTCGGTCATGGCGTGGACAATCACGGGACCGGCGTAGTTCCTGGCTGTGGACAGGGCGTGCTCCATGGCCTGCAGGTTGTGGCCGTCAACCGGGCCGATGTACTTCATGCCGAGGTCTTCGAACATGCCCTGCGGCGCCCACCAGTCCTTGATGCCCTTTTTCATGGCATGCAGGCTCTTGTAGGTGAGCTGGCCTACGGGGCCGCCGTTCTGGAGCTTCTTCTTCCACCAGTCCAGCGTGCCCTCATAGGCAGGGGCGGCGCGAAACGAGTCGATGGTGGGGCGCAGTGAGGCGAGGTAGTCCGCGAAGCCGCCCACCGTGGGGGCGTAGGAGCGGCCGTTGTCGTTGACCACGATCACCACGCGGCGGCGCTTGTCCGCCGCAATGTTGTTGATGGCTTCCCAGGCCATGCCGCCGGTGAGCGCCCCGTCTCCGACGACGGCGACGGTGTAACGCTCCGACTCGCCGGTGAGCTGCCTGGCACGGGAGATGCCGTCCGCCCAGGAGAGGGAGGAGGAAGCATGCGAGCTTTCCACAATGTCATGCTCGGACTCGGCGCGGGAAGGGTAGCCGGACATTCCGCCCTGCTGGCGCAGGGTACTGAAGTCCTGGCGGCCGGTGAGGAGCTTGTGCACATACGACTGGTGGCCCGTGTCGAACACGATGCTGTCCCGGGGCGAATCGAAGATGCGGTGCACGGCCAGGGTCAGTTCCACAACGCCGAGGTTGGGTCCGAGGTGTCCACCTGTCTGGGAGACGTTGGTGATCAGGAAACTCCTGACCTCAGCGGCCAGCTCTTCGAGCTGCTCGTGAGACAGCTGGTTCAGGTCCTGCGGATTCCGGATGGTGTCCAAGATTCCCAATGACCCCTCCTTCGGGTGGTAGACGTGCCTGTTAACTCTAACGCCTTGCGGAAAATGCAAAGCCGAAGCCCCGGCTGGTCGGTGACCGGCCGGGGCTTCGAAAGAGTACTGCGTGGGTTCAGATTCCGGCTAGTTGGCCGAGATCTGGCGCAGGACGTACTGCAGGATGCCGCCGTTGCGGTAGTAGTCGGCTTCGCCCGGAGTATCGATGCGGAGTACTGCATCGAAGGACTTGGCGGAGCCGTCTTCTGCGGTGGCGGTGACCTTGAGGGTCTTGGGCGTGGTCCCTTCGTTCAGGGCAATAACGCCCTCAACCGAGAAGGTTTCCGTGCCGGTCAGGCCCAGGGTGGCCGCGGACTCGCCAGCCGGGTACTGCAGGGGCAGGACGCCCATGCCGATCAGGTTGGAACGGTGGATACGCTCGTAGCTCTCTGCGACGACGGCCTTGACGCCCAGGAGGGCGGTGCCCTTCGCTGCCCAGTCACGCGAGGATCCGGAACCGTATTCCTTGCCCGCCAGGACCACCAGCGGGGTGCCGGCTGCCTGGTAGTTCTGCGCGGCGTCGTAGACATATGCCTGCGGGCCGTCAGCCTGGGTGAAGTCGCGGGTGAAACCACCTTCGACGCCGTCCAGCAGTTGGTTCTTGATGCGGATGTTCGCGAAGGTGCCGCGGATCATGACTTCGTGGTTGCCACGGCGTGAGCCGTAGGAGTTGAAGTCCTTGCGCTGCACACCGTTGGCCAGCAGGTACTGGCCGGCGGGGGTGTCCGACTTGAAGGAACCGGCCGGGGAGATGTGGTCGGTGGTGACCGAATCGCCCAGCTTCAGCAGCACGCGTGCGCCGGAGATGTCCTGGACGGGTTCCGGCTGCGCCTTCATTCCGTCGAAGTACGGGGGCTTCCGGACGTAGGTGGAGTTCGGATCCCAGGCGAAGGTGTCACCGGCCGGCGTGTCGAGCGCCTTCCAGCGTGCATCGCCGTCGAAGACGCCCTCGTAGCCGCGGGCGAACATGTCCTTGTCGATCGAGGAGTCGATGACCTGCTGGACCTCAACCGGGTTGGGCCAGATGTCCTTCAGGAAGACGTCGTTACCGGCTTCGTCCTTGCCCAGGGAATCGGTGTCGAAGTCGAAGTCCATGGAACCGGCCAGGGCGTAGGCAATGACCAGCGGCGGGGAGGCCAGGTAGTTCATCTTCACGTCCGGGTTGATCCGGCCCTCGAAGTTGCGGTTACCGGAGAGCACCGCGGTGACGGAAAGGTCGTTGGCCTGGATGGCCTCGGAGATTTCGGCGTCCAGCGGTCCGGAGTTGCCGATGCAGGTGGCACAGCCGTAACCCACGATGTAGAAGCCGAGCTTCTCCAGGTACGGCGTCAGGCCCGACTTGTTGTAGTAGTCGGTGACAACCTTGGAGCCGGGAGCCACGGAGGTCTTGACCCACGGCTTCGAGGTCAGGCCCTTGTCGACGGCGTTGCGGGCCAGCAGGGCTGCGGCCAGCATCACCGAGGGGTTGGACGTGTTTGTGCAGGACGTGATGGAGGCGATGGATACCGCTCCGTGGTCCAGTTCGAACTCGCGGCCGTCTTCAGTCTTGATGTGCACCGGGTTGGTCGGACGCCCGTGGGCGCCGTTCGCTGCGGACACAACACGGCTGGTCTCGGTGGTGTGCGAGTCGGCGTGCGTGAACGACGGTGCATCCGATGCGGGGAAGGACTCGTCCAGGGACTCGTCCACGCTGCCGTCTTCGATGGCGACGTAGTTGTGGATGTCCTTGCGGAACTGTTCCTTGGCATCCGTCAGCTCAATGCGGTCCTGGGGACGCTTGGGGCCGGAGATGGAGGGAACAACCGTGGACAGGTCCAGCTCGAGGTACTCGGAGAACTTGATCTCGCGGGAAGCATCGTGCCAGAGGCCCTGTTCCTTGGCGTAGGACTCCACGAGCGCCACATTTTCGTCCGAGCGGCCGGTGAGGCGCAGGTAGTCCAATGTGACGTCGTCGATGGGGAACATTGCGGCAGTGGAGCCGAATTCCGGGCTCATGTTGCCGATGGTGGCGCGGTTGGCCAGCGGCACTGCCGCAACACCTTCGCCGTAGAATTCCACGAACTTGCCCACAACACCGTGCTTGCGCAGCTGCTCGGTGATGGTCAGCACAACGTCCGTAGCGGTGGCGCCGGCCGGAATGGACCCGGTCAGCTTGAAGCCCACAACACGAGGGATGAGCATCGAGACAGGCTGTCCCAGCATGGCCGCTTCGGCTTCGATGCCGCCAACGCCCCAGCCCAGGACACCCAGGCCATTGACCATGGTGGTGTGCGAGTCGGTGCCGACGCAGGTGTCCGGGTAGGCCCGGAGGACGCCGTCAATTTCACGGGTCATGACCGTGCGGGCCAGGTATTCGATGTTGACCTGGTGCACAATGCCGGTTCCCGGGGGAACAACCTTGAAGTCGTCGAATGCGGTCTGGCCCCACCGCAGGAACTGGTAACGCTCGCCGTTGCGCTGGTATTCGATCTCCATGTTGCGCTCCAGTGCGCCGGAGTTGCCGAAAGCGTCGATCTGCACGGAGTGGTCAATGACCATTTCCGCCGGAGCCAGCGGGTTGACCCGCTTGGGGTCACCGCCGAGTTCCTTGACCGCTTCACGCATTGTCGCCAGGTCCACCACGCAGGGGACGCCGGTGAAGTCCTGCATGATCACCCGGGCAGGCGTGAACTGGATTTCTGTATCGGGCTGGGCATTGGGATCCCAGCCAGCCAAGGCACGCACGTGATCGGCCGTGATGTTCGCGCCGTCCTCGGTCCTCAACAGGTTTTCAAGCAATACCTTGAGGCTGAACGGAAGGTTTTCTGCACCTTCAACGGAGTTCAACCGGAAAATTTCGTATTCGGTTCCGGCTACATTAAGTTTGCCTTTTGAACCGAAGCTGTCCACTGTGCTCATCGCAGGACTCCTCTCGCAACAGTTTCATCTTTGTCGCGCGGTAGACCGCTTGCTAGTTAGGCAGGCCTAATTAGTGCTGGCCACACAAATTGCAGGAGGTCAGCCGTGAATACGGGGCGCGACGTGGGATTACTACCGCCATCCTAGTAGCATCACTGACCCGGCGTCAGTAACGCCACCGTCTCCAGGTGGTGGGTGTGCGGATAGAGATCGAAGGCCCGCAGGCCCGCCAGGGACCAGCCTGCCTGCTGGAAGTACCCCACGTCCCGGGCAAACGATGCCGGATCACAGGACACGTAGGCGATGGCGCGGGGGCCGGCGGCGATCAGCTGGCTGACCACGGGCTTCCCGGCGCCCGCCCGGGGCGGATCCAGCACGATGGCGTCGAAATTCCGCGGCTTTTGGCGGAGGACACGTTCCACCCGGCCGTGCTCGATCTCCACCTGCGGCGCACCGTGAAGGTTCTTGCGGGCGTCCCGGCTGGTTCCCGGTGCTCCTTCCACCGAGAGAACCGACCCGGTCTCCCCCACCGCGTCAGCCAATGGAGCCGTGAACAGCCCGGCGCCGGCGTAGAGGTCTGCCACCACGGAACCCGGCGCCAGGAATCCGCCATTGTGGAGGAATTCTGTGACGGCCCCCACAAGCGTCCCGGGCGCGTCGCGGTGGATCTGCCAGAAACCCGCGCCCGTAACCCTGTAGTCGTGGCCGGCTGCCGACTCCTGGACCCAGGTCCGGCCACGCAGCTGCGCGACTTCCCCTGTGAGGGGGTCGAACGTGGCCACGGAAACGTCGTCCGGAAGCTGGGCCGCGATGGCACTGAGCCGCTTGGGCTTGGTGCCGGGTGCAGGAGCCAGCAGCACCAGTGGGCGTGAACCGTTCGACGGCGCTGCCACCTCCACGCGTTCGATGCCGGTCAGGTCGAGGTCCCACAAGCGCAGCCGGTTGATGCGCTCCGTTGCGAGCGGCATCTCCCGGACGGCAATGATGTGGTCGGAACGGTGCGCGTGCATGCCAAGTTTGCCGCCCGGAGTCACCGAGAAGCTGGCGCGCGTCCGCCACCCCAGGCCAGTGCCGGCGTCGTACGTTGACTCAGTCTCCAGGCTGGAATCCCGCCCGCCCGCGTCCACAGCCTCCACAGCCTCCACGAGGTTTCCGAGGTCCAGCCCGTCGGGCAGGCGTTCGACGGCGGCGAGGCGCTGAAGCTGTTCGGCCAGTACCGCCGACTTGAGCGCGCGCTGGCGGGTAAGGGAGATGTGGCCGAATTCGGCTCCGCCCACCGGCGGATGTCCGTGGGCCCAGGCGCGGAGGGAGTCAGCCGGACGCCAGAAGTGCTCCGCCCGGTCAGGGGAGGCTTCCAGCACCTCCACAACGTCGGCGCGCCAGAACTTGGCAGACTCCCCCGCGTCGGTGAGGCGGACGCGTACCTTTTCGCCGGGGATGCCGTGCCGGACAAAGATAACCCTGCCCTCGTGCCGGGCCACACAGTGGCCGCCGTGGGCCACCGGGCCGACGTCGAGCACCAGTTCGGTGGGGGCTGCCGTGGCAGCTGCGGGGTGGCTCTGGGTCTGGGGGTTCATCGGATATCCTGCATGTTTTTGGCTTCTTCGGACGATTTCAACTGCCACGGGACACTGGCCACCATCACGCCAGGTTCAAAGTGCAGCCGGGTTTTGATACGCAATGCTGTCTGGTTATGGACCAGCTGTTCCCACCATTTGCCGACCACGTATTCAGGGATGTAGACCACGATCAGGTCGCGGGGGGAATCACGGCGCATGTTCTTGACGTATTCCATGATGGGCGTGATGGTTTCCCGGTACGGGCTGGCGAGGACGGTCAGCGGCACGGGGATCTCCAGCTTTTCCCAGTCGGCAACCGTATGCGCGGTTTCCTCTGCATTAATGTCCACCGTGATGGCGTCCAGCCGCGACGGCCGCGAGGCCCGGGCGTAGGCCAGGGCACGCAACACCGGCTTGCGCACGTGGGACACCAACAGTACCGCGTGGACCCGGGACGGCAAGGCACGCGGCGAGGAGTCCTCGTCCACGGCCAGTTCCTTGGCCACGTTGTCATAGTGTGCCCGGATGCTCCACATGATCAGGAACAGGATGAACATGGCCAGCAGCGCGATCCACGCGCCTTGCTGGAACTTGGTGATCAGCACGATCACCAGCACCAGGGACGTCATGCCGAACCCGATGCTGTTGATGGTGCGGGACTTCACCATCCGGCGTCGGGTGGCTTTGTCCTTGGCGAGCTTGAGGTGCCTCCCCCAATGCCGGATCATGCCCAGCTGGCTGAGGGTAAAGGAAATAAAGACGCCCACGATGTAGAGCTGGATCAGTTTGGTGACGTCGCCGTTGAACGCGAGGATCAGCACCAACGCTCCGGCGGCCAGGGCAAGGACACCGTTGCTGAACGCCAGGCGGTCTCCCCTGGTCCGCAGCTGGCGAGGCAGGTAGCCGTCCTGGGCGAGGATGGAGCCAAGTACCGGGAACCCGTTGAACGCGGTGTTCGAGGCGAACACCAGGATTACTCCGGTGGCGGCGACCACGATGAAGAACAGGATTGATCCCGGGCCGAAGATGGTCTGGGCGATCTGGCTGATGGCCGGACTCTGAATGTAATCCTCCGGCAGCGGCAGGCCGTTCATCAGGAATTCCGTCGCCGGATCCAGCACAATATGCACCTTCGTGGCGTTGGCGAGAAAGATGATGCCGGCCAGCATGGACGAGGCGATGACGCCGAGCAGCAACAGCGTGGTGGCCGCGTTCTTGCTCTTCGGTTTCTGGAAGTTCGGCACACCGTTGCTGATGGCCTCAATGCCGGTCAGCGCGGCGGCGCCGGAGGAGAACGCCCGGAGCAGGAGGAAGGCGCCGGCCAGGCCCACCAGCCCTTCGTCGAAACCGGGAGCCGGCACAATCTCGAAGGCCGCCGACGGTGCTTCGCCCAGCTGGCCTGTGGCGGCCTGGAAGACGCCCACCGCTGTCATGCCGAGGATCGCTGCCATAAAAATGTACGTGGGGACAGCGAAAACGCTGCCGGCTTCCTTGATGCCGCGGAGGTTGACGAGGGCAAGGATTACGACGCCGATGGTGGCGAACAGGGTCTGTTGCCCGTGCAGGGACGGCACCGCCGTGGTGAGGTAGGTGGCCGCCGAGGACATCGAGACGGCCACCGTCAGGACGTAGTCCACCAGGAGCGCCGAGGCCACAGTCAGCCCGGAAAACTTGCCCAGGTTTTCGTTGGCGATCTCGTAGTCTCCGCCGCCGGAGGGGTAGGCGTGCACGTTCTGCCGGTAGGACGCCACCACCGTCAGGAGGACCACCATCACGGCCAGGCCCACCCACGGCGAAAAGGCCACGGCACTCACGCCGGCCAGGGCCAGCGTAAGCAGGATTTCATCGGGCGCGTAAGCCACAGATGACAGTGCGTCGGAAGCGAAAACCGGGAGTGCTACCCGTTTGGGGAGCAACGTATGGGCGAGCCTGTCATTCCTGAAGGGCCTGCCCACCAGCACCCGTTTCACGGCATTCAATATAGTCAGCACTCCACAAAGCTAGTCTGATTCCCTGCCCATGTCATGACGGCGTCCGGGCGGATGCAGCACGCGCGCTGCCGGTAGAGTTCTAGCAGCAGCAACAGGCTACGGAAGTTGAGGAGATACGGTGGCGCATTTCGTGATCATGGGATGTGGCCGGGTAGGGGCCACTCTGGCGCATACGCTGGAGGACGCCGGTCATTCCGTCGCCATCATCGACCAGGACGACCGCGCATTCCGCCGGCTTCGGCAGGGCTTCACGGGCCGGAAAGTCACCGGTGTGGGCTTCGACCGGGACACCCTCCAGCAGGCCGGCGTGGCAGAGGCGTACGCCTTCGCGGCCGTTTCCAGCGGTGACAACTCCAACATCCTGGCCACCCGCGTGGCGCGCGAGACCTTCCACGTCCCCCACGTTGTGGCCAGGATCTACGATCCCGGCAGGGCAGAAATCTATCAACGGCTCGGCATCCCCACCGTGGCCGCCGTCCGGTGGAGCGCAGACCAGGTCTTGCGCCGCATCCTGCCCGAACAGCATCTCGCCGGTGATTTCCGCGAGCCTTCCGGCCGGCTGGTCCTCGCCGAGGTGGACCTCTACGCCGGCTGGATCGGCCACCGGATCAGCGAGGTCGAAAAAGCTGCCGACATCCGGGTGGCATACCTCACCAGGTTCGGCGAGGGCATGCTTCCGGAAACCGGGACTTCGTACCAGGACGGCGACACAGTCCACGCCATGCTGCCGGTGGACCGCAGTTCCCAGGTCGCCCAGATTCTGGCCAAAGCACCCGCCAAGGAGTTGTAGTGAAAGTTGTTATCGTCGGCGCCGGCAGCGTCGGGTCATCGATCGCCAGGGAACTGCTGGCCCACAAGCACGAAATCCTGCTGATCGACCTCAAACCTGAGGTCATCGGACGCAGCGGGCTGCGCGGCGCGCACTGGCTCGTGGGCGACGCCTGCGAGCTCAGCACGCTGCAGGGAGCGAAAGTGGAGGACGCCGACGTCGTTGTTTCAGCCACGGGCGACGACAAGGTGAACCTGGTGGTCTCGCTCCTGGCCAAGACCGAATTCGGCGTGGGCCGCACCGTGGGTCGGGTCAACAACCCCAAAAACGACTGGATGTTCAACGACTCCTGGGGCGTGGACGTTGCCGTCAACACCCCCCAGCTGATGACCGCGCTTGTGGAGGAAGCGGTGGAGATCGGCGACCTGGTCCGGCTCCTGACACTGCAGACCGGCGTCGCTTCGCTGGTGGAGTTCACGGTGCCGCACGATTCGCACGTCATTGGCCTGACGGTGGGCGACATCCATTGGCCCGAGGACGCCACGCTGGTGGCAATCCTCCGGGACCACGCACCCATCACTCCCAGCCGGGATGACGTCATTGATGGCGGGGACGAGTTGTTTTTCGTCACCACCATCGCGGCCGAGGATCAGTTGCGTGCGCTGCTGTCGCCCGAATCAGCGGAGGAGCCGGAGGAGGCCTCCCATGAGCCCGAAGGCGTGCAGCCTGCCGAAACTCAGGCGCTGGAGGACGACGGCCTCGGCGGCTGATCCGACGTCGGGGCGTCGGCGTCCGCCGGTACCGGCCGGGTGACAAGCCACGCGATCCAGACGCCGAGGATATAGAGCGGCGCCCCCATGATCAGGCGGGTCGTGGCCAGGGCGGCGAGTCCGTCCTCGCCCATCAGGTACAGGGGGACCTGAACGATCAGCCGAAGTACCAGGACAGCCACGATGATCCACGTGCCCAGGCGGTAAGCCTTAAGCCGCGCGGGATCCTTGCGCCAGTCCAGCCCTTCGTTGCGGATGATCCCGAACAGCAGGCCGGCCACCGGCCACTTGATCGCGATGGAGATCACCATGGCGAGGATGTAGGCGGTGTTCGTGAAGAAGCCCGGCAGGTAGAAGTCCTCGGCCTTGCCCGTAGTGTTGGCGAGCCAGGCCGAGATTCCCACCCCCACCACGCCGGCGAGGGCCTGGGTCAGCGGGCGCCGCTGGACGAGGCGGACCACCGTAAACACCGCGGCGGAGGCCAGCGCGGCCACCAACGACGGCGTCAGGTCCCGCGTGATGGTAAAGGCGATCAGGAAGACCAGGCCGGGCACAATGCTCTCGGCGATGCCCTGGATTCCTCCGGCGCTCTTGAGGACATCGATCCGGCCGTCATGGGTGCGGTGCAGGCCGGCTTTGGCTGCATAGCCCTCAGCAAGTCCCTTCACCGCGGACGGCTCGGGCTGTTTGGACGGCTCGGGCTGCTTGGACGGCTCGGGCTGCTGGGGCGAGGTCATTCGTTCTCCTGGCGGGAAACTATTTCATAGCGTGGATTGAACATGGTGGGCAGGCCTTGGCTTTGGGACAGCATGCCCTCAAGGCGGACTACGGTCCCGGCCTCGATGCCCGGCACCCTGCGCCGCCCCAGCCAGACCACACGCAGGCGGCCACCCGTTCCCTGTGCCGGTTTGGCGCCCGTCTCGCGAATGTCGGGGTCCGAGACAATGGCGGTGAATGCCGCGTTCCGGTCCGCGGGCATGTAGGTGACCGATTCGATGTGCCCCTGGCACACTACCCTCCCCCGTTCCGGCAGCCGGCTGACCGGCATCCCCGCGTCCGGGGAGGATTCCCGGGGACCTTGGCGGGAATCAGCCAATCTGGGTGGTTTCCGGACCACGTTCGGGGCCCTTGAACTCGGGGGCATTGAATTCGGGGGCACCAGGCGGCGGGGTGACGCTGGCATCCTTGGGCAGCCGCAGCTGAAGCAGGTCCCGGGGCGGCATGGGGCTGTCGCCCCGGATGACCACAATCTTGCGGAAAAGGGACTCAAGCGGTGCCGCAGCCTCGCGCTCCATCGCTGCCGCGCCGCCCAGGACGCCGCGCAGGAACCAACGCGGCCCGTCGATGCCTATGAAGCGCGCCACCCGGTAGCCCTGGCTGCCGTCCTGTGCACCGGCGGGCAGTTTGGCGATCAGTTCGGTTCCGAAGCCACCCTGGACTTCTTCAACCTGCCCGCCCTGGCTTCCCACGGACTGACCGATCTGTTCGCGGATCTCGTCCCACAGTCCCTCGGTCTTGGGAGCAGCAAACGCCTGCAACTGAAGGCTGGAGCCGTTCAGGTCCATGGTCACAGCGACCACGCGCTGGGTGGCTTCCTCAACTTCGAGCCGGAGCTGGAGCCCCTCGCTCGGGGAAATCAGCAGCGCACCGAGGTCAACATATCCCTCGCGGCTGGAGACCTCGGAAACATCAAAGGGGCCCGAAACCCGACGCCCGGCGTCCGCCGAGGCCGTGTCAGCGGAATCCGTTGATTCCACTGAGGCCTGGGATTCGTCCGGGTCGGCCGGATGTTCCTTCTTTGATTTCCTGCCGAGCCCAAAAACCATGGGGATTGTCTCCTTAGTTGTGAAAGTGACTCGCCGGGCCCGGTGGGTACCGTCGGAAGTCTTGCTGCCGCGGGCAACCAACGCTGGTTGCCGCCGTCGGGTGTGTCAGGCGTTTGGCGAGGTGAAGCCGCCGGTGGATCCGAATCCGCCGGCTCCCCGCACCGATTCGCTCAATTCGTTGACGGGGACAAACTGCGCATATTCCACCCGCTGGATCACCATCTGTGCAATTCTATCGCCGCGCCGCAGCTCTATGGCGTTCCTGGAATCGGTGTTGAGGAGGGTCACGGAAATTTCCCCGCGATAACCGGCATCCACAGTGCCGGGCGCATTGACGATAGTCAGCCCATGCTTCGTGGCCAGGCCGGAGCGAGGGTGGATCAGGGCTACAAACCCGTCCGGCAGCGCGATGGAAACACCGGTAGCCACCAGCTTCCGCTCCCCCGGTGCCAGGACCACATCTTCCCGGGTCCGCAGGTCAGCTCCCGCGTCGCCGGGGTGGGCATAGGAAGGTGCCTCCAGCCCGGCGTCGAGCATTTTCAGCTGCACCTGCAGCGTCGGGGCCCCGTAGGCTGCGGCTGCATCCGGTGCAGGGCCGGCCAGCTCATCGTCAGGAACGGTTTCAACAGTGGCAAGTTCGTCAGTCACAGTCACTCACTCTAACGCCCAGCCGCAGTTCCGTCCTAGATTCAACGGGACGTCGCAGGCCAAGACCGGATGAACCCAAGATGAAATAGCCAGCCAAAGGTGGAAAGCTGGTGGCATGCCCGAATCCAGCTCCACCGCGCCCGTCCCTGACGCCCCCTCTGCCGGCACCCCGGCAGTTTTCCGGGAGAGGCTGTGGCCGAACGTCTGGATCTGGATCATCGCGGCAGGGATCTCCGGTGCCGGGATCCTCGTTTTCGCCCCGATCAGCATGGTTGCGGGCTATACGGCGGCCGGCGTCCTGTTCACGATCATTGCTGTCCTGCTCGTGCTGTCCACTCCGACGATCCTTGTCACCAGTGACGCCTTGACGGTAGGACGCGCCACCATTGAGCGCCGCTTCGTCGGCGACGCGGCAGCGTTCCACGGCAAGGACGCCACGGCCCAGCGCGGGACCCGGCTCAACTGCCTCGCCTACCTGTGCATCCGTGGCTGGATCGACCCGGTGGTGCGGATCGAAATCACGGACCCGTCCGACCGGACCCCCTATTGGCTGACGTCGTCCAGGCGGCCCGAGGAACTCACTGCCGCGCTTTCGCGGAAATAGGCACCCCGGATCAGCCCTCGCACTCCTTGCAATAGAAGTGGCCGTCCTTTTCCCGCGCAATCTGTGAACGGTGCCGGACCAGGAAGCACGAGGAACACGTAAACTCGTCCGCTTGTGGAGGCACCACCAGAACCAGCAGCTCCTCGCCGGACAGGTCCGCCCCGGGAAGCTCGTAGCCTGCGGCGAGGTCGCTTTCGTCCACATCAACCGCGGCCGTCGGGTTATCTGATCGCCGGGTTTGTGCCCGGCGTGGGCTCATCCTTCCGCATGCACGCGGCAAAATCCAGACTTCCGCGCCGGTGCGGTCCGCTGGCACTGCGCAAACCCCCGCTGCTGACCGCACTGGCGTCCGAAAGTGCCGGAATATCGCGGCGCGCCCTTGCTCCTAACCCAAAAGGGGGCCGGTGAGTGGCAGAGTTTCGATTGATAGTAATGCCAGGGTGGAGGATTTGTATGCAGGATCTACGGCTTGTAGGCGTACACGACGACGGGGAGCATCTCCTGTTGAGCGGTGCCGGCGGCGAGATGTTCCAGCTGCCGATCGATGAAGCACTGCGGACGGCCAGCCGGTCTTCGGCGAAGACGGCTTCCGCGGCTGCGCCCATTGCCATGTCCCCGCGGGACATACAGTCTCGGATCCGCAGCGGTGCCACCGCAGCGGAGGTGGCTGAGCTTTCCGGGCTTCCCCTCGCAAAGGTCGAGCGGTATGAGGGCCCGGTCCTTGCCGAGCGGGAGTATGTAGCGCAACAGGCACGGAAGGTGGAAGTGGCTTCGCCCTCCCCCGGCCATGACACCTACCGCTCCATTTTCGGCGACCACCCGGCTTCCCTCCACGACATGGTCAACCACCGGCTCTCAGCCCACGGGATTGAACCTTCCACCGTGGAGTGGGATTCGTGGCGGCGCCAGGACGGCAATTGGACCGTGGTGGCCCGTTTTGAAGCCAAAAAGGACGGCACCTCCGGCATCGGGGAAGAGCCGCCTGCGCAGTGGACGTTCAGTCCGGCCCGCAAGTCGCTGCAGAACGCCAACCGCTGGGCCCAGCAGCTCAGTGAGCTGGAACCGCTGGACGGTCCCGTTCCGGCCCGCCGTCTCACTGCCGTCACGGACCGCCCGTTTGACTTTGAAACCGACGCGGAAGCAGCGGCCGCCCGAAATTCGACCGGCCCGCAGGCCGTCCCGCAGGCCAGGGAATCTGACGGTCTCCTGGATATGCTCCGTTCACGCCGCGGCCAGCGTCTGGGTGTCGACGAAGACGCGGACGACGCCCTGGCGCTGTTGCTGACCCACGGCGTGCCCGCTGCCCATCCACGTCCCTCGGAGGTGGTCCCGGAACCGGATTCCAGGGAGCAGAAGTACCGGGAGCCCGAAATGCGCGAGGCAGCACCTGCCGAGTCCACCGCGCCGGACGACGCCCCGCCCGCCGATCCCCTCACCCGCAAGCGTGATGCGCGGCCGTCAATGCTGTCCAGGCTGAGCCTCATCCCGCCGCACCGGGACTCCGAGGACGATGACGTCCTGAAACTGCACGACGGCGTCAGCACCGACACGAGGGAAGTCACCATTGTGGCGTCCCCGCTTCGTCCCGCAGGGCAGGGTGCCCCCGGCGAGACAGCTCCGGGGCGTCCCGCGCCGAACGTGGGCCTGGACGAACTGCTGGGCGGCGGCAGCCCGCGCAGGGCGGCCTACGCGGCCGGCACCGATGACGCAGGATCGGGCCAGCACCACGACCATGACGCGGACCAGCCTGAACGGCAGCCCGCAAAACCGAAGCGGTCCACGGTTCCCAGCTGGGACGAGATCGTCTTCGGGACCAAGCGGGACTGACGCCTCAGCGTCGCCGTGGCTTGCCTTCGGCCTTAAAGCACAGCAGGGGTACTTCGCGTTCCGCTTTGGTCAGCGAGCCGTGCTGGCCCACCACCTCCATGGCGGCTGGGCGCCCGCGGCGGGTGTCGTAGAGGGCCAGCGCGTCCCGCGCTGCAATCATGATGTCGCCAATCCGGGGCCCGACGGCCGGGCGCAGTGTCCCGAACAGCCCGGCGGCGATGGCATCCTCCCGCGTAAAGGCCCAGATCCTGTCGCCGAAACGGGCACGCCACGCGCCCAGCAAGCGCTCCCGGCCCGCGGCGTCTGCCGGATCCTCAAGGTAGAGATGTACCATCCGGGGCTCCCCCGCCGTATGCCGCACGCCGTCAACAAGCGACGCGTCCGCGGCGAAGTCGATCCGCTGCTGTTCCGGGACGTCGAGCATCCCGTGGTCCGCGGTGAGCAGGACGGTGGTCCCGGCCGGGAGCGACGCGTGGAGCCGTTTGACGGTTGCGTCAAGCTCTTCGAGCTGGTGTTCCCACTGTTCGGACTGGCAACCGTGCCGGTGGCCGGCCTTATCCAGTTCGTTGACGTAGAAGTACATCAGGGACTTCCCGGCTGTGTCCATGGCTTCGGCGGCGGCTTCTGTGCGCGCGTGGGCCGTCACGGCTGAGACGAAATTCCCGCCGCGGAGGGCCGCCTGCGTCATGGGCGAGTTGCCGAACTGCGGCAGGCTGACCGTGGTCACACTAACTGAATCGGCAGCCCGTTCGAGGACGGTAGGAAACGGCTGCCACTCAGTGGGGTCCACCTTGGCATCCCAGTTGCCGAGCATGTTGACGACTTTGTCCTGGTCCGGGTCCAGGACGTCATAGCCCACCATTCCGTGCTGGCCGGGCGGGAGTCCCGTGCCGAAGCTGGCCAGGGCAGCGGCCGTGGTTGAGGGGAACGTGGAGTCCAGCCAGACGGGAACTTCCCCCTGCCCGGACTGCATCACGGAGCGCAGGAAGGGCGTGTGGGCAGACTTCTGTTTGAGCAGGTTCCGGCCCAGGCCGTCGGCCAGGACCACGCAGACGCGCGACGCCGGCGGAAGGCCCAGGGAGTTCGTGAAACCTTCTACCCCGAGGCTGGCCGCCGCGCTGGTGAGGACATCCCCGATGGACCGCCGGCCAAAGGCAGGCGCGGGCGGCATTCTAAGCTGCGGGGCGGCCCCCTGCGAAACCGCTGCGGAAGAGACTGAGGAGACTGTTGCTTTCCCTTGGTCCGGCATCTCAGCGCTGCTGGTGCCCGCGGCTGAGCCGGTTTCCGAACACACCCGTCCGGGGCCGGGGCTGGAGCGTCTGGCCGGCGTGCGGCACGGGAGCCGTGGAACCGGTGTTCACGGCCCGCAGGGCGCGGGCAAAGAGTTTGGCGTCCTGGACGGCCTGCGGACCGTCGGCTTCGGCGCTGATCCGCAGGACGATGTCCTCCTGGGCAATGGTGCCGCTGTAGCCGTGGTCTGCCTCGCATTGCGGGTCTCCGCAGCTGGCGGGGCCCATGTCCAGCCGCTGGCCGCCGGACCAGGCAATGGCGAGGGTGACTTCCCGGACCGGATCCGAGGGCTTGTAGTCCTGCGGCTGGGAGTACATGTAGCTCAGGACCACGGAGCGGATCTGCGCGACGGGCACGGATTCGGTGGAGATCTGGGCCACGATCTGTTCGCCGGCGTCATCGAGCTGCTGGTCGTCCACGTGGGTGATCACCAGCATGTCTGCGGTCAGGACCAGCACGGTGATGTGGCGGCGGACTTCGGCCCGGTCAAAGTGGGTTTCGAGGTGCACCAGGTGGGCCACGCATTCGCGGCCGTCCAGGGCGTCGTCAACGACGTCAGCCACCAGGCGTGGGTAGAAGCCCGCTTTCTGGAGCGCACCGTCCAGGCTCTGGCCCTGCGGCGTGTGGCTGTGTGAGCTGTGGGGGCGGGTTGCCTGGTTGTCACTGCCGGAGGTGGAAGGCGTCGACTGGGAAGGCTGTGAGCTCATTCCCCCATTTTCACAGATCGGCCGGGGACATGCTAACCGCGGTCAGCCCAGCATGGCCCGGCGGGCACTGTCAGTGCGCTGGGCTGCGTTGCCGATCCGGATATCTGCGGCCAGGATGGACACGCCCTGGGTTCCGCAGAGGACAGGGTTGATTTCCACTAGGGCTATTTCCGGATGGTTGTCCTTCATCCAGGCCAAGCGCCCGGCGACTTCCTCCAAGGCGTCAATATCGACGGCGGGAAGGCCCTGGTAGCCGAAGAGTTTGCGGGCCGCGCGGGGCCCCCGGACGAAGTCCTTCACGTCGGCCGCGGACAGCGGAGGCACACGGTGCGCCCAGTCATCCAGCAGGTTGACCGCGTCCCCGGCCAGCCCAAAGGAGACTACCGGCCCCAGCAGCGGATCCTCAATGGCCCGGAACGTGCACGCCTGCCCCACCGCGGCCATGGACTGCACCTCCAGGGCCCGCGAACCGTAAGGTGCCAGCGAGCGCCGCATCTGCGCGATGTTGCGGCGGAGGGAATCCGGATCCTCGATGTCGAGGCGGACTCCGCCCAGGTCGAGGCGGTGGCGAAGTGCCGGGTCGGTGGTTTTGAGCGCGACCGGCCAGCCCAGCCTGCCGGCGGCAGCAACGGCCTCCTCTTCTGAGTCGAAACCTGCGGACGGCAGCACCGCAATGCCGTAGTGCGCCAGCAGCTGGGCCGCGGACGCCGGCTCCAGGGTCTTGAGTTGCTCCCCGTGGACATCGTGGAGAAGCTGATCCAGCAGGATCCGTGCGCTTTCCGGATCGCAGCCTTCGGGTTGGACAAAGTGGCCGGGGTCCCGTGCCACCCACTCCGCGTAGCGCACCACGGCGGCGAGCGCCGCCACAGCCGCACCGGCGTTGGAGAAGCACGGCACTGTCCATCCCTCACTGCCCACCATGCCCTCCACGTAGATGGAGGGGTCAAGGATGCCGGTGAAGGCGGCGACTACCGGTTTTCCGGCGGCGGCCGAGCATTCGGCCAGGACCTCAGCGATATGGTCCACAGTCAGGCCCCGCACCGGCAGCAGGGCGGCCACCACGGCGTGGACGGCGTCGGACGCGAGAGCGTCCTGGAGGCTGCGGCGGAGGGCCGGCAGCGCCAGGGACATCCCGGCGTCGAGATCCACGTCGGTGATGATGCCATCCACGGTCAGGCCGTGCGCCTCGGCGCTGTCCGCCACCACGTTGCCCAGCGCAAGGGAGTTGCTGAAAATGGCCAGCCCTGGCCCCGCCGGGAGCGGCTGGCCGGACACTATCTGCGTGATGTCCATCAGCTGTTCGATGGTCTCGACCCGGATGACGCCGGACTGGCGCATCATGGCGTCCAGCGCACCGGCGGGTGCCTGGGTGGTCCGGACGGCGTGGCCAGGCGGCAGCCGCAGGCCCATGGTTTCAGACTTGGCCACCACCACGGGCTTGGTGCGGGCGAGCCGCCGGACGATCCGGGAAAATTTGCGGGGGTTCCCGATCGACTCCAGGTAAAGGCCCACCGCGGTGGTGTCGGCGTCGTCCTCCCAGAACTGCATCATGTCGTTGCCGGAGACGTCCGCGCGGTTGCCCGCCGACAGGAACGTCGAAAGGCCCAGCCTGCGGCGGTGTGACGCCGCATAGAGGGAAACACCGATCGCCGCCGACTGGCTGAACAGGCCCAGGCCCCCGCGACGCGGCAGTGAGGGCGCCATGGAGGCGTTCAGTCTCACGTCGGGATGGGTGTTCACGATCCCCAGGGAAGCGGGCCCGATCACCCTCATGCCGTTGGCCCTGGCCTTCCGGACCAGGTTGCGCTGGCGGGCGAGGCCGCGTTCGCCGTCGTCCGCGAAGCCCGCGGAGGCGATCACCAGCCCCTTGACCCCGGCCGCAGCGCACTGGTCAACCACGGTGGCCACTTCCTCATACGGAACGGCTATCACAGCGAGCCCCACAGGTTCCGGGACCTCGGAAATCCTGCCGAAGGACATCATTCCGGCGAGCTCCAACGCCTCCGGGTTGATGGCGTAGACCTGCCCGGAGAAGCCGCCTTCGATGATGTGTTCGAGCAGCTGGTACCCCACGGTCCCCCATTTGCGGCTGGCCCCGATGACGGCAATGGACGACGGCGCCAGCAGGTCCCGGACGCTTCTCGCCTCGGCGCGGTGCTCGCGTGATTCCATCACCACCCGGGACTTTTCGGTGGGGTCGATGTTGAACTCCAGGCTGACGACGCCGTCGTCGAAATGGCGTTTGACGTCGTAGCCGGCGTCGGCGAACACCATTAGCATTTTGCGGTTTTCCGGCAGCACTTCGGCGCTGAAGCGGCGGATCCCGATTTCGTGGGCGGCCGCGGCAAGGTGTTCGAGCAGGATTGAGCCGATGCCCCGGCCCTGGTGGGCGTCGGCAATGTTGAACGCGACCTCGGCTTCGAGGGGATCATCCAGCCTGTCGTAGCGGCCGATCCCCAGGATTTCGCCGCCAAAGGTGATCACCAGGGCAACCCGGTCCCTGTAGTCCACTTCGGTGAAGCGCTTGAGCTCCTTGCTGGACAGCCGGGCCTTGAACGCGAAGAAGCGCATGTAGATTGAGTTCTGCGACTGCCCGGCATGGAAAGCCTGGACCGCGTCCGCATCGCTGGGGTGGATGGGCCTCAGATGGGCGGTGCCACCGTCACGGAGCACGACATCGGCTTCCCAATGTTCCGGATATTCGCCGTCCCCGGGCTGATCCACCATAGGCTTAGCCTAACCACAAACTGACGGCGCAGGCCGTGTGCCCGGAGAACTTCCTCCAGACCTGCGCCCAGACCACAGCACCACCAGTAACCCAGAAGGATCCACCAGCCCCATGGCCCGCCGCCAAAGCCCAGCCCCTGCCGGGGACGCACCCCAGGATTTCGTCGAGAACATCGTGGACATCGATGTCACGTCCGAGATGGAAGGCTCCTTCCTGGAGTATGCGTATTCGGTGATCTACTCCAGGGCTCTGCCTGATGCCCGGGACGGGCTCAAGCCGGTCCAGCGCCGGATCCTGTACATGATGAGTGAGATGGGCCTGCGTCCGGACCGCGGCCACGTCAAGAGCGCCCGTGTGGTGGGCGAGGTCATGGGCAAGCTCCACCCCCACGGCGATACCGCCATCTATGACGCCATGGTGCGGATGGCCCAGGACTTCTCGCTGCGCCTGCCGCTGATTGACGGCCACGGCAACTTCGGCTCCCTCGACGACGGTCCCGCGGCCCCCCGGTACACGGAGGCCCGGCTCGCGGCAGCAGCCCTGACGCTGACCGACCACCTCGACGAAGACGTGGTGGACTTTGTCCCCAACTACGACAACCAGCTGACCCAGCCGGATGTCCTCCCGGCCGCGTTCCCCAACCTGCTGGTCAACGGCGCCACGGGCATCGCCGTCGGGATGGCCACCAACATGGCCCCGCATAACCTGGTGGAGGTCATCTCCGCCGCGCGGCACCTGATCGCCCACCCGGACGCGACCCTCGATGACCTCATGCGCTTTGTACCGGGGCCGGACCTGCCAACGGGCGGCCGGATCGTGGGCCTGGACGGCATCCGGGACGCCTACGCCACCGGACGCGGTTCCTTCAAGACCCGGGCGAAGGTGGAGATCGAGCAGCTCTCGGCCCGGCGCACCGGCCTGGTGGTCACCGAGCTTCCCTACATGGTGGGCCCCGAAAAGGTGATCGAGAAGATCAAGGACGCCGTCAATGGCAAGAAACTGACCGGGATCAGTGACATCGTCGATCTGACGGACCGCCAGCATGGCCTGCGCCTGGTCATCGAGCTGAAAAACGGGTTCAACCCGAACGCCGTGCTCCAGCAGCTCTACCGCTACTCGCCGATGGAGGATTCCTTCGGCATCAACAACGTGACGCTGGTGGACGGCCAGCCGCAGACCCTCGGCCTGGTAAAGCTGCTCTCCGTGTACGTGGAGCACCGGATCGATGTGGTGCGCCGGCGGACGTCGTTCCGGCTGGGTAAGAAGAAGGACCGCCTGCACCTGGTGGAGGGCCTCCTGATCGCCATCGTGGACATCGATGAGGTCATCCAGATCATCCGCTCCTCGGATGAGGTGGCGGCGGCCAGGGTCCGGCTGATGTCCATCTACGATCTTTCCGAGATCCAGGCCAACTACATCCTGGAACTGCGGCTGCGGCAGCTGACCAAGTACTCCCGGATCGAGCTTGAAAAGGAGCAGGAGGAGCTGCGCCGCGAGATCGTGGAACTGGAAGCCATCCTCGGCTCCGAGGAGCGGTTGCGCGGACTTGTGTCCTCCGAACTCGGCGAAATCGCCGAAAAATACGGCACTCCGCGGCGGACGGTTCTGCTCGAATCCGAGGCCGTCTCCCCCACCGTGGCGGCAGCCCTGGCGGCCGCCCCCAACGGCAAGGGCCAGGCCGCGCCGCTCGCCCTGGAGATCTCGGACGATCCCTGCTGGGCCATCCTGACGGCGTCGGGCCAGATCGCGCGCACGTCCAACCAGGAGCCCCTCGCCGAGTCCGGGCCGCGGGCCAAGCACGACGTTTTCCGTTCAGTGGTCAAGACCTCGGCCCGCGGGGAAATAGCGGCGGTCACCTCACAGGGCCGGATGCTGCGGCTTCAGGTCATGGACATGCCGGTGCTGCCGCCGATGTCCGGCCTGCCCAACCTCGCCGGCGGTGTTCCGGCCAAGGACTTCATCACGCTGCTGAAGGGTGAAGCGCTGGTGGCGTTCGCCCCGCTGGATGAAGTCCTGGCCATCGGCACCGCCCAGGGTGTGGTCAAGCGGGTCCAGCCCGATTACCCCCTGAACCGCGAGGACTGGGAAGTCATTGCGCTCAAGGACAAGGACGAGGTGGTGGGTGTGGCGTCGGCCGGGTCTGAGGAGACCGAGCTGGTGTTCCTGACCCGTGAGGCTCAATTGCTCCGTTTCAGCGCCGCCAACGTCCGGGCCCAGGGCAGAACGGCCGGCGGCATGGTGGGTATCAAGCTCGGCGCCGGGGACCAGGTGTTGTTCTTCGGGGCGGTCACCGCCGCCGACGACGACGCCGTGGTGGTCACCATTGCCGGCACGAGCGGCGCCCTGCCGGGCACCGCCCCGGGCGCGGCGAAAGTGACGGCCTTCGCCGAATACCCTGCCAAGGGCCGTGCAACAGCCGGCGTTCGCGCCCATAGGTTCCTCAAGGGCGAAGACACGCTGCTGCTGGCGTGGGCCGGGCACGGACCCGCGAAGGCCTCATCGCTCGCCGGTATTGCCAGGTCGCTGCCGCAGGAGCACGGCCGGCGCGACGGTTCGGGGATTCCGCTGTCCCAGGCAGTGGACGCGGTGGGTCCGGCCATGGCCTGGAGCGATCCGTCCTAGACTGCTGCCATGCCTATCATTCCTGATGAAAAGGACTGGACCTGGGTCCTCTCCCGGCCGTGCACCGAGTGCTCCTTCGACGCTTCCACCGCCACACCGGCCACGGTGCCGGGCAGCGTGGAAAACATGCTCCCGCGCTGGCGGGCCGTCCTCCGCCGGCCTGACGTTGCAGAACGCCCGGATGACAGCACGTGGTCGGCGCTGGAATATGCCTGCCACGTCCGCGACGTCTTCACGCTGTTCGACCAGCGGCTGAACCTTATGCTCGACGCCGACGGCGCCCGGTTTGAGAACTGGGACCAGGACCAAACGGCAGTCGACAAGGATTACGCCAATGCCGATCCCGCCGTGGTCAGCGCCGAACTGACGGCCGAGGGCAAGCAGATTGCCGAGTCCTTCGCCGGCGTCCGGGAGTCAGAGTGGGGACGGCGGGGCCTGCGCAGCAACGGTTCCGAATTCACGGTCCTGACGCTGGCCCAGTACTTCCTGCACGACGTCGTCCATCACCTCCACGATGTGGACGGCTGAGGGGACTCAACCCACCAGCGAAGCAGCCGTGCCCGTCCGGGACACCGCCGAGAGCTCCAGCCGGGCGTCATCCGGCTGGATGTCGGCCGGATTGTGGGTGACCATGACCACTGTCCGGTCTTTCAGGCCGGCGCGGAGGTCTGCCAGCATTTCCCGTCCCGACTGTGCGTCCAGATGAGCCGTGGGCTCGTCGAGCAGGATAACCTCGGCCCCCGTCAGCAGGGTCCGCGCCACGGCCAGCCGTTGCCGCTCGCCGCCGCTGAGGAAGGAACCACCCGGCCCGATCCGGGTGTCCAGCCCGGCCGGCAGCCGCGACACCAGGGCGCTGAGGCCGACGGCGGCCAACGCCGCTTCCAGCTCGGCTTCACCGGCGGCAGGCGCACCAGTGGTAGGCGGCGCATCGGTGGTAGGCGGGGCATGGACGCCCAGCATCAGGTTGCCCCGCAGCGTCGAATCGAACAGGTGTGCCTCCTGCGGGCACCAGGCCACCGTGCCGGTCACCGCGGCCCGGCCCGTGGCGGCCGGCAGGAATCCCAGCAGGACGGCGAGCAGCGTGGATTTCCCCGCGCCGGACGGTCCGGTGACCGCCAGCCACGTGCCGGGTCCGGCCGTTGCGGAGACCCCGGAGAACACGGGTTTCCCGCCGGGCCAGGCCGCCCCGACGCCTTCCAGTTCAACCCCCGGGGCGGCACCGGAACGGGCGGGGACAGCATGCAGGCCGTCGCCGGCCCCGGTTTCCGTGGCACCGCCATCCAGCACCCCTGACTCACCGACCCGGCGCATAACGCTGCGTAGCGCCGGGTACTGGCGCACCGCCGTCGTCATCGCCGCGTACGGTTCCACGAGTGCAAGCTGCAGCAGGACAGCAACCGCGGCGGTGGCGGGCTCCATGGTTCCTGCCAGCACCTGGGGTGCGGTCAGAACGGCAGCACCCAAGGCGGCGGTGCCGCAGGCGGCGACGGTGATGGCCTGGCCGAGGCCTTCGGCCCAGGCGGAACGCTGCGATGCCCGGGTGGCCAGGCGGTCCTCGGCGCGCAGCGCGTCCAGGACTGTTGCAGCGATGCCGTTCGCGTGCAGCTCCGCCCGGGCATCCAGCGCGGCGGACGTGCGCCGCAGGACGCCTGCCCGCAGGCTCTGTTCCGCTGTGGCCGAGCGGCGGTCCCCCCACAGGGCGGCGGCCGGCGCCACGAACAGGCTGAAAGCTGCTGCCAAGGCAACGGCCGGCAGCGCGGCAGGCGCCACGAGGGCGGTTGCCACCAGCGTTGAACCGGCCACGGCCAGCGCCGTTGCGGGCGCCAGCACAACCCGCGGCAGCAGGTCCCGGACGGTGTCGACGTCGTCAATCACCGTACCCAGGACGTTGCCGCCCTGTAGGAGCCGCCGCAGTGAGAGTGCCTTGCGGCTCAGTGATTCCCAGAGCCGGCCGCGCAGGCGGGTGAGGGCGCCGAACACGGCATCGTGCAGCAGGAGCCGTTCCCAGTAGCGCAGGACGGCGCGCCCGATCCCAAAGAATCGCACCCCGACGATGGCAGCGAGCAGGTACAGGATGGGCGGCTGTTCGCTGGCCCTGATGATAAGCCAGCCGGAAAGGCCAGACAGGGCAACAGCGAAAAGGGCGGCAAAAGTCCCCACCACGGCGGCGCCGGTGAACCGGCCAGCCACCGGTGCCAGCAGGCCGGCCAGCAGACGGACAGTCCAGCCTGGCCGGGAATCCCCGGCCGCGGGCGTCTGCGTCCTCGCCGGATGACGCCCGGAAATTTCCGGGGCATGCTCTTGCTCCACAATGGCCCCGGTTCCGTCGCACACGGTTCCGGACGGCCCTGTCCCTGCTGACAGCACAGCTCCGTCGGAGGGCGCCGTGATGCCGTGGGCGGAAACAGGCACCAGGTGGTCAGCCAGCTCGCGGGTCTGCTGGTCGTGGGCCACCAGGATGATGGTGACCTGGCCCCGGAGCGCACGGATCGAGTCCTGCACCAGCGCCGCCGACACGCCGTCAAGGTGTGCGGTGGGCTCGTCGAGAAGCAGCAAGGTGGCACCGGACCTGATGCGGGCCAGGCCGCGGGCCAGCGCAACGCGCCGCAGCTCGCCCGGGCTCAGTTCGGCCGGATGGTGGCCGGTGAGGTGGCCGGCAGCCGCAGCGGCCAGACAATCCGTGGCCGTCTCGGCTGCTGCCGGAGTATCTGAGCCCCTTCCGCCACCGAGGTACAGCATGACCTCCTCGAGCACGGAGTCCGCCACCATGACCGGATGCTGCGGGACCCAGGCGACCGCGTCGCGTGCCAGGCCGGAGAGGCGGCCGGAAACTGTGGTTCCGCCGCCGTCGCCGATGGTCCCGGCCAGCACGCCAAGGACGGTGCTTTTGCCGGCGCCGCTGGGACCGTCCAGGGCGGTGATCAGCCCGTGCGGGGCAGTAAACGTTAACGGCCCGACGGCGGGGGCGGACCGTCCGGAGTACGTGACACTGAGGTCGGTGACCGTCACTCCCCCGGACCCGGGCACGGAACACCGGCTGCCGCCGTCGGACGCGGCAGCCTCGCGTCCCTGTGCGGGCAGCGGTTGCGGCTCGGGTGCTTCAGTGACCTTCCTGGTCTCGGCCAGGGCCGCCCGGCCGTCATCACTGGCGTGGTGGGCGGCGCCCAGCTCGCGCAGCGGCAGGTAGCAGTCCGGCGCAAGAATCAGCGCCAGGAGGCCGGCCTCAAGCGGCATGTCGCCGTGCACCAGGCGGACGCCGATGAATACGGCAACCACTGCTACGGAAATGGTTGCGATCAGTTCCAGCGCCAGTGCGGACAGGAATGCGGTGCGCAGCGTCCCCATGGTCCTGGCGCGGTATTCCTCCGAGATCTCCTCTAGGGCCTTGCGCTGCGCGGTGGCACGGCCCAGCCCCACCAGCACGGGAAGGCCCTTGGCCAGTTCCAGCATGTGTGCGGAAAGCCGGGTCAGGGTTTCCTGGGCCTCGCGGACATGGTCCTCGGTATAGCGGCCAATCAGCACCATAAACAGCGGAACGAGCGGAACAGTCAGGACAATCACCACCGCGCTGACCCAGTCCGTGAACAGGATGCGGGCCCCGAGCAGCAGCGGGATCGCGGCGCAGTTCACGAGGGCGGGGAGGAACTGCGTGTAGTAGCTGTCCAGCGCATCCAGCCCGCGCGTAGCCAGGACGGCCAGCCCGCCATCGGCCGGACCGGTGCTCCGAGCACCGTTCCGCAGGGCCCGGGCCAGCAGCTCGGAGCGGAGTTCCTCCTTGATGCCCAGCGCGGCGCGGCGCGCGGCGATGCCCTGGGCCCAGACTGTGGCGGACCTTAGGACAACGCCCGCCAGGCCCCAGGGCAGCTGCTCGGCCCACGACCCGTTCCCGGTGGCCAGCCCGGCCAGCATGGCAGCCACGGCCTGCCCCATCAGGACCAGTGACAGCGCCTTCAGCGCTGCCAGCAGGCCAAGCCAGTAGATGGCGGAGCGGGTGGCCGGTCCGGCCGGAAAGTCTGGGCGCACAGCCGGTCAGCCCTTCGTGGTGAATGCCCGGACAGCAATGGCCGGCAGGAAGCTGTGCGCCGCGGGGATCTGGGACGCGCTGACACGGCGCCGGAACACCCAGTAGGTCCACGCCTGGTAAGTGATCACGAGGGGCAGGCCAACGGCTGCCACCACGCTCATGAGCCCGAGCGTGTAATCGGACGACGACGCGTTGGCAACAGTGAGGTCAAAGGCAGGGTCCAGGGTGGAGGGCAGCACCACCGGGAACACCGCACCGAAGATTGACGCGCTGCCGAGGATGAGGAAGACCCCCATCGCCATAAACGCCCTGCCTTCGGATCCCCGCCGTGCCAGGAACCAAGCGGCTGCTGCGGCAATGACGGCCACGATCACGGCCGCCCAGGTCCACGGCTTGCCCTCCAGGAACTGGATGAAGAGTGCCCAGCCTGCCAAAGGCAGCAGCAGGACCGGAAGCAGCCGGACGAACCAGCGGCGCGCGCGGTGGCGCACGTCGCCGTCGGTCTTCAATGCGAGGAACGCCAGCGCGTGCAGCAGGGAGAACCCCACCACGGCCAGCCCGCCCAGTACGGCGTAACCGCTGAACCACGCGAACGCACCGCCTTCGCGGTCACCGTTCGCGTTCAGCGGCAGGCCGGTGGTGGTCAAGGCCAGGGCAGCGCCGACGCCGAAGGCGGCGAAGAAAGAGCCGAGGGCTATGGCCCAGTCCCAGCGCGACCGCCATATGTCCGTGTCACCCTTGCCGCGGTATTCGAACGCCACGGCACGGAAGATGAGGGCAACCAGCACCACCAGGAGCGGGAGGTAGAGGGCGGAAAACAGCGAGGCGTACCAGAGCGGGAACGCCGCAAACGTTGCGGCTCCGGCCGTGATCAGCCAGACCTCGTTGCCGTCCCAGACCGGGCCGACGGTGTTCAGCAGCACCCGGCGCTCGGTGTTGTTCCGCGCGAAAAGCTTCATCAGCATTCCCACGCCGAGGTCAAAGCCTTCAAGGAAGAGGTAGCCGGTCCAAAGCACCGCGATGACGATGAACCAGATGGTGGGCAGCAGTTCCATGCTCGAGTATCCTCTGCTCTTCTTAGTAGGCGAATGCCAGGACGTCGTCGGCGGGCTTGCCAGTGCCGGGGCCCTTGCTGGCGTCCCCGTTTTTGTCGGCCGGCGTGTGGGCCAGTTCCGGCATCGCGGACACCACACCGCCCCGGATGAACTTGACCAGGAGCTTGACCTCAACCACCAGCAGCGCAGCGTAGACGGCGGTCAGGACGATCAGTGACGTCAGCAGCTCACCGGCCGACACTCCCGGTGAGACTGCGGCCGCGGTGAACATAAACACC
Source organism: Pseudarthrobacter sp. MDT3-1 (assembly GCF_054510755.1). Taxonomy (NCBI): domain Bacteria; kingdom Bacillati; phylum Actinomycetota; class Actinomycetes; order Micrococcales; family Micrococcaceae; genus Pseudarthrobacter; species Pseudarthrobacter sp. MDT3-1. The sequence goes on along the minus strand of NZ_JBTNDX010000005.1, from coordinate 125,103 downwards.
TGGTCGATGCCGTTCAGGTCCGGGTTGGGGGCCACCACAAACGGCTGTCGGCCCATCTCGGTGAAAATCCAGCCGGCCGCGTTGGCGCCGAACGGGGCCAGGATGCCGAACACCGCCAGGCGCATCAGCCAACGGGACGCGGGCACCGTGCCATTCCGGGTAACCCAGAGCGCAATGAGCGCCGCCAGTGCCGCAAGGCCGCCGAAGCCGATCATCATCCGGAAGCCCCAGTAGGTGACTTCCATAACCGGGACGTACTCGATCTCCTGGCCGGCCCGCTCGCCGTAGATCGGGTTGTCCGGCAGGTGGGTTCCGTAGTCGGCCTTGTACTGGTCCAGGAGTCCGTTGACGCCCCTGACCTCGGTGGTGAAGTCGCCATTGGCCAGGAAGGAGAGGATGCCCGGAACTTCGATCAGGGCCACAATCTCATCGCAGTTCCTGGAGCCAAGGTTCCCGACGCTGAGCACGGAGAAACCGGTGCCGTCGTGGCACGCGGCCTCAGCCGCGGCCATCTTCATAGGCTGCTGCTCAAACATGAGTTTGCCCTGCAGGTCGCCGGTCAGGGCGGTACCGGCGAACGAGATCATGGCGACGACGGCGCCGATCCGCAACGAGCGGATCCACACTTTGTAATCGGTCCGGTCCCGGCCGGGGATGGCGGCTTCGCCGGGAATCACCTTCCCGTCGGCGCCGATGGTGTCGATGCCGTCCGTGCGCCTGCGCCAGAGATGGTACCAGGCGATGCCCAGGAGGAAACCGCCGGCAACGGCCAGCGCTCCCATCAGCGTGTGCGGAAAGGCCACCAGGGCCGTGTTGTTGGTGAACACGGCCCAGGCGTCGGTCATGACCGGCCGGCCGTCAATGATCTCCGCGCCCACCGGATGCTGCATCCAGCTGTTGGCCACGATGATGAAGTAGGCGGAGAACACCGATCCCACCACGGCCACCCAGAGGCAGGCCAGGTGGATGCCAGGCTTCAGCTGCTTCCAGCCGAAGATCCACAGGCCCAGGAACGTGGACTCAACGAAGAAGGCCAGCAGCGACTCCAGGGCCAGCGGCGCCCCGAACACGTCTCCAACGAAGCGGCTGTACTCGCTCCAGGCCATGCCGAACTGGAACTCCTGCACAATGCCGGTGGCCACGCCCATGATGAAGTTGATCAGGAAGAGCTTGCCCCAGAACTTGGTCATCCGGAGGTATTCCACCTTGCCGGTGCGGTGCCAGAACGTCTGCATCACGGCCACCACCAGGCCCAGTCCGATGGTGAGCGGCACCATCATGAAGTGGTAGACGGTGGTGATGCCGAATTGCCAGCGTGCGATTTCCAGAGCTTCCACAGCAGTCCCTCGGGTTGGCGGTGCAATTTTTCTACGTGACGTAGAACTTTGACTTCTACAGAGTGTAGAACAATGCGGCGGGCACTGTAAACCAACAGTTCCACCTGGAAGTGGCTCCCACAAGGCCGCGGCGCGCCGAGTGTTCTACCGTACGTAGAAACTCAGGCGAAAAACAGGTAAATTTGTTTTTGTATCTGTAGCGCATAGTGCAGTCACCGCGGCCGTCAACGGCCCGGTGCGGGGAAATCGAAGGAAGTATTGCAATGGCAAGTCTTGGCGAACTGGAACGGGCAGTGATGGATCTGCTCTGGGCGGGCCACGAAGCAGCCACCGCGAATACCCTGCGCGACAGACTGGCAACAACCACCGAGGCAAAAGGGGATGCTGCCGGGCATGAGGGCAAGGAGCTTGCCGTCACCACGGTCCTGACCGTCCTCTCACGGCTTGAGAAGAAGGGCCTTGTGGAGCGTGAACGCGGTATGCGGCCGCACCGCTACCAGGCCGTTTCCAGCAGGGAAGACCACACGGCCGAGCTGATGCACGAAGTGCTGGGCTCAGCGCCTGACCGTGAAGCCGTGCTGGCACGGTTCATTGGCTCCGTTACGGACAGTGAAGCGGAAACGCTGCGCAAGCTGCTTGGCCACATCTAGCGGACCATGTTCTGGACCTCGTACCTGCTGGCGGTCCTCGCGATAGTCCTGGCGTGGCCAGTGCCTATCCTGCTTTCCCGTGCCTCGTGGCCTGCCCGGTCACCGTTCACGGCCATGCTGCTGTGGCAGGCAATAGCACTTGCGGGCGGGCTGTCCATGATCGGCGCCATGCTGGTCTACGGGCTTGAACCGATCGGAGATAACCTCATCTCCGGGCTTCGCGGGCTGGCGGATATGGTTCTGTTCAACGCGCCCACCACGGCCTTGGGCTTCTGGCATCTGTTCGCCCTGTCCGCCGCGGCGCTGCTCACCGCCCACCTGGTCTTCACCCTCTTGCTGACCTACTACAAGATCGAACGGCAGCGGCGTCGGCACCGGGAACTCCTGGCCCTGTTGGCCGCCCCGTCCGTCGACGCGGCCCGCACGGTGGTCATCAGCCACGATTCACCCGTCGCCTATTGCCTGCCCGGCGGGGCCCGCTCCGTGACGGTGCTCTCGGACGGCCTGATGGCCGCGCTGGAGCCGGCTGAGTTGCGGGCCGTCCTGAGCCACGAGAATGCCCACCTCAACCAGCGCCACCATCTTCTGCTCTGGGCGTTTGCCGCGTGGCGCCAGGCACTCCCCTGGTTGCCCACCACCCGCCTCGCTCAGGAGGCGGTGAACTCGCTCATCGAAATGCTGGCTGACGACGTCGCGTTGAAGTCGGAAGGCAAAGCCACACTCATCAAGGCGATCGCCATTGTGGCCAGCGGACCTACCGGAGGTATGACGGCAGGGATGGGGGCGGGGATGGCGGGAAGCATGGCGGCCGCCGCCATACCGTCCGCGCACCCCGGCCTTGCCCTGGACGGACTTGAGGCGCCCACAGGCGCCGTCTCTGGTTCTGCCCGGACCACTATCTCCCGGGTCAGCCGGCTGCTGTCCCCTGAGCCGCAGTTGCCTGCCGCCGCCCGCGGGCTGGTGCTTGCCGGCTCCGCCTTGCTCCTGGCCGTGCCCACCGCCCTGCTGATCGTGCCGGGCCTGCTGGGCTGAACCGACGCCGCGGATGGAACCGCCGTCCGGACTAAACCCCGGCATGGGCTGTGCCGACGCCGGCCTCGCCATCACAGGACATCAGGCGTCGATCCGCTCCCGGTCCAGGCTGGAGGCGCCGGCGATGATGAAGTCCTTGCGCGGGGCAACATCGGATCCCATCAGCAGGTCGAACGTGTCTTCGGCATGCTTGGCATTCTCGATCCCCACCTTGCGGAGCGTCCGGTGCCGCGGGTCCATGGTGGTCTCGGCAAGTTGTCCGGCGTCCATCTCGCCCAGGCCCTTGTACCGCTGGATCGGTTCCTTGTAGCGCTTGCCTTCCTTGGCCAGCCGGGGCAGGAGCACATGGAGTTCCGCCTCCGAGTAGGTGTAGATCATCTCGTTGGCTTTCTGCCCGGCGTTGATGACCTCCACCCGGTGCAGCGGCGGCACGGCAGCATAGACCCGTCCGGCGTCGATCATGGGGCGCATGTACCGGAAGAAGAGTGTCAGCAGCAGGGTCCGGATGTGGGCGCCGTCGACGTCGGCGTCGGTCATGAGAATGACCTTGCCGTACCGGGCCGCGTTGATGTCGAAGCTGCGTCCGGATCCCGCACCCACCACCTGGATCAGCGCAGCGCACTCCGTGTTGGACAGCATGTCCCCCACGGACGCCTTCTGCACGTTCAGGATCTTGCCGCGAATGGGCAGCAGCGCCTGGAAGTCCGAGGACCGCGCCAGCTTGGCGGTTCCCAGTGCGGAGTCGCCTTCCACGATGAAGAGTTCGGAACGGTCGACGTCGTCCGTCCGGCAGTCGGCAAGCTTGGTGGGCATGGACGAGGTTTCCAGGGCATTCTTGCGCCGCTGGGTTTCTTTGTGCACCCGCGCGGAAATCCTGGACTTCATCTCGCTGACGATCTTTTCCAGGAGCAGCGCTGAGTGGGCTTTGTCGTTCCGGTTGGCCGAATTCAGCTTTGCGGTGATCTCCTGCTCCACCACTTTCGACACGATGGCGCGGACGGCGGAGGTGCCTAGGATTTCCTTCGTCTGGCCTTCGAACTGCGGTTCGGCCAGCCGGACCGTCAGGACAGCTGTCAGGCCGGCGAAGATGTCATCCTTCTCGATCTTGTCGTTGCCGGCCTTCAGCTTGCGGGCGTTGGCCTCCACTGCTTTCCTGAACGTCTTGACCAGCGCCTGCTCGAAGCCCGACTGGTGGGTTCCGCCTTTGGGCGTGGCGATGATGTTGACGAAGCTGCGGACGGTGCTGTCATAGCCGATGCCCCACCGGAGAGCCACGTCCACTTCGCAGTCACGTTCAACCTCGGCGAGCTGGCTATGGCCCCGTTCGTCGAGTACCGGCACGGTTTCCTTGAATTTGCCTGAGCCGTGCAGCCGCCAGACGTCGGTCACTCCGGGATCGGCGGCGAGGAACTCGACGAACTCGGACAGGCCGCCGTCGTGGTGGAACACCTCTTCGTGGCCGGCTGCTTCACCGGGGGTACCGGGCAGCCTGCGCTCATCGCGGACGGTGAGCTTGAGTCCCGGTACCAGGAAGGACGTCTGGCGCGCCCGTGCGGCCAGTTCGTCGTAGGAGAACTTGGCGTCCGGCGTGAAAATCTGGCGGTCCGCCCAGTAGCGGATCCGGGTCCCGGTCACACCACGCTTCGCCTTGCCCACCACATCGAGCACCGAGCCGTCCACAAACGGCGCAAACACCGCCGACGGGTCCAGCTTGGATCCCTGGTCCTTGAAGCGCCCAGGCTCGCCGCGCCGGAACGACATTTTGTAGGTCTTGCTGCCGCGGTCCACTTCAACGTCCAGGCGCGCAGACAGGGCGTTCACCACGGAGGCGCCCACGCCGTGCAGGCCGCCGGAGGCCGTGTAGGACCCGCCGCCGAACTTGCCGCCCGCATGGAGCTTGGTGAAGACCACCTCGACGCCGGTGAGCCCCGTCTTGGGTTCCGTGTCCACAGGGATGCCGCGGCCGTCGTCGTGGATTTCCACCGAGTTGTCCGCGTGCAGGATGATCTTGATGTCGTGTCCAAATCCGGCAAGCGCTTCGTCCACCGAGTTGTCGATGATCTCCCACAGGCAGTGCATCAGCCCGCGCGAATCGGTGGAACCGATGTACATGCCGGGGCGCTTGCGGACGGCCTCGAGGCCCTCCAGGACAGAAAGGTGCCGGGCGGTGTAATCAGAACTTGGTGCCACGGGTTGTGAACTCCTTCAGTGACGGAACAGCTGGCGCTGCGGGCGCTCCATCAAGCCTAGTCGGCGCGGCAGCAGACAGCGGGCTGCCACACTTCCCACGGGCTGTGGGCAAGGCCACTCGTTATCTTTCCGTGACCGAAACCGGCGGCTTGATCAATTCTTGTGGCTACGCGGACAGCGAACTTGACCCGTCCTTGCGATGGGATTGGTACGAATACTGGTTATATGGACATACAGATCTACTAAGGAGGCCGACATGACAACAGCAGTGGCAGACCGCACACTCAACGCACTGGACCGGTGCGATCGTTGCGGGGCTCAGGCATATGTCCGCGTTGTACTCGAGTCCTCCGGCGGTGAGCTGCTGTTCTGCGGCCACCACGCCCGTGCAATCGAGGCTACGCTGAGGCCGTTGAGCTCCGACTGGCACGACGAGACGGGCAGGCTTCACGAGAAGGCTCCCGTGTCCGTCGACTGACCAGGCGCACCACAACCTGATACACCTCGAAGAGGACCCCTCCAGCCGGAGGGGTCCTCTTCTGTCGTGAACTTGCCATGAAGCCGCAGACAGGAAAAGCGGGTCCCCTTCGGCCCATCCATCCGAAGATGATGGGCCGAAGGGGACCCGCACTGCCTGAGTCCTGATCTAGTCCAGGTAGTCTCGCAGGACCTGCGACCGTGACGGGTGGCGGAGCTTGGACATGGTCTTGGATTCGATCTGGCGGATCCGCTCACGCGTGACACCGTAGACCTTGCCAATTTCGTCTAAAGTCTTCGGCTGGCCGTCGGTCAGGCCGAAACGCATGGCCACCACGCCGGCTTCGCGCTCGGACAGAGTGTCCAGGACGGAGTGCAGCTGTTCCTGCAGGAGCGTGAAGCTCACCGCGTCGGCGGGAACCACGGCCTCGGAATCCTCGATGAGGTCACCGAACTCGGAGTCACCGTCTTCACCCAGCGGGGTGTGCAGGGAGATCGGTTCGCGGCCGTACTTCTGGACCTCGACGACCTTCTCGGGAGTCATGTCCAGTTCGAGGGCCAGCTCTTCGGGTGTGGGTTCGCGGCCCAGGTCCTGGAGCATCTGGCGCTGCACGCGGGCCAGCTTGTTGATGACTTCAACCATGTGCACCGGGATGCGGATGGTACGGGCCTGGTCTGCCATGGCCCGGGTAATGGCCTGGCGGATCCACCACGTGGCGTACGTGGAGAACTTGAAGCCCTTGGTGTAGTCGAACTTCTCAACAGCGCGGATGAGGCCCAGGTTGCCTTCCTGGATAAGGTCCAGGAACAGCATGCCGCGGCCGGTGTAGCGCTTGGCCAGCGAGACCACGAGGCGGAGGTTGGCTTCGAGCAGGTGGTTCTTGGCGCGCTTGCCGTCGTGGATGACGAACTCAAGTTCACGCTTGAACTTGGGGTCCATCGAGCCGTCGTCGGCGTTGATTTTCTCTTCGGCGAAGAGTCCGGCTTCGATCCGGAGGGCGAGGTCAACTTCCTGCTCGGCATTGAGCAGCGCAACCTTACCGATCTGCTTGAGGTAGTCCTTGACGGGGTCAGCCGTGGCGCCAGCCGACATCACCTGCTGGACAGGGGCATCGTCATCATCGGCATCCGAGTAGACAAAACCCTTGCCCGTGGCTGCTGATGCGGCCTTGGCGGCGTTAATCTCGCTGTCGTCGGCGATGTTGATGTCGTCGAGGTCTTCCTCAACGTCCTCATCATCGTCCGATGCGCCGCGGGCTGATTTTCCGGCTGCTTCGGCAGCGGCTTTGGCGCCGGGCTTGGGCCCGCGCTTCTTGGGCTCAGGCTTGCCGTCCAAACCGGTGTCACCGGAGGCATCCTTGATGGCTTTGTTGGCCGCCCGCGTCGCTGCTCGCTTGGCGTTCGTTGCAGCCTGCTTCGCCTCAGGGGACAAATCGTCCTGGGCGGCGGGTTCCTTCTTCGCGGAAGACGGGGTCACAGAAAACCTTTCTAGCGGCGGTCTGTGGAATCACCATACGGGCAACACCACTATGACCCTGTCAAGTCCGTGATGAATATCAGGTGCAACCACGGCCGGCAGAGTCTACAAGTAGAACTGCCGGGGCGGCTGTAATGTTCCCAACGGGGCTTCATCACATGCACTTGATTCACGGACCCAACCGGGTCTCGGCAACCATTGTCTCACGGTTTTCCCAAACCCGACCTCAACGCTGCCCCCATCCAAACCGGTCAGGCGGAATTCGGTCAGGCTGCATCCGGTTCGAATTTCCGCCAGGCGGCCTCTTTCCGTGCAGCCCAGCCGCAGAGGCTGCCGCGCCGGACCAGCTCAAGCATGAGTTCGGCGAGCCGGTAGCCTGGCTCCTCGTCAAGGGCGCGGCCGAGGTACGCAGCAGCGTAGGAGCCCCTACCCCTGCACCACGCGATCCACCCACGCCCGGTCAGCGCGGCTGCACCGGCCTGCCCGCCGCACGCCGACAGCTGTTCCAGCACTTTGTCCAGGCTGTTAAGGGTGTGCCAGGCAGGAACCACCGGGTCCAGACCCAACAGGACTTCGCCATATCCTGGAATGGCAGGCATGCTGCGAGTACCGGGTCCGGTAGCACGCGTTCCGGCTGGCTCCCGTCCTGTCAGTCCGGCTCCCGACGCTGGAAGTCCGGATGGTAAGGGCCCCGGGAGCATGGGCCCCACCGGAGCCAGGATGCAGCCGACATCGAAGATGCCGAACATCTCGGCACCCGCCAGGGCAGCCGCCTGACCGGCGGCGGCCATCACCAGGACGGCGTCACGCCAGGCGGGGACCCGGAGCGACGCGCGTAGGAAGGCAACGTCATTGACGGGCAGAGGCCCAGGCTGGTTGGCCAGCAGGGCCTCCCACTGGACCATCAGCTGGCCGAACTGTTCCCTGCTCCCCCGTCGCCGGTCCAGCTGTGCCGCCCACGTGGCCTCAGAGGCAAGGACGGCTGCCCGGTCCTCGCCGGAAAGCAGGGATGGAGGATGCGCCCCGTACTCCGGCGCGGGCCCAACACTGCTGCCGCGGAAGACCATCTCGGCATTAAGCATGCTGTCCCGGATCGCCTGAACAGACCGGCCCGGCGAGGGGCAGCAGGACGGATCGGTGCAGAAAGCATCACGCCAGAAGGAGTCGCCGACATACCAGGCGTCCCGCACCGGCATCCCCGCGGCGCCTAGGACCCTCTGGAGTGCATCCAATAGCCCGCGGTAGGTTCCAGGTGGTTCCATCCAGCCGTCGTTGGTGAAGCATGCCAACAAGGCGGCGTCGGCATTCTTGTCAGCCAGGAGATAATCGCGCACCGTGCGCGCGTACTCCCGCGGGTCCGCGAGGGTTTCCGGGCCTGGAAGATCCAGCCTCAGGGTTGCTCCCAGCCGGTTCCCCTGCAGGGTCATCGCAACCAGGCTGTCGGCCGGCCAGTAGCCCAGGGAATGCGGAATGAACCCGAGGATGTCTTCAGGGCCTCGGACGGTCAGGTGTTCTGAAGGTTTCATGGTTCCAGCTTTGGCGCCGCGCGAGCCGCGGTGAAGCGCCAACTTGCCGTATGTGAATAACCTGCCTGTTCAGGAAAGGTGTCAGTCTTTATCCGCGCGGTCCTTGGTCTCGGACGGCTGGCGACGCTGGGCCAGGTTCGCCCGCCGCTGCTGCGCCATGGCCCGAAACAATGGTGCCACCACAACACCTTGCGCTGCCATCTGGCGCCGTACTTTGCGCCGACAGACAATCGTCATGGCGGCGCCAAAGCCCAGCAGCAGGAACTGTACGCTGAGCGCGATCCGGAACGGTTCCAACCCGTACAGGACGCCGTCGGAATAGCCGCTGGCCAGCAGGACGTCCAGCACCAGGCCGATCAGGAAGATGGCCACGAGGGCCGCGATAAAGCCGCCCACATTCACGATGCCCGTTGCGGTTCCGATCCTGTGCGCCGGATTGAACGTCCGTGCGAAATCAAACCCGATCATCGATCCCGGCCCCCCGATGGCCAGGACGACCACCAGGCACGCCAGCAGCCATAGCGGGGAACGGCCAGGCATCAGCAGCACCGCGGCCCAGGCAGAGGCCGTGGCGCCGGCGATGAGCAGGACCATCGTTGACCGGCGAAGCGGGTGGCGGGAAACGAACTGCCCAATGAAGGGGCCCACCGCCATCGCCGCCGCAACGTACAAGGTCATCAGGCCGGCCACGGTTCCGGCATCCAGGCCCTGCCCCGAGATCAGGAACGGATAGCCCCAGGTCATGGCGAAGACGGTGCCGCTGAACTGGATGGTGAAGTGGCTCCACATCCCCAGCCGGGTGCCAGGCTGGCGCCATGCCCGCGCGAGCGAGGCGCCTGTGGCCTTCAACCCCTGCTGCGCCTGCGGCGCGGGCGCACCGGGCGGGTGGTCCTTCAAGAGCACCAGCACCAGGACAACCGCCACGCCCGCCATGCCCGCCAGCATCAGGAAACCGGAGGTCCAGCCGAAGGAATGCAGGACAAAGGCGAAGGGAAGCACACTGAAAAGCTGCCCGAGCTGGCCTGACATGCCCGTCAGCTGGGTGACCAGGGGAACCCTGGCCGGCGCGAACCACAACGGAATCAGGCGGATCACGGAAATAAAGGTCATGGCGTCCCCGGCGCCCACCAGAACCCGCCCCGCCACACCGCCGGGGATGGTGTCGGCGAAGGCCAACTGGAGCTGGCCAAGACCCATCAGGACGGCTCCACCGGCGATCATGGCGCGCGAGCCGAATCTGTCCACCAGCAGGCCCACGGGGATCTGCAGGCCGGCGTAGACCAGCAATTGCAGCACCGTAAAGAAGGAGATGGCAGACGCGCCGGCATGGAACCGCTCGGTGGCCTCAAGTCCCACCACACCGAATGACGTGCGCTGGGAGACGGCCACAAGGTAGGCGAAGATGCCGATGGTCCAGATCAGCCAGGCTCGGGGTGCAGTCACCCCCTCATTATGCCCGGGCTGCTGCCCGGACCAGGGCAAGCGTCTGCCAGGCGGACGCCGTGGGGCGGGGCTACGGGTGCGGGTTCTCGCGGGCCAAGTAGGCCTCCACTGCCGCGCCCAGCTCGTCCCCGTTGGGCAGTTCGTCATTTTCATCGGCCAGGAGGGAGCGCCGGACTGTGCCTTCGGCCTTCTCGTCGTACCGCTCCTCCAGCCGGGTGACCACCTGCTGCACATCTTCGGAGGCGGCCACCTGCTCGGCGATCTGGCGCCCCACTTCCCGGCCCGCTTCGCGCAGCCGGTCCGCCGGCAGCATCAGGGACGTCGCGGCACCGAGGAATTCGAGTCCGGCGACGGCGGCCGGCGGGTACTCCGCCTCAGCGAGGTAGTGCGGAACGTGGATCACGTAGCCGGCAACATTGCGCCCGGCTTCCATCAGCCGCAGCTCCAGAATGTGGCCCACGGCCGCCGGAACGTCAACGGTGGGCTTCCAGACCGAGATGCCCTCGATCAGTTCCGGACGGTTGCCGTGGACGGTCACACCCACCGGGCGCGTGTGCGGCACCGGCATGGGAATGGAGTGGATCCAGGTCACGAGGTTCACGTCCAGCTTTTCCACAATGCCGACGACGGCGCGCGCGAACCGCTCCCATTGAAGGTCGGGTTCAAAACCGGCCAGCAGCAGGAAGGGGCTGCCGAGCCCGTCCGTCAGCTTGTACAGCGCCAGCTTCGGCTGCTGATAGTCCTGCAAGTGATCCTCCACAAAGGAGATGTGGGGCCGCCGCGACCGGTAGTCGATGAGCTGGTCGGCGTCGAACACCGCCACCGTCTCGGCGTCGAGGGTGTCCAGGAGCTCCGCATTGATCTGCTTCACCACGTGGCCGGCATCGGCGAAGCCAGTGAAACCCATCACCAGGTTCAGCCCGCGGAGCGCCGGGCTGTGGAACAGCTCGATGTTGCTCGCATAGAGCGCATCGGGGTCCAGCAGGGAACCGGAAATCCGTTCAAGCACGGCGTCGTCCTTTCAAAGAGTCGGGTGAATATCTTGTACAACGCGGCCAGGCACCCCTGAATTCCGCCAGCGGGTGTGGCGCAGGTCTCAGGAGATTCCGCTGCCGCGGCCCGCAGCGGCTACGATCGTGAATGGCCCGCCGGACGGGTTTACCGGCACCCCGGCGACGTCCCGATCGGACGGCCGCCGGATTTCCATGGCCGAGCGCCTGACATCCATACCAGCGCGAACAGCCTTTTCGAGAATTGAGGACTTACCCCGTGGTCAAGAATACTGAAATCAACCTTAGTACCCTCGCTAAGGACCTGAAGAGGACCCCCAGTGACGCCGTTGTCATCGGCGTGGGACAGGGATCGGACGGCCCCGTCCTGCTTGAGAATCCGCTGACCGCAAAATCGGCTGAAGCGCTAACTGACTCCCTGAAGGTCCTGGGCGTCACCGGCGCCGCTGACCAGGTCGTCCGGCTGCCCGGCCTGCCGGAAACGGGTTCCGGGGTCCTGGTCCTCGCCGGCGTCGGCAAGGTGGCCGCTGGCCGCCCGCTGACCGAAGAGGCCCTGCGGCGTGCCGCAGGTTCCGCCGTCCGCCAGCTCAGCGGCCTGCCCACCGTTGTCCTCGCGCTCCCAACTGCGGGAGTCGCCGACGTCGCGGCGGTGGCCGAAGGTGCCGCACTGGGAGCCTATTCGTTCACCGAGTACCGGTCGTCCAACGACGGGCTGAAGGATCCGGTCCGCAACGCGGTGATCTACACGGACGTTACCGCCAATGATGCGCTGCGCTCTGCGCTGACGCGGGCAGGCCTGATCGGCAAAGCCGTCAACGCCACGCGGTCCCTGGTCAACCAGCCGCCCAGCCACCTCTACCCCGAATCCTTTGCGGAAGCCGCCAAGGAACTGTCCAAGGGCCTGCCTGTTAAGGTCACGGTCTGGGACGAAAAGCGCCTGGAAAAGGAAGGCTTCGGCGGCATCATGGGCGTGGGCAAGGGGTCCACGCGCCAGCCCCGCCTGGTGAAGGTCGAATACGCCCCTGCAAAGGCCACCGCAAAAATCGCCTTGGTGGGCAAGGGCATCACGTTCGACACCGGCGGAATTTCGATCAAGCCGGCCCTTGGCATGGGTGACATGAAGAGCGATATGGCAGGCGCCGCCGTCGTCCTTAATACTGTGCTGGCCATCGCGGGACTTGGCCTGCCGGTGAAGGCGACCGCCTGGCTCTGCATCGCAGAAAACATGCCCTCCGGTGCGGCCTCACGGCCGGCGGATGTCCTTACCATGTTCGGCGGCAAGACCGTTGAGGTGCTGAACACCGATGCCGAGGGCCGCCTGGTCATGGCAGACGGCATCGTCGCGGCGAGCCTCGAATACCCTGACGCCATCATCGACGTCGCCACCCTCACCGGTGCGCAGCTCATCGCCCTCGGCAACAGGACCGCCGGCGTGATGGGCTCTGACAGTGTCACCGGGCCACTCAAGGCCGCCGCCGACCGTGCGGGCGAACTGGTGTGGCCCATGCCGCTGCCGGAGGAACTGCGCCCGAGCATCGACTCCCAGGTGGCCGACCTCGCCAATATCGGTGAGCGCCACGGCGGCATGATGACCGCGGCTGTTTTCCTGCGCGAGTTTGTGGGCAAGGGCAAAGACGGGGAGCAGATCCCCTGGGCGCACATCGACATCGCCGGCCCCTCCTTCAACAACGGAAGCCCTTACGGCTACACCCACAAACAGGGCACGGGCTGCACGGTCCGCACACTGGTTGCCTACGTGGAGGACATGCTGGCGGCTGCCGTCTGACCCCCGGGGAACCCTGACCCGTGCTGTTGGGTTGTCACGCGGCCGTTTGACCTGCGACCACAGAACCGGCCGTGATCCCTTGGCCACATGGCCGCGTGACACTCGACACAAGCGCCCCACAAAGGCGGCGCCAAGGTGGAGCATGGATGAGGGGTTCGCTAAGGTGAACCCCGGTAGTCACAAATGCACGAGAACCTGCCTGCTGGCATAATCACGGCAGTACAAGTTCCAAGACCAGATGATGCGCACGATCGCGTCATCGTTCACGCGAGGGAGCGTCTAAGTGGCCGATCAGGCAACTGCGCAAGAATTCGACATCCTGGTACTAGGTGGCGGCAGCGGCGGATACGCCACGGCCCTGCGTGCCGTACAGCTTGGCTTGACCGTTGGTCTGGTTGAGAAGGCCAAACTGGGCGGCACCTGCCTGCACAACGGCTGTATCCCCACCAAGGCCCTGCTGCACTCCGCAGAAGTTGCCGACCACGCCCGCGACGGCGCCAAGTACGGCGTGAACGTGGAGCTCCAGTCCATCGACATGACCGCCGTGAACGCCTACAAAGACGGCATCATTGCCGGTAAGTTCAAGGGTTTGCAGGGTCTGATCAAGGGCAAGGGCATCACCGTCATTGAGGGCGAAGGCAAGCTCACCGCCCCGGACACCATCACCGTGAACGGCACGGCCTACAAGGGCAAGAACATCGTCCTCGCCACCGGCTCCTACTCCCGCTCCCTTCCGGGCCTGGAAATCGGCGGCCGCGTGATCACCTCCGACGAAGCCCTGAAGATGGACTACGTGCCCAAGAGCGTCATCGTCCTGGGCGGCGGCGTCATCGGCGTCGAATTCGCTTCGGTATGGAAGTCCTTCGCCGTGGACGTCACCATCATTGAGGGCCTGCCGTCCCTGGTGCCCAACGAGGACGCATCCATCATCAAGGTCCTGGAGCGCAGCTTCAAGAAGCGCGGCATCAAGTTCAACACCGGCACCTTCTTCCAGGGCGTCGAGCAGGACAACGACGGCGTCAAGGTCACCCTGGTGGACGGCAAGACCTTCGAAGCAGACCTTCTGCTCGTTGCTGTCGGACGCGGACCGTCCACGGCGGGCCTGGGGTTCGAAGAAGCGGGAGTCACGGTTGATCGCGGCTTCGTGATCACCAACGAACGCCTCCACACCGGCGTCGGCAACGTCTACGCCGTCGGCGACATCGTTCCCGGCGTGCAGCTGGCACACCGCGGTTTCCAGCAGGGCATCTTCGTCGCCGAAGAAATCGCCGGCTTGAAGCCCGTGGTTGTCGACGACATCAACGTCCCCAAGGTCACCTACTGCGATCCCGAGATTGCCTCGGTGGGTTACTCCGAGAAGGCCGCCAAGGAGAAGTTCGGCGAAGACAGGGTTGAAAGCACGGAATACAACCTGGCCGGAAACGGCAAGAGCGCCATTCTGGGCACCGGCGGCATCATCAAGTTCGTCCGCGAAAAAGACGGCCCTGTTGTTGGCGTCCACATGATCGGCACCCGCGTCGGCGAGCAGATCGGCGAAGCCCAGCTGATCGTCAACTGGGAAGCCTACCCGGAAGATGTTGCCGGACTCATCCACGCGCACCCGACGCAGAACGAGGCACTCGGCGAGGCCGCAATGGCCCTGGCCGGTCGCCCGCTTCACGGCTAATTACAGCCAGCAGCACAGCAAGACAACAGGGCTTTGTGCACCCGGCGTGACCCGCCGGGTGCACTAAGCTCGAACAAGCCAGCCATCATCCGCACAAAAGATCAATAAGGAGAACGGGGACGACATGTCTGAATCCGTTAACTTGCCCGCCCTCGGTGAGAGCGTCACCGAAGGAACCGTCACCCGCTGGCTCAAGCAGGTAGGTGACCGGGTAGAGGTGGACGAACCGCTGCTCGAGGTTTCCACCGACAAAGTAGACACCGAAATCCCCTCTCCGATTGCCGGCATCATCGAGGAAATCCTCGTAGCCGAAGACGAGACCGCTGAAGTAGGCGCTCCCCTGGTCCGCATCGGCGACGGCTCCGGCGGCGGCGCAGCCCCCGAAGCAGCAGCACCGGCTGCAGAGGCCCCGGCCGAGGAAGCCCCGGCCGCAGAAGCACCGGCTGCAGAAGCTCCCGCAGCGGCAGCACCCGCCGCTTCGGACGGCGAAAGCCACGATGTCACCCTCCCGGCACTGGGCGAAAGCGTCACCGAAGGAACCGTCACACGCTGGCTGAAGGCCGTGGGCGACACCGTTGCAGTGGACGAACCGCTGCTCGAGGTATCCACGGACAAGGTTGACACCGAAATCCCGTCCCCCGTCGCTGGAACGCTGCAGGAAATCCGGGTCAACGAAGACGAAACCGCCGAAGTTGGCGCCGTCCTCGCCGTCATCGGCTCCGGCGCGGCAGCCTCCGCACCGGCCCCAGCTGCAGCGCCGGCACCCGCCGCCGCGCCTGCCGCACCGGCGCCCGCAGCGGCACCGGCACCCGAAGCACCCAAGGCAGAGCCTGCTCCGGCGGCACCTGCCGCGGCAGCAGCACCTGCTCCCGCTACGGCCCCGGCACCCGCGGCCGAGCCTGCTGCCGGCGGCGAATCCGGCTACGTGACTCCCCTGGTCCGGAAGCTGGCCAACCAGCACGGCGTGGACGTCGCATCACTGTCCGGTACCGGCGTCGGCGGGCGCATCCGCAAGCAGGACGTCCTCGCCGCGGCAGAAGCCAAGGCCGCTCCCGCTGCAGCAGCACCGGCCAAGCCGTCCGCCGCTCCAGCCGGCCCGGCTGCCTCCTCCCTGCGTGGCACCACGCAGAAGGCACCCCGCATCCGCCAGGTCATCGCCCGCCGTATGCGCGAATCCCTCGAAATCTCCACGCAGCTCACTCAGGTGCACGAGGTGGACATGACCAAGGTGGCCAAGCTCCGCCTGAAGGCCAAGAACTCCTTCCTGGCCCAGAACGGCGTCAAGCTCACCTTCCTGCCGTTCATCGCCAAGGCCGTGGCCGAGGCCCTCAAGCAGCACCCCAAGCTCAACGCTGCGTACGACGAGGACAAGCAGGAAATCACATACCACAACGCCGAGCACCTGGCGATCGCAGTGGACACGGACAAGGGCCTCCTGGTTCCGGTCATCTCCGATGCCGGCAACCTGAACCTGGCCGGACTGGCCGCCAAGATCGCCGACGTTGCCGGGCGCACCCGCGACGGCAAGATCGGCCCGGACGAACTGTCCGGCGGAACGTTCAGCATCACCAACATCGGTTCGGTCGGCGCCCTGTTCGACACCCCGATCATCAACCAGCCTCAGGTCGGCATCCTGGGCACCGGCGCGATCGTCAAGCGCCCCGTGGTGGTGGCCGATGAGAACGGTGACGACTCGATCGCCATCCGCTCCATGATGTACCTGTCCCTCACGTACGACCACCGCCTGGTGGACGGCGCGGATGCAGGCCGCTTCCTCCAGACCCTGAAGGCCCGCCTTGAAGAAGGCGCCTTCGAGGCCGACCTGGGACTCTAGCCCCAGGCCAGAACCGCACGACGGCGGTGCACGCGCCGGTGGGAAACCACCGGAAGGCGTGCACCGCCGTCGCGTTTTAAGGCGCAGCGCTGTCTCCGCCGACACACAAACTCTGCGGCCGGCCTTACTACATGATGTAGAACCCCTGCGTAGACTGATCGCATGATTATCGTGTACAACCTCGTGGTCTTCCTGCACATCGTCGGCGCCGCCATGATCGTCGGAATCTGGATCGGGAACATGAAAACCCCCACCGTCCACCCCCGGCAGTTCGACGGCGCAGCTCTTCAGCTCATCACCGGCATTGTGCTGATGGGCTTGATCCCGTCCCTGGACATGGACGCGAATTACTTCAAGCTGGGCATCAAGTTCGCCATCGCCCTGGCCGTCGGCGTGCTGGCTTTCATCGGCCGCCGCAAATACAAAAAGGGCGAAGACATCAGCAAGGGCCTGGCCCACGGAGTTGGCGGACTTGCACTGCTCAACGTGGCCATCGCCACGATGTGGAACTGAACGCCGGCTGAACCACTCACGACGGCGCCGCTCCCCCTCTGTGGGGTGCGGCGCCGTCGAAGTTTAACGGCCAAGCGGTGACCGCCACGCAGCCGCCGGGCGGCTGGGTTGCACAGTCACAATCCACTGAGAGCGGACACCCTGTGCACGGCCGCCGCTCAATCCCTAGGATTGGAACCGGCGGGGCCAGGCAACGGCCGGTCCCGGTTCGAACCGACTTTGAGGAGTGGACATGGCAGCAACACGCACCGCGCACACAGTATGGAACGGCGACCTGATGACAGGGTCGGGTCAGACCACGCTGGACAGCTCCGGCCTGGGCACATTTGAGGTTACCTGGAAGGCCCGCACCGAAGCGGCCGAGGGCAAGACCAGCCCGGAAGAGCTGATCGCCGCAGCGCACGCGAGCTGTTTCTCGATGGCGTTCAGCAATATGCTCGCCCAGGCCGGACATGCTCCGGAAGAAGTCAACACCAAAGCCGACGTGACCTTCGTTCCCGGCACCGGCATCACCGGCAGCCACCTGACGGTGTCCGCAAAGATTCCCGGCATTTCCGAAGAGGAATTCCAGAAGATCGCCGGCGAAGCCAAGGTTGGGTGCCCGGTTTCCGGCGCGCTGGCCAGCATCGACATCACCCTGGCCGCTACCCTTCAGTCCTGATCCAGCCAGGCCGCTGCCGCGTTCGCTATGAACGCTGAAGGCTCCTGAGACAGAGCAGGCCCTGCCCCGCCCGGACTATCCGGGAGGAGCGGGGCCTGCTTTGTTCTGTTGCTACCGGGCCGGCCCTATTCGCCGTGCCGGCGGGACGGCAGCGGTGCAGGCTTCAGGCGCCGGTAGCCTTCGCGGACCGGGGGCCTGTCCGTGGGCAGTTCCTGGATCATTTCCTTGAGCGCACCGATCCCGTATTCCAGCTGGGGGTCCCTGCCGGCGGCATAGGCGTGCGGCGGGTAGAGCACTTCGATGTCGGGATCCACGCCGTAGTTTTCCACGGACCAGCCCACGCCGCCACCGAACCAGGTGGCGTACCGCGGCTGGGTCACGCCGGTACCGTCGGCCAGGGAGAACCTGTTGTCGATCCCCACCACACCGCCCCACGTGCGCGTGCCGATCACCGGGCCGATCCCCCGCAGTTTGGAGACCTGGGTGATGATGTCGCCGTCGGACCCGGCAAATTCATCGGCGAGGATGATCACCGGACCCCGCGGCGCGTGGTGCGGGTAGGTCCGCGGACGTTCGCCGCGGGGCATACTCCAGCCGGTGACCTTCCGGCCAATCAGCTCCGCCACCAGCTGGGACGTGTGTCCGCCACGGTTCCGGCGGACATCCACGATGAGTCCGTCCAGGGCAGTTTCGGTGTCCAGGTCGCGGTGCAGCTGCGCCCAGCCGTTGGCCATCATGTCCGGGATATGCAGGTACCCGTAGCGGCCGCCGGAGGCCTCCCGGACGATCCCGCGGTTCGCGGCCACCCATTCCTGGTAGCGCAGTCGCTCCTCGTCCTTGACCGGGATCACAGCGATCCTCCGCTGCTCCCCTGCCTCGACTCCATGCCCGGCTCCGTTGCGTAATGTCAGCTCCACAGCCCGTCCGGCGGCGCCCACCAGCTGCATCGCGGGGCTCACCGTGGCGGACAGCGGCACACCGTCGATAGCCAGTACTACGTCCCCGGCCATGGCGGCAGCGCCGGGCCGGGTCAGCGGCGAGGTGGCCAGCGGGTCCGAGGACTCGCCGGCCAGGATGCGGGTGATCTCCCAGCCCGCGGGTGTGAACGTGAAGTCTGCGCCAAGCCGTCCCTGGCCGTTGCTGCCGTTTTCCGTGACGGCTGCGGGCCGGACGTAGGCGTGCGAGGTGCCCAGCTCGCCGTGGAGCTCCCAGAGCAGGTCCACCAGGTCGTCGTGGGACCCCAACCGGTCAACGATCGGACGGTACCGCTTGTGGATCGACTCCCAATCCTGTCCTGCCATATCTTCTGCCCAGAAGAAGTCGCGCTGCAGGCGCCAGGCTTCGTCGAACGCCTGGCCCCAGACGCTGAGGGGGTCCATCATCACGCGGATGCGGCCCAGGTCCACCTTGACCAGCTGGCCGGATTCCTCATCGGCTTTGGCAGCAGAAGGAATCACACTGACCTGCTTGTCGTTGACCAGCACTACTTTCTTGCCATCGCCGGAGAGCCGGTAGCTGTCCAGGGCTTCCACCAGCGTGGCGGACTTACGGCGGGCAAGGTCGAACCGGACCAGGCTGGGGCGGGCGTCCTTGTCTTCCTGGCTGGCTTTGCCGTCGCCGGTGACGCCTGCCAGGGCCCAGTCCAGCCATAGCAGTGCACCCTCCGTTGACGTGAGTGACGTGTAGTTGCCCTGGGGCACCGGAACGCCGATGACACGGTGGGCCAGCCCGGCCGGATCCACGCGGACCGCGGGACCTGCCGCGGTGTCTGCGTCCGTGGTATCCGCGCTGTCCGTGTGTGCGGCAGGGGACAGGTCAACGGCGGGGCCAAACGGCGACGGCGTCGTGGCGGCCAGTGCCACCAGGTACGGCTTGATGGGGCTGGGGAAGGACAGGTCGAACGAGTGCCCGTCGTACACCGGATCAAAGCTGCGGTTGGACAGGAAGGCCAGGAACTTACCGTCCGGCGTGAAGCTTGGGGACCCGTCGCAGAAACGGCCGTCAGTGACCTCGACGATGCCGCCCGCCGGGTCCGCGGCATTGGCCAGCCGGAGCCGGCTCCGGGAACCGAACGAGGTGACAGGTTCGGACCAGGCAAGCCACTGGGAGTCAGGCGACCACGCGAGTTCCGCGATGCTGCCCTCGCCGATGCTGGTGACGAGGGAAAGCTCGCCGGTGGCTGTGTCCGCCACATAGACATCCCCGAAGGAGGTACCCACCGCAAGCCACCGGCCATCGGGGCTAACTTCCAGGGCGCTGGCGCGTGACGGCTTCGGGAAGGCGATGCGGGTCGGCAGGCCGGCCCGTCCTGCGTCGACGTCGGCTTCCGACGGGCCGTGGGCGGCGTCGGCCGGGGAGTCATCGGCCCGGGAGTCATCAGGCACCGGAACAACGACGTCGGCAGTCACCGGTGCGGACGATGCTGCCGCGGGAACCGGGCGCGGCAGTGGCGCTTCCTGGTCCCGAGCGGCTGCAGCGGTTACGGCAGCCGGGGCTGCCGTAACGGCAGGGACCACGGTGTCGGGAACCTGCGCGGCAATCTCCTTGATGTAGATCGCCTCCACGCCGTCGTGATCGGCGACGTAAGCGAGGCGGCCGCCGTCGAGCGGCCTGGGGAGCCGTGCCCGGACACCCGGCGTGGCCTCGACGATACGGGAGGGGCCGTCCTGGTGACGGAGCCAGTGAAGGGTGCCATGGGCCTCCACTGCGCTGGCGGAGCCGCTGTCATCCGGCATCACCGTGCCCAAATGTTTGGAGGTTTTCAACAGGCCCGGGCGACGCGATTGCGACGCGGAACCCAGCGAGATGTCCAGCCGTACCGCGGCAGAGGACAGATCGTGCAGGATCCAGAGCTCACCGGCAGATTCGAAGATGATCCGCCCACCGTCGGTGGACGCGTGCCGGACGTAGAAGTCCTCGTGGTCGGTGTGCCGTCGAAGATCGCCGCCGCCGGGCAGCACCGAGTACAGGTTTCCGTAACCCTCGTGGTCTGACAGGAACGCGATGCGCCCGTCCACCCACATCGGATCTGCGAGGTTTCCGTCGAGGTGGGCAACCAGGCGCTCGAACTCCCCGTTTCCGTCGGCGTCAATCCAGAGCTTGCCCGCTGTGCCGCCGCGGTACCGCTTCCACCAGGCCGGTTCACGGGAGAGCACACTGGCCAGGACAACCGGCCGCTCGTCCCCCACTTCCGGACCAAAGGCCACGGATTCGACGGGTCCGAAGGGGAGCTCCTCAGCCGACCCGCCGTCGACCGGGACGCTGTAAGCGTAGGTGTGCCGGCTTTCAGCCTGGCGGAACGCGCTGGTCACTACTGCGTCGCCGGCTGCCGTGAAGCCTTTGACCCTGGTTGTGGCGTGGCCGAAATACGTCAGTTGCCGGTAGCCACCGCCGTCCACCTCCGCCGAGACCACTTCCGGGGCGGTTCCCTGGACGACAGTCCAGACCAGCCGTTTGCCGTCAGGCGTAAAACGCGGATTGCGGGCAGGCAGCTGCAGTGACGAAACCCGCCAGGCGCGGCCGCCGCTGAGCGGCGCGATCCACACGTCGTCCTCTGCCACAAACGTGACCAGATCGCCGTGAACATGCGGAAACCGGAAGTAGCTCGAAGAAGTCATCGTTCGAGCATAGTCAACTCCCGGTACGGTCCCGGGGAGGTACCGACGGCGTGCGGGCCGTGGTGAGATGGATCATGCACATCGTCATTGCCGGGGCCTCAGGGCTGATCGGGACCCATTTGTCCGCAACGCTGCGAGAGGCCGGCCATGACGTGACCACCCTCGTCCGACGCGAGCCCACGTCCGCGGCCGAAATCCGCTGGGACCCCGCAGCGCGCCGCCTGGATCCGGCGGCGCTGGCCGGCGCCGACGCAGTGGTCAACCTCTCCGGTGCCGGAATCGGGGACAGACCCTGGACCAGACGCCGGATCGACGAGCTGTTGACCTCGCGGTTGGACCCGACGCGCACACTGGTAGCGGCGATGGCGAAGCTGGAGCAGCCGCCGCAGGTCTTCGTCAGCCAGTCGGGCTCCAACTATTACGGTGACCGGGGTACTGCCGTTCTTCGCGAGAACTCGCCGAACGGCAAGGGCATTATGGCGCGGATCTGCCGTGAGTGGGAAGCAGCCGCGCACGAGGCCCCGTCAGGCGTCCGTGTTATCACTCCCCGGACGGGTGTTGTCCTCAGCCCTGCAGGCGGCGCACTGGGCCGGCTTCTGCCGCTGCTTCGCCTCGGGCTCGGTGGTCCACTCGGCAACGGCAGGCAGTACTGGCCGTGGATCACGCTTCCGGACGTCGCCGCAGCATTTCTGTTCCTCGCCGACTCCGGGCTCCACGGCCCGGTCAATGTCTGCGCCCCCGAAAACGCCGACGTTAACGCCTTGACCGGCGCACTGGCATCCGCGCTGCATCGGCCGGCATTTTTCCGCGTACCTTCGCCTGCCCTGCGCCTGGTCATGTGGAAGTTGGCCGATGAACTCATCCTTTCCAGCCAGCGGATGGAACCGGCGGCCCTGGAAGCAGCCGGCTTCCAGTGGCAGCACCCGTCACTGGCCCAGGCCGCTGCCTGGGTGGCCGGCAAACACTGAGCCTGAGTCAATGGGCTGAGCCAACAGGCTGAGCCAACGTGCTGAGCCAACGTGCTGAGGCAACCAGTCAGGTGCCGGGAAGGACGTCCGTGATCCGCCAGCGGCCGTCAACGGAGACCAGCACCAGCCGGAGGTTCTGGACGGCTGCAGGGGCGCCGGCCGCCACGATCGCTCCGGAAGCGTCCCTTTCCTCATAGGGCGACGTGGCTGACGTGACACTGACAACAACCTGGCCGGAGGGACCGCCGGGCTGGACCTGCAGATCCGCTACGGAACTCGTGAATCCGGCCAGGACGTGGCCTGACTCCTGGAGCTCGGCCTTAAGGCCTGCATCCGCGGCAGAGGCCGCCGATCCCGGGGCATTAACCAGATCCAGCAGCTCCAGCCGGCCGGAACTGAAGGCCAGGGACCTCACGGCGGCCAATCCCCGGACTGCTTCGAGCGGGTCCGCCGAGTCCAGCTGGGCCGCGGCGTCGGCCGGGACTCCTGCGGCGGCGAACACTGGGTCCACCCCTCCGGCATCCGCACTCTCCGCCACCGTCTCTGGCCAAGCTGGCGCCCCCCACGGCCCATCCGGCCCAAAGACGCCGGCGGCCCAGATAGCGCCTGCCAGGATCGCACCCGCTCCCACCGCCAACAGCATGGTGCCTCGATTGTGCCCGGCTATCCCTGAGCGCCCACGGCGCCGGGACGGGCCGGGGTCCACCGATTTCGACGACGCCACCGTCCGACGCCTCGCACCGGCGTTGGGTTCGTGACCCTTCGGGACAGGTTTCACGGCATGCCTGCCGCGCGGCGCCGGCTTTTCCCCGTCGACAGCCTGGACCATTGCGTCGACGCGGCCGGCCGCTGGTGCGCTGGCCTCAGGTGCGCTGGCCTCTGGTGCGCGGGGCTCCGGTGCGCGCACCACGGGCATCTCCGCTTTCTCCCCAGCCGGGAACGGAAGGACCTGCCGCACCCCCACCAGCCCGGACCAACGCGACGTCGAGATCCTGCGCCGCCAGGTCCGGAGACCATTCCAGAGCGCACCGCCGGGATGTTCCGGGACGGGGCGCCGCGTCAGGAGCTGCGGGATAACCGTGGCGTGGACGGAGGAGGCGAGGTCCACCGGCAACGGTGGGGCACTGCGGTAGACCGCCGTCGCCAGCTCAACAGCCGTGGGCCGGAGCCGCCGGTCCTCATTAAGACCAGCCTCCAGGGCCGCGGCCAGCTCGACTGGAACGTCAGGGAGCAGGAGGGAAAGAGGCAGACGGTCGGCGGTACGGCGTGGCGGCTGGCCCGTGAGGCAATACCACCCCAGCGCCGCCACCGAGTAAACGTCGCGTTCCGGCTGCAGCCCCGCCCTCACGGCGTCCACCGGTGCCGGATCCATGAACCCCGGGGTGCCATGGTCCGGCACTGCCGAAACATCACCCACCATCCTGGCGATCCCGACGTCGGACAGCATTGGCTTGCCATGGCCTGTAAAGAGGACGTTCCCGGGCGATACGTCACCGTGGGTGAACCCCTGGCCGTGCAGGTAGCCAAGTACCTGGGCAATAGGGGTGAGCACGGTGACCGTCTCCCCGATGGTGAGCTTGGCCCTGCTTCCGACCAGCTCTCCGAGGGAACCGCCGGGCGCGTAATCCAGCAGCAGCCCTATTGTCCCTACGGCCGTAACTGCTGATCCGGCCGGCTCGCGAAGACGGAGGGCGTCGTGGGCTTTGATGAGGTGCTGGTGGTCAAGGACAGAAAGAATGCGGATTTCACGGCGGATGGCCTCCTCGGCGTCGGCCCCGCTTTCCCTGCCTTCGCCGGGACCGGTCGCACCGCCGTGCCCTGCACCGAGGCATTTCAGCGCAAACTCGCGGCCGGACCTTGCTTCGGTAACCAGCCACACCGTTGAACTTCCGCCGCGGCCCAACACGCGGCCCACCAGGAAGCCGGGAACCACCGGGGCAGTGAAATCATCCATGACTTATGTCTAGCGGAATCCGGGAATGCCTGCAGAAGTTATCCACAGGCCATGGGCATCGCTGGATCCGTCAGAGATATGAGAGGTCCGACACTATAACCGGACCCCTCACGGATCGGGGTCTAAGCTTGACGGCATGACTCTTGAGTTTTCACAGGTGGGTCTCGCCCCGGACTTCGTTGACTACACGCGCGGCTGGGATCTGCAGCGCGGGATCCACAGCAAGGTCGTCACAGCCGAAGCGCCCAACACTGTCCTCATCCTTGAACATGCCGCCGTCTATACAGCGGGCAAGCTCACGGAAGAGCACGAACGCCCGTTGGACGGTACGCCCGTCGTTGCGGTGGACCGCGGCGGAAAGCTGACCTGGCATGGCCCCGGCCAGCTGATCGCGTATCCGATCCTCAAGCTGAAGAACCGGTCCGGCATCCGAGACTACGTTGAACGGCTCGAAGCCGTCATGATCGCGGTTATGGCTGACTATGGCATCAACGCAGAGCGCATCAAGGGACGCGCCGGCGTGTGGATCACGGCTGACAGCAAGGGCCCGGACCGGAAGATTGCAGCAATCGGCATCCGCGTCCTGGACGGGGCCACAATGCACGGCGTCGCCATTAACTGCAACAATGATCTGGCGCCTTATGCCCAGATCATCGCCTGTGGCATCACCGACGCCAGCGTCACCACAATGTCCATCGAAACCGGCAGGAACATAGCCCCGAGCGATATCGCGGACCGGTTCGTGGAAGAATTTCGCAAGCACGAAGAAGCACTCGTTTCAAGCCCTGAGGGAGCACTCCTGNGTGGATCAAGGCGAAGGTCCAGATGGGTCCGGAGTATGTCCAGCTCAAGAACCTGGTCAAGAAGGAAGGCCTGCACACGGTGTGTGAGGAGGCCGGCTGCCCGAACATTTTTGAGTGCTGGGAAGACAAGGAAGCCACGTTCCTGATCGGCGGGTCCGAATGCACCCGGCGCTGTGATTTCTGCCAGATCGACACGGGCAAGCCGTCCCCGGTGGACGTGTTCGAGCCCACGAAGGTGGCCCGCTCGGTCCTGGCCATGCAGCTGCGCTACGCCACGGTCACCGGGGTGGCCCGGGATGACCTGGCCGATGAGGGGGTGTGGCTGTATGCCGAGACGGTCCGGAAGATCCACGAGCTGAACCCGGGCACCGGCGTCGAGCTGCTGATCCCGGACTTCTCCGGCAAGCCCGAGCACATCGCGGCGATCTGTGATTCGAAGCCGGAGGTCTTCGCGCACAACGTCGAGACCGTGCCGCGGATTTTCAAGCGGATCCGGCCCGCGTTCCGGTATGACCGGTCCCTGGATGTCATCACCCAGGGCCGCAAGCTGGGGATGGTGACCAAGTCCAACCTGATCCTGGGTATGGGCGAGACCCGCGAGGAAATCTCCGAAGCCCTCAAAGACCTGCACGAGGCCGGGTGTGACCTGATCACCATCACCCAATACCTGCGCCCCTCCGAACGGCACCTGCCGGTGGACCGGTGGGTCAAGCCGCAGGAGTTCGTGGACCTCCAGGACGAGGCCAATGAGATCGGCTTCCTCGGGGTCATGAGCGGGCCGCTGGTCCGTTCCTCCTACCGGGCCGGCCGGCTCTGGGCCACCGCGATGCGCAAGAAGGGCTGGGAAATCCCCGCCGAACTCGCCCACATCGAGTCCTCCGGCAGCACCCGCCAGGAAGCAAGCTCACTGCTGGCCGCCCATTCCTAAGCCGTAGTTTGGTATCCCTGAGGGCCGGCGCCGGACATTCTCCGGCGTCCGGCCCTCAGGCATAAATCACGTAGAATTGAGGAACTATGGCGAACTCCCCTGATTCCAGTAACAGCACTCCGGCGGCCTCTGACGCCCCGAAGCGTGGCCTCTTCTCGCGCAAGCCAAAAGAAGCAAAGGTCAAGAAGCCCAGCCGGCTCAAGCAGATCGGCGAAGTCTTTAACATGACCCGCCGCCATGACCCCATGGTCCCGTGGCTGATGCTGCTGGTGTTCCTGGGTGTTGTGGCTGTCAGCTTCCTGGTGGGTTTTTGGCTGGAAAACTGGATCACCGGCCTGCTCATCGGTATTCCGTTGGGCCTCCTCGGCGCCACCCTGATCCTTTCGCGTCGCGCCGAACGTGCCGCATTCGCCCAGATCGAGAACCAGCCCGGAGCCTCAGGCGCGGCACTGGGCACGCTTAAGCGCGGCTGGATCACCGAGGACCAGCCGGTCGCCGTAAACCCGCGCACGCAGGACGCCGTGTTCCGCGCCGTCGGCCGTCCCGGCGTCGTCCTCGTCAGCGAAGGCCCCACCATCCGCGTCAAGCCAATGCTCGACGCCGAGCGTAAGCGCCTTGCGCGCATCCTCCCGAACGTCACGGTCCACATGATCGAAAGCGGCCGCGGCGAGGGCCAGGTTCCCATCAGCCAGGTAGCCAAGAAAATGGGCAAGCTGAAGAATGAACTGACCAAGCTTGAGGTGAATGCGGTATCCAAGCGCATTTCCTCGCTGGGCAACCGCCTCCCGATTCCCAAGGGAATCGACCCCTACAAAGCGCGCCCCAACCGCGGACGCTAAGACCCTTGAACCGCCCTGGTTCCGGCTTGCCGGAACCAGGGCGGTTTTTGTCTGCCGGACGCCGCCGAACAGGCGGGCACATTGATTGGAAGTAGCAACATGACCATTCCCGTTAGAACCCTTGTTATCCGGGCCTTCCGCGTCCTGGCTGTTGCCGAAGCCTTCAGCTGGGCTGCCCTGCTGGCTGGCATGTACTTCAAGTGGGTCGCCAAGACCACCGAACTGGGTGTGGAGATCGCCGGCCCCATCCATGGTGCGCTGTTTGTGGGCTACGGCATCGCCGCCCTCGCCCTGTGGCGTCTCCAGCGGTGGCCCTTCGTTGTGGCCCTGTTCGCGGGACTGTCGGCGGTGTTCCCGTTCGCCACTGTCGCGTTCGAACGCTGGGCCGGAAAGCGCGGCTACCTGACGCCAGGCACGGCCGTTCCTGCCGGGACAAAAGAAACAGCGGGGGTCTGACGGCGCACTGCCCTCTATTCGGGGCTGTCAGGTGTTCGGGGCCGTCAGGTGCCGGCGAACCGGCACGGCCGGGTTCCTGATTACTGCTAGCGCCGCACGAGGATGGTATTCATCGCCTTGTCGTGCAGTCCCCGCTGGTCCGGATCGAAAATTACGGCGGGAATCACCAGGCACAGCAGCACTGACCTCACCACGGCAGCCATTGGACCCGCGGGCCCGCCGCCCAGTCGCAGCACCTGGATCCCGGCCACTCGGTGGCCGATGCTGTAACCGAGCGTGCCCACAAGCAGCATCTGTTCCGCGGCGAAAATCGCCAATGTGGCCCAGGAGTCACCGCCGAAGGCAAAATTGCTGATCAGCAGGGCAATCCCCCAGTCAAGGACGATGGCGAGGATGCGCCTGCCCGCCCTGGCGATGGAGCCGGAACCGGATTCGGGCAATCCCAGGCGCTCCCCCGGGTACCTTGAGATGCCGGACGTGTCCGGTCCGCTGAGCCAGGAGCCAATGTCATTGCGATCTACCACCGTCCAAGCTTACCGACTCACCGCCGACCACAGAGTGGAAACCGTTGGACCACACTACGGACACCGGATAGCGTTACCTGATCAGGACAATTCTGTAACCTGAACCGGGCATTCTGTAACCTGCCCGAAACAATGTGGACACTGACGGGAAATGACGTGTCCATAGGCTGATAGCAGTTTCAAGCAATACCTCCCAAGCAGGGAAACTTGGTTTCCCTGCCCTTCGGATTGCGCTGGATCAGTTGGCTTGCCAGCCAGATATTACATATGCGTAAGGAGCATAGATGTTCAAGACTGCGGACGAAGTCCTCAAGTTCATCAAGGACGAAGATATTAAATTCGTCGATATCCGCTTCACCGATCTCCCGGGTGTGCAGCAGCACTTCAACGTGCCGGCAAAGAGCGTCGACGCGGATTTCTTCGTCAACGGCCAGCTCTTCGATGGTTCCTCCATCCGCGGATTCCAGGGCATCGCCGAATCCGACATGCAGCTGATCCCGGACGTCACCACCGCATTCCTGGACACCTTCCGCATGGAGAAGACCCTTGCGCTGAACTTCTCCATCGTGAACCCCCGCACCGGAGACCCCTACCACCGCGACCCCCGCGGCGTGGCCGAAAAGGCTGAGGCCTACCTCGCCTCCACGGGCATCGCCGACACCGCGTTCTTCGCTCCGGAAGCCGAATTCTTCGTCTTCGACAACGTCCAGTACCAGTCCTCCCCCGAGGGCAGCTTCTACAAGATCGACTCCGAAGAAGCACACTGGAACACCGGCCGCGAAGAAGACGGCGGAAACCTCGGCTACAAGACCCCCATCAAGGGCGGCTACTTCCCGGTTTCCCCCACCGACAAGCAGGCTGACCTCCGCGACGCCATGTGCATCGCCCTGGATGAGGCCGGCCTCGAGGTCGAGCGCAGCCACCACGAGGTAGGCTCCGCCGGCCAGGCTGAAATCAATTACAAGTTCACCACCCTGACCCACGCCGCAGACGACCTGCAGAAGTTCAAGTACGTCGTCAAGAACACGGCCGACGCCTGGGGCAAGTCCGTGACCTTCATGCCGAAGCCGGTCTTTGGCGACAACGGTTCGGGCATGCACTGCCACCAGTCGCTGTGGACCAACGGCGAGCCGCTGTTCTACGACGAAAAGGGCTACGCCGGCCTGTCCGACATGGCCCGCTGGTACATCGGCGGCCTGCTGAAGCACTCCTCGTCCGTCCTCGCCTTCACCAACCCGACGGTGAACTCCTACCGCCGCCTGGTCAAGGGCTTCGAAGCTCCGGTCAACATGGTGTACTCGCAGGGCAACCGCTCCGCCGGTATCCGTATCCCCATCACGGGTTCCAACCCCAAGGCCAAGCGCATCGAGTTCCGCGCTCCGGACCCCTCGTCCAACCCGTACCTGGCCTTCGCTGCCCAGCTGATGGCCGGCATTGACGGCATCCGCAACCGCATCGAACCGCCGGCTCCGATCGACAAGGACCTCTACGAGCTGCCCGCCGAGGAAGCCAAGGACATCCCGAAGGCTCCGGGCTCGCTGGAAGAGGCACTGGAGGCCCTGCGCGAGGACAACGAGTTCCTCCAGGCCGGTGGCGTGTTCACCCAGGACCTGATCGACACCTGGATCGAGTACAAGTACGAGTACGAGATCCGCCCGCTGTCCCTGCGCCCGAACCCGTACGAGTTCGAGCTCTACTACGGCGTCTAGCCAGATCCGCGGCTGAACCCGTTCAGTCCGCCAAAAAGTCCGCCCGGGCTGCCAGCGTCAACGCTGGAGGCCGGGCGGACTTTTTTGTCCTTAAGGTGGGGGCTGACTCCAGACGTGCTGAGACCAGAAGCCAGCCCCCTGACATGTGCTCCCCGAGACGAAGACTTTTCCAGCCTTCCCCCCAACAAGGTTTGAAGAACACCGCCAATCCACATGATCGATCAATGTGGAGCCGGAGGCAATGCCCGGCCGCCGTGTCTGGACGAATTATCCCGTGAAGCTCCGGTACATGATCCGTTGCGGTCCGGAACTGCCGGCCAGGTACTGCCCCTGATCCACAAAGCCGGCGGTCCTGTACGCGGACAACCCGGCCGGATTGGCTTCGTTGACGGAAAGCACGACGCCGGCCTCGTGGGTTCCGCGCCTGGCGGTCAGTTTCGCGGCCGCCTCCACCGCGGACGTTGCCGCCAGCGGCCCGAGGCCTTGCCCCTGGTGGCGCCTGTCGATCAGGAAACCGCGCAACAGCCAGGCCGAATCCTCGTCCGGCCAGCCGGCCAGGCACGCGGCGCCGGACTGGAGGGTCAGCACGCCCACAGCGTAGCCCGCGGCCTCCACGACATAAGGGAACCGCGAATCCTCCTCCAGTCCCGCCAGGACCATGCGGAGCGGGTCACCAACGAAGCTGCTTTGTCCTGGACCCAGCTCAATGTTTGCCACCTCTCCCAGCTGGATGGCAAGCGCATCCGCACTGAGGTCATCCAGGGCAATGAGCCAGACGGAATCAACCCGGGTTTTCAGGTCGGCTGTCCGTCGGATCCGGCGGGAGCCCCGCCCTCGGCCGATGGGCCGGCAGGGTCCATCCACATAACTTCCCACAGGTGGCCGTCCGGGTCCTGGAAACTGTGGTTGTACATAAAGCCGTAGTCCTGGACTTCCTGGGACGGGGTGCCGCCGGCGGCCAGCGCCTTGCGTACCGTTTCGTCCACGGCTTCCTTGCTGTCCACCGAAAACGCCGTGATGGCCTCGGTGGAACTGGTGGCATCGGCCACGGCCCGGGAGGTGAACGTTTTGAAGAAACCCTCCACGAGGAGCATCACAAACGCGTTGTCGTTGATGATCATGCACGTCGCGTTTTCATCGGTGTAGTCCGGGTTAAAGGAGAAGCCAAGGGCGGTGAAGAAATCGACGGACCGCTTCAGATCCTTCACGGGCAGGTTCAGGTAGATTTGCGTAGCCATGGCCCCCAACCTAGCACCGCACCGCGGCAGCTGTCTGCTGCCTTCCGGGAGAACCCCAGGCAGCCGCTAATGGCCGTAGAAGGCCTTCTCGAACACCGCCCGGGCCCGCCGGCTCAGGCGGAGGTAGTCCTCTTCCAGGGCGGCCGCGTTGCCAGGTTCGTAGCCGCACCAGCGGGCCACCGCCTCAAGGTCCCCGCGGGCGGACGGCAGCGTGTCCGACGCCCTGCCGCTCCAGATGACGTTGGCGGACCGGATCCGGCTGGCGAGCCGCCACGCGTCGGCCAGCAGCTTCGCGTCAGGCCCGCTGAGCAGGTCCAGTGAAGCCGCCGCTTCCAGGGCCTCCACCGTGGACGTGGTCCGCAGTTCCGGGTGCTTGGCCGCGTGCTGGAGCTGAAGGAGCTGCACCAGCCACTCGACGTCGCTCAGTCCTCCGCGGCCAAGCTTCACGTGGCGTGCCGGATCCGCCCCGCGCGGCAACCGCTCCGCTTCCACCCGCGCTTTGACCCTGCGAACCTCCCGGACGTCCTGCTCCGAAATCGACTCCGGGTATCTGATGGGGTCGATGAGGGCCAGGAAGTCCTCGGCCAGGGCATCGTCGCCCGCCATGGGCCGGGCCCGCAGCAGCGCCTGCGCTTCCCAGATCAACGACCACCGGCGGTAATATTCGGCGAACGAATCGAGGGAGCGGACCATGGCCCCGTTTTTGCCCTCGGGCCGCAGATCCGCGTCCATCTGCAGCACCCGCTCGGCCATGATGGCCGGCTTGAGCGGCTGCGTGAGCAGGCTGGAGACTTTGGCGACAATCCGGGCCGCCTGATCCTGCGCTTCCTCGTCCGTATAGCCCGGCAACGCGCGGTGCACGTACATGACGTCGGCGTCGGAGCCGTAGCCGATCTCGCGGCCGCCCTGGCGGCCCATGGCCACCACCAATATCGCGGTCTTGAGCGGTCCCGCAGCAGAGACGATGCCTTCGGCCACGCGCAGCGCGCCCAGCACCGCTGCCCGGTCGGTGTCAGCCAGCGCCGCGCCCACCTGGTCCTGGTTGAGAAGCCCGGCAGAATCGGCGATCGCGATCCGGAGGATCTCCCGGCGCCTAATGAGCCGGATCAGCCTGATGGCGTTTTCCGGGTCCGAGTGGCGCGACATTTTGGACGTGATCTCCTGCCACTGGGCTTCGAAGCCCAGCGGGACGAGGTCTTTGTTGGTGCCCAGCCAGGCTACCGACTCCGGCGAAACCTCCAAAAGATCCGCAATCAGGCGTGAGTTCGAGAGCACGTTGCATAGCCGTTCAGCCGCCGCTGTGGAATCCCGGAGCATGCCCAGATACCAGTGGGTGGTGCCAAGGGCCTCACTGACGCGCCGGAACGCGAGCAGTCCGGCGTCGGGATCAACACCTTCGGCGAGCCAGTCCAGCAGGACGGGCAGCAGCTGGCGTTGCAGGGCTGCCCGCCGACTGACACCGGCGGTGAGTGCCTCGATATGCCGCATGGCGCCCCGCGGGTCACGATAGCCCAGCGCGGCGAGGCGGCCCTGGGCGGCCTCCGGCGTCAGTCTGGCGTCCTCGCTGCTGAGTTTGGCAGCGGTGTTAAGCAGCGGACGGTAGAAAATACGTTCGTGCAGTTCGCGGACAGAGCGTTTGGTCTTCTGCCAGGTGGCCAGCAGCGAAGCCGGCGGCGGCCTGTCATTGGAGAACGGGCTAAGCACTGCCTTTGCGAGGGCGCGCTGTGCCGCTTCGCTGACGGGCATCAGGTGTGTCCGCCGGAGCTGGAACAGCTGGATGCGGTGTTCCAGGAGGCGAAGGTACCGGTACGCGTGATCGAAGGCGGCGGCGTCGGACCTGCCGATGTAGCCTCCGGCTGAGAGTGCCGCTATTGCCGCGGTGGTATCCCTGCGCCGAATGGTTTCGTCGGATTTTCCGTGCACCAGCTGGAGCAGCTGCACGGTGAACTCCACGTCCCGGAGGCCGCCGCGGCCGAGTTTGATCTGCCGCTGTTCCTCCGCCGCCGGGATATGCTCGGTAACCCTTCGGCGCATCGCCTGCACGGACTCCACGAACCCTTCGCGGCCCGCGGAGCTCCAGATCAACGGGGCCACGGCTTTTTCGTAGCGTTCCCCCAGGTCCTTGTCACCGGCGATGGTCCGCGCCTTCAGGAGCGCCTGGAATTCCCAACTCTCTGCCCAGCGGGCGTAGTAGCTTTCGTGTGAGGCCAAGGTTCGGACCAGTGGGCCGGACTTGCCCTCCGGCCGCAGGTTGGCGTCCACTTCCCAGAGGCCGGGTTCACGCGCCACGGAGGAGATCGCCCGGGAAATACCGGTGGCCAAGGCTGTGCCGATAGTACTGGCGCGGGCGTCGTCCAGGTCGCCGGCGTCGATCACGTAGATGACGTCGACGTCGGAAATATAGTTCAGTTCCCGCGCTCCGCATTTGCCCATCCCGATGACGGTCAGTCCAACGGCGGCCACCTCCCCGGCGCTGAACTGCTCGGCAGCCTCGGCACGGGAAACTGCCAGCGCAGCTTCGATCGCGGCCCCTGCCAGGTCAGCGAGTTCAGCTCCGACGGCGGGCATAAAGTCCAGCGGGTCAGCAGCGCACATGTCCTTGACCGCCAGGTCCACCACCCCGCGGCGGTAGGCCGACCGCAGCGCGGCATAGGCGTCGGCTCCGGTCATTCCCGCCACGGGCCGTGCTGACCCGGGTTCCGCGAGGACGGATTTCAGGAGGACAGAGCGGAGGTGTTCCGGGTCTGCCTGAAGTGGCTCGGGACTGGCCGTGACGTCGAAGGCGTCCAGGTGCTCAGGGTGCCGGATGAGGAATTCCCCCAGCGCTTCGGAAGCCCCGAGCACCCGGTAGAGCGGCTCGCTGACCTCCGGATCGGCCGCGGCCAGCTCCCGGAGACCGGGGTGCTTTTCGATCAGCCGCACCAGTGACTGCAGTGCGGTGTCAGGATTGGCGGCCATTTGCAGGCCGGCGAAAATCCTGTCCGGGTCCAGGCCGTCCAGTTCCGGGGCAGCAAGGAAGCGCTCACCCTTCTCCAGGTCACTGAAGCCGGCTGAGATGAGGCGGCGTGCGAGGCTCACCGCCGCCTAGAGAATGCCGAGGTTGCGCTGCAGCTCGTAGGGCGTCACCTGGAGCCGGTAGTCCTGCCATTCGGCACGCTTGTTGCGCAGGAAGTGCTCGAAGACCTGCTCGCCGAGGATCTGGGGCATCAGTTCGGAGTCCTCCATGGACCGGATGGCATCGTGAAGGCTGGCGGGCAGGGGGTCGTGGCCCATGGCACGGCGCTCGGCGGAGCTCAGCGACCAGACGTCGTCCTCTGCTGCGGCGGGCAGGTCGTAGCCTTCTTCGATCCCCTTAAGCCCGGCCCCCAGCAGGACGGCATAGGCAAGGTAGGGGTTCGCTGCCGAATCGATGCCGCGGTATTCGATGCGGGCCGACTGGCCCTTGCCGGGCTTGTACAGCGGGACGCGGACCAGGGCCGAACGGTTGTTATGGCCCCAACTGAGGTAGCTTGGCGCTTCGCCGCCACCCCAGAGCCTCTTGTAGGAGTTTACGAACTGGTTGGTCACAGCCGTGAACTCGGGAGCGTGCTTCAGGATGCCTGCGATGAACTGGCGGGCCGTCTTGGAAAGCTGGAATTCGGCGCCCGCCTCGTAAAAAGCGTTGGTGTCGCCCTCGAACAGCGAGAAGTGCGTGTGCATCCCGGAGCCGGGGTGGTCGGTGAAAGGCTTGGGCATAAACGTGGCGTAGGTTCCCTGCTGGAGGGCCACTTCCTTGATCACCGTGCGGAACGTCATGATGTTGTCCGCGGTCTGCAGGGCGTCCGCGTAGCGCAGGTCGATCTCGTTCTGGCCGGGACCGGCTTCATGGTGGCTGAACTCAACCGAAATGCCCACGGATTCCAGCATGGTTACGGCCGTGCGGCGGAAATCCTGCGCCACGCCGCCGGGAACGTGATCGAAGTAGCCGCCCTCGTCAACGGGTACCGGAGCACCGTCGGGCCCGGGCTGCTGGGACTTGAGGAGGTAGAACTCGATCTCCGGGTGCGTGTAGCACGTAAACCCCATGTCCGCAGCCTTGGCCAGCGTGCGCTTGAGGACATTGCGCGGATCCGCGGCCGACGGTTCGCCGTCCGGAGTCAGGATGTCGCAGAACATACGCGAGGTCTGTTCGGTCTCGCCACGCCACGGCAGGATCTGGAACGTGGACGGATCCGGCTGCGCCAGCATGTCCGATTCGAACACGCGTGCCAGGCCTTCGATGGCTGAGCCGTCGAAACCGAGCCCTTCCTCAAACGCCCCTTCAACCTCTGCCGGGGCAAGTGCCACCGATTTGAGTGAACCTACGACGTCGGTGAACCACAAACGTACGAACCGTACGTCGCGCTCCTCGATTGTGCGCAGGACAAACTCTTGCTGGCGGTCCATGATGGCCTCTTCTCCGGTCAATCGTTCATGCCCCGGGTCCGCGGAAGCGGCAGCCGGCAGCAGTTCACCTTCACTTTACTAAGCAATCGGCTCCAATGCGGGCGACGGCGCCGCACGTAACACAGCGTTTACACAGCAAGCATTGACGGCCGCGCCCACAGGTGGCAAAAATGCCCTTGGCGGGCACGTGAATATGACGCGGATCACGGTCCGCCGGCCCGTCTGCGGTGGCTAGGACTGCTGCTGCCGCATTACGCTCTTGCCATGGCCTCAACCAATAGCTCTGAGTCAAGCGCGTCCGCTGAAGTACACGCACCATACGGAAACGGACCTGCACGGGTGCAGCCGCCGTCGTCGGAAGTGAACGCGAAGCCCGCACCCAGGGTGCGTATCCACCACCTGCAGCAGGCCAAACGGGACGGCAAACGCTTCGCCATGCTGACCGCCTACGAGCAGTACAGCGCAGAGATCTTCGACCAGGCTGGCATCGAGGTCCTCCTGGTAGGCGATTCGGCGTCCAACAACGTATTCGGCAACGAGACTAGCCTGCCGGTCACGGTGGATGAACTCCTGCCCCTCTGCCGCGCCGTGGCGCGGTCCGCCAAGCGAGCCCTGGTGGTGGCAGACCTGCCGTTCGGCAGTTATGAAGTCTCGGCGCAGCAGGGTGTGGAAACAGGTGTCCGGTTCCTCAAGGAGGGGCTGGCCCATGCCGTCAAGATCGAGGGCGGAAAATACTATGCGGAAACCGTCCGGGCCATGGTCCAGGCCGGCGTCCCGGTGATGGCCCATATCGGCTTCACCCCCCAGAGTGAACACGCGCTGGGCGGATACCGGGTCCAGGGCCGCGGGGATGACGCACAGCGATTGATTGACGACGCCGTGGCGCTGGTGGAGGCGGGGGCGTTCGCCGTCCTGATGGAAATGGTTCCGGCGGACACTGCGGCCGCCGTTGACGCGGCGGTCAGCGTGCCGACGGTGGGGATCGGCGCCGGCAACGCCACCACGGGGCAGGTGCTGGTGTGGCAGGACATGGCCGGGTTCCGCGGCGGCAAGATGGCGAAGTTCGTCAAACAGTATGCCGACATGCGCACTACCCTCAGTGACGCGGCGAAGGCGTATGGCGACGAGGTCCGTTCAGGCCAGTTCCCCGGACCGGAGCACTCCTTCTAGGCAGGGCAGGCCACGGGCCGGGCCAGGCTACGGCTCAGTCCTCCTCGCCCTTTTCCCAGGCCTCGTTGCGGGCCCGGACTTTTTCGAGGGCGTGTTCGGCCTCTTCCCGCGTTTTGTAGGGGCCGATCAGCTGGCTCCAGTCTGAGAGTGCGTCCTCTTCCACCTCGTGGGTGTTCACGTTGTACCAGTACTCAGTCATCGGTCCTCCTCGTTCCAGCCGGCGGGGGCCCTGCCGTGATCCACGTAACTTAAACGTGGATGCGGACAGCTTGGGGCTTCCAGTTACTTGGCCTAATGCGGTGCCTTATATGATCAATCTATGCCTTCCCTAGCCTCGACTGCACCCACCGGCACCCTTACCCGCGGAACCGTCAGCCCGCAGCTCCCCGTTCCCGCGTCCATCCCGCGCCCGGAATACGTAGGCAAGCCCGGCCCGGCCAAGTTCACCGGCTCCGAGATCAAATCCGCCGAGACCGTTGAGAAAATCCGGATCGCCAGCCGGATCGCCGCACAGGCCATCGTTGAGGTGGGCAACCACATCAGGCCCGGCGTTACCACCGACCAGTTGGACAAGGTGGGTCACGAATTCCTGCTGGACCACAAGGCCTACCCGTCCACGCTTGGCTACCGAGGGTTCCCGAAGTCCCTGTGCTCGTCGCTGAATGAAGTGATCTGCCACGGCATCCCGGACAGCACCGTGGTTCAGGACGGCGACATCCTCAACATCGACATCACCGCTTTTATCAACGGAGTCCACGGCGACACGAACCACACCTTCCTGGTGGGCGACGTCGACGACGAGTCCCGCCTGCTGGTGGAGCGCACCCGGGAATCCCTCAACCGGGCCATCAAAGCCGTGGCTCCCGGCCGGGAGATCAACGTGATCGGCCGGGCCATCCAGTCCTACGCCAAGCGTTTCGGCTACGGCGTGGTGCGGGACTTCACCGGCCACGGCGTGGGCGAAGCGTTCCATACGGGCCTGATTATCCCCCACTACGATGCAGCGCCGGCCTACAACACAGTCATCGAGGCCGGCATGGTGTTCACCATCGAACCCATGCTGACCCTCGGCACCATCGAGTGGGACATGTGGGAGGACGACTGGACAGTTGTCACCCGCGACCACAAGCGGACCGCCCAGTTTGAGCACACACTGCTGGTGACAGAATCCGGCGCCGAAATCCTCACGCTCCCCTGAAATTTTTTCCGGTCAGCCGCCCGGCCGACCTGCCGCCCTGCCACGAACGGAACAACATTGGCCAAGAAGGACGAGAAGTCGCACAAGAACGCCCCGCTGATCGGCATTGACATCGGCGGTACGGGAATCAAGGGCGGCATTGTCGACCTGAAAAAAGGCAAGCTGCTGGGTGAACGGTTCCGCGTGCCTACGCCCCAGCCCGCCACCCCTGCCGCCGTAGCCGACGTCGTGGCGCAGGTGGTTGCCGAGCTTTCAAGCCGCCCCGAGGCTCCGGCCGCGGATTCGCCCGTGGGCGTCACCTTCCCCGGCATCATCCAGCATGGCGTGGTCCATTCGGCGGCCAATGTGGACAAGACCTGGCTCCACACCGACATTGATGCTTTGCTGACCGCACACCTTGGCCGCCCGGTGGAGGTCATTAACGACGCCGACGCCGCCGGGCTGGCGGAGGCCCGTTTTGGTGCGGGTCAGGGGGTGGATGGCACTGTCCTGGTGATCACCCTGGGCACTGGAATTGGCTCAGCATTCATCTTCGATGGCCGCCTCGTCCCCAACGCAGAACTGGGGCACCTGGAGATCGACGGATTTGACGCCGAAAGCAAAGCCTCAGCCGTGGCCCGCGAAAGGGACGGACTGAGCTGGGAGGAATACAGCGTGCTGCTGCAGCGCTACTTCTCGCACGTGGAATTCCTGTTCTCGCCCGAGCTGTTCATCGTGGGAGGTGGCATCTCCAAGCGCGCAGACGAATACCTGCCGCACCTCAAACTGCGCACCCGGATCGTGCCGGCCGAACTCAAGAATGAGGCCGGGATCGTCGGTGCCGCCGTCGAAATTGCCATTAAGCACAAGCTCACAAAATAGCCGGTAGCTGCCCGGCGCCTTGGGGCAGCCGGTGCCGGTGGTGGCGGCGGCTTCCCCTCCGCGGCCACCACCGGAGCTTACAGGGGGCTCTTTTCGGAGCTCTTCGCAGCCGCCGCCGCGGGTTGCGTGCCTTCTTCCACGGACTCGTGGCGGAGCAGGGCAATAGCGGTCTCGAAGTCCTCAAGGGATTCGAAGGCCTGGTACACGCTGGCAAAACGCAGGTAGGCCACCTGGTCAAGCTTCTGCAGCGGACCAAGGATGATCAGGCCGACTTCATGGGCGTCGATCTCGGCAGCGCCCGAGGCACGGATCTGCTCCTCCACCTCCTGGGCAAGGAGCGCCAGGTCGTCTTCGCTGACCGGCCGGCCCTGGCATGCCTTACGCACGCCGTTGATGACCTTGCTGCGGCTGAAGGGTTCGCCCACTCCGGAGCGTTTGATCACCGAAAGGCTCGTGGTTTCCACGGTGGTGAACCTGCGGCCGCATTCCGGGCACTGCCGGCGGCGGCGGATGGCCGAGCCGTCGTCGGCCATCCGGCTGTCCACAACGCGGGAGTCCGGATTGCGGCAAAATGGACAGTACATGGTGTCCCCTCCCTCGATGTCTTCCGGCGCCGATGTTTCCGGCCCCGGCGGACCTC
Organism: Pseudarthrobacter sp. MDT3-1; assembly: GCF_054510755.1. Lineage (NCBI taxonomy): Bacteria > Bacillati > Actinomycetota > Actinomycetes > Micrococcales > Micrococcaceae > Pseudarthrobacter > Pseudarthrobacter sp. MDT3-1. The sequence continues at coordinate 86,171 of NZ_JBTNDX010000005.1, read as the reverse complement.
TCCGTCTCTCAGTTTACGACTACATGTAGCGGAATAACAATCCTGTAATTACCACATGTAGTGGTGCCCGCAGCCGGCCCCGCGAGGCCTGCTGCGTCAGCGGGCCTCGCGGAAGCGCGCCGTGACCGCTTCACCGTGCGCCGGCAGGTCCTCGGCACCGGACAGGCTCACAATGTGGCCGCTGACTTCCTGCAGCGCGGCCCGGCTGTAGTTGATGACCTGGATGGCGCGCAGGAAAGTGGTGACGTTCAGTCCGGAGGAAAACGCCGCAGTCCCGCTGGTGGGCAGGACGTGGTTGGAGCCGGCGCAGTAGTCGCCCAGGCTGACAGGACTGTAGTCCCCCACAAAGATCGCCCCGGCGTTCCGGATCCGGGCAGCGACCGCCGGCGCGTCAACGGTCATGATTTCAAGGTGCTCAGCGGCGTAGGCGTCGCAGGCGGCGATGCCCTGCTCCAGGTCCTCCACCAGGACAACTCCCGACTGCGGGCCGGAGAGCGCCTCGCATACACGCGCGGAGTGCTTGGTGCCGGCCGCCTGCCGGTCCAGTTCGGCGCGGACCGCCGCGGCCAGGTCCGCCGAGTCGGTGATGAGCACGGAAGCCGCCTGGGGGTCGTGCTCCGCCTGGCTGATCAGGTCTGCCGCCACCAGGTCAGGTTGCGCCGTTGAATCAGCCAGGATCGCGATTTCGGTGGTCCCCGCCTCGGAATCGATGCCCACCACACCCTTGACCAGGCGCTTCGCCGTAGCCACAAAAATGTTTCCCGGACCCGTGACTACATCAACGGGCTCCAGCGCCGGCCCGGCGTCATGTGCCGGCACTCCGTAAGCGAACGCAGCGATGGCCTGGGCCCCGCCGATGGCGTAGACCTCGTCGATGCCGAGCAGGGCCGCTGCCGCGAGGATGGTGGGGTGCGGGAGGCCGCCGAAGTCCTTCTGCGGCGGCGATGCCAGGGCGATGGACTGCACTCCCGCAGCCAGCGCCGGGACAACATTCATGATGACCGACGACGGATAGACGGCGAGACCGCCGGGGACGTACAAGCCAACCCGCGATACCGGCACCCAGTTCTGGCTCACCAGCGCACCGTCGCCGAGTTCGACGTCGAGATCCCGCGGCCGCTGCCCGTCCGCGAAGCGCCGGGCCCGGCTGATGGACTCTTCCAATGCGCTGCGTACCGCCGGATCCAGGTCCGCCAGCGCCCGGGCCAACGAGGCCGCCGGGACGCGGGGGTGGACCTGCTGGACTCCGTCGAAACGGAGTGCCAGGTCGCTGAGGGCCGCGAAGCCGTCCTCGCGGACGGCTTTGATGATATCCAGCACTTTTTGTTCCGCATCCGCCACGGTGTGCTGCCGGGCACGGGGAACAGCAGCGCGCAAACCGGCAAGCGTCAGGCCCCTGCCCCGAAGGTCGACCGTCCGGAAGCTGACAGCGGCGGCAGGCGGGGTGGCAGGCGGGGTGGCAGGAAGTTCAGGAGAAATGGTCACCGGTCCATTTTACGCGCCGGGCGCGTTGTCTTCGGCTACCGGCGTGCCCGCACTCCCGGGCCCGCTCTTGAGCAGGTTTATCAGGCTCAGGACAAACACGGACGTGGCAGTCGCGGCCGGCCACAGGATCAGCACGGACAGGGACCGGAGCGAGAACGCGACGCTGGCATTGACAGATGTATCTGCGGGGCCGCCCCACAGCTGGCCCGCAAGCACGCCGGTCAGCCACGCGATCAGGGCCCCGCCCAGTCCGCCGGCCAGGCCCAGGAGGAAGGCCGCCTGCGCATCGCGGCCGCCTTTATCGGTCAGGAAGACGGCCACCAGGCACCCTGCGAACACACAAAGCCCAGCAAGGGTGAGGTCCCTGAGCAGCCATACCTCCGGATTGGTCCCGTCGGCCAGGGCGGGGTTGCGCGTGATCAGGTTCATCCCCCCTGGCGCGAGCAGCCACCACAGCAGGCCGACGGGAACGCCACCGGCAGCAGCAGCGGAAAACCATTTCCACGGCAGCCGGGAAGACCGGCGGCTGATGTGTTGTCTCATGAAATAAACCTTAACAAAGGTCGGGTATCGAAGATCAAATGACATGGGCAGTCTTGACAGATGACGTGCCGGGTCCAGCGATTGCTCCCTCTCCGACGGGGACTAATACCCTTAAGGAAAAGTCCATTTCAGCCTGCTTTTCAGGGAGCAACTTTCAAGATGACAGACAAAACGCCGTTCGAGGGCACCTTCAAGGAAATGTTCCGGCGGCATGCGGCCGGGGTCGCGATCATCACCGTGAACTACCAGGGCGAGCCCTACGGCTTTACCGCCACGTCCGTGGCGTCACTTTCAGCGCAGCCGCCGCGGTTCACTTTTAACATGGCCCGCAGTTCAAGTTCGTGGCCGGCCGTGGCCAATGCCACCTACCTCGGCGTCCACATGCTGGGCCTGGAAAACCAGGCGCTGGCGGACCGTTTCGCCCGCACCAAGGACAGGTTCGGCGGGGACCACTGGGAACTTGGCCCGCACGAGGTCCCGATCCTCAAAGACGTCGCGGGCTGGCTGATCGGCAAGATCCAGATGCGGCTCTCCTTCGAGAACAATGCCGTGGTGGTGGTTGAAGTTGTGGACGGCGAAGTGGGCGACGACGGTTCGCCGCTCCTGTACCACGCCGGCGGCTATGGCCAGCCGGTCCCGCTGGACTACGAGATCTAACTTTCGGGACCTAGTTGTCCAGGCAGGTTGGGCCCAGGAGCACCTTCAGGTCGCCGAACAATGACGGACTGGGGTTGACCCTGAGATGGACGGGGAGGCCCATGACTTCCGTCCGGGTGTCCCCCTGCAGGTGCAGCCGGACTTCAGAGTTCCCCCGGTGGTTCCGCAGGACATCGCCCAGTTCGGTGACAACAGCTTCGGTTGCCTTGTGGGTGGGCATCGAAATCAGCACGGGGCCGTTGGTTCCTTCACTGAGGTCCGGAACGGACAGTTCCATGCAGTTCAGCGTTACGGCACCGTCGTCCCGTCGCTGCAGGCGCCCCTTGACCACCACGATCAGGTCCTCGGCCAGTACCGACGCGATAGGGCCGTAGACCTGGCCGAAGAACATCACCTCCATCGAACCTCCGAGGTCTTCGATTTCGGCACGGGCATAGGCGTTGCCACTCGCCTTCGCGATCCTGCGGCTGAGCGAGGTGATCATGCCGGAGATGGTGATGATGGCGCCGTCGTGCGGCCCGTCTTCGCCGATGATCGAGGTGATGGACTGGTCCGCGTGCTGGCTGAGGAGTCCTTCCAGGCCCTGCAGCGGGTGGTCCGACACATACAGGCCGAGCATGTCCCGCTCAAAGGAGAGCTTGTCCTTCTTTTCCCATTCCGGCAGGTCGGGAATCTCGATGCTCAGCGACGCTTCGGATTCGGCCTCCTCGAAACCGGCGAAGAGATCGAACTGGCCGATCGCTTCGTTTCGTTTGAGGGTGATGACGGAGTCGATGGCCTCTTCATGGATCATCGCCAGCGCACGCCGGTGGTGGTTGAGGGAATCGAAGGCTCCGGCCTTGATCAGGGATTCAATGGTCCGCTTGTTGCAGACCACGGCGGGGACCTTCATGAGGTAGTCCTTGAAGGACGTGTAGGCGCCTTCCTTTTCGCGCGCGGCCACCATCGCTTCGACGGCGTTGACCCCTACGTTGCGGATGGCGCCCATGCCGAAGCGGATGTCGGTGCCTACCGGGGTGAAGTTCAGCGCGGATTCGTTCACATCCGGCGGCAGCACGGTGATTCCCATGCGCCGGCATTCGTTGAGGTAAATTGCCGATTTGTCCTTGTCGTCACCGACCGACGTCAGCAGCGCAGCCATGTATTCCGGCGCAAAGTGCGCCTTCAGGTAGGCGGTCCAGTAGGAGATCACGCCATACGCGGCGGAGTGGGCCTTGTTGAAGGCGTAGTCGGAGAACGGCAGCAGGATATCCCACAGGGTCTTGACGGCGGCCATGGAATAGCCGTTGTCCTGCATGCCCTGGGAGAATCCGGCGAACTGCTTGTCCAGCTCGGATTTCTTCTTTTTACCCATGGCGCGCCGCAGGATATCTGCCTGCCCGAGGGAATAGCCCGCGAGCTTCTGGGCTACGGCCATCACCTGCTCCTGATAGACGATCAGGCCGTAGGTTCCGCCGAGGATTTCAGCAAGGGGTTCCTTGAGTTCGGGGTGGATCGGAATGACTTCCTGGATCCCGTTTTTGCGCAGCGCGTAGTCGGTGTGCGCGTTGGCGCCCATGGGACCTGGCCGGTAGAGCGCGAGCACCGCGGAGATGTCTTCGAAGTTGTCAGGCTTCATCAGCTTCAGCAGTGAGCGCATGGGGCCGCCATCAAGCTGGAACACGCCCAGGGTGTCGCCCCGGGCCAGCAGTTCATAGGAGGCCACGTCATCCAGGGCCAGGCTGTCCAGGTCCAGGTCCAGGCCGCGGTTGAGCTTGATGTTCTCCAGGGCGTCGGAAATGATGGTCAGGTTCCGCAGGCCGAGGAAGTCCATCTTGATCAGGCCCAGGCCCTCACAGGTGGGGTAGTCGAACTGCGTGATCACCTGGCCATCCTGGATGCGCCGCATGACCGGGATGACATCGATGATGGGGTCCGAGGACATAATGACGCCGGCGGCGTGCACGCCCCACTGGCGTTTCAGCCCCTCAATGCCGAGAGCCGTCTCGAAGACCTTGGCGGCCTCGGGATCAGTGGCGATCAGCTGGCGGAAGTCACCCGCCTCGCTGTAGCGCTTTGAGTCCTTGTTCTGGATGTCGGCGAGCGGGATGTCCTTGGCCATCACGGCCGGCGGGAGCGCCTTGGTCAGCTGCTCGCCCATGCTGAACGGGTAACCCAGCACACGGGAGGAGTCCTTCAGCGCCTGCTTGGTCTTGATGGTGCCGTACGTGACAATCATGGCCACGCGCTCGTCGCCGTATTTCCGGGTCACATAGTCGATGACCTCGGACCGCCGACGGTCATCGAAGTCAACGTCGAAGTCAGGCATGGACACACGGTCCGGGTTGAGGAACCGTTCAAAGATCAGCCCGTGCAGGAGCGGATCCAGGTCCGTGATGCGCATGGCGTACGCCACCATGGAGCCGGCTCCGGAGCCACGGCCCGGACCGACGCGGATGCCGTTTTTCTTCGCCCAGTTGATGAAGTCGGCCACCACCAGGAAGTAACCCGGGAACCCCATGGAGGTGATGACTTCGAGCTCGTAGTCAGCCTGGGTGCGGACTTTGTCCGGGACACCGCCCGGGTACCGGTATTCCAGTCCCGTGGCAACTTCCTTGACCAGCCAGGATGTCTCGTCCTCGCCCGGCGGGCACGGGAACCGCGGCATGTAGTTAGCACCGGTGTTGAACGAGACATCGCAGCGCTCGGCGATCAGCAGGGTGTTGTCGCACGCATCCGGGTGGTCCCTGAACAGCTCCCGCATCTCCTGCGGGGATTTGAGGTAGTAGCCGCTGCCGGAGAACGCGAAGCGGGAACCGCCGTTGTCATACGATGGCTCCAGCAGCGTGGAACCCGACTGGATGGCAAGCAGGGCCTCGTGCGCCTTGGCGTCGTGTTCGTGCGTGTAATGCAGGTCGTTGGTGGCCACCAGCGGCAGGTTCAGGTCCTTGGCCAGCCGCAGCAGGTCCCCCGTGACCCGGCGTTCAATGTCCAGGCCGTGGTCCATCAGTTCGCAGAAATAGTTCTCCGCACCGAAAATGTCCCGGAATTCCGAGGCGGCTTCCATGGCCTCGCGGTACTGGCCCAGCCGCAGCCGGGTCTGGACCTCGCCCGAAGGGCAGCCAGTAGTGGCGATCAGGCCTTCGGAGTATGTGTTCAGGAGCTCACGGTCCAAACGAGGCCACTTGCCGAAGACCGCGTCCAGCGAGCCAATGGACGAGGCCCGGAAGAGGTTGCGCATGCCGACGTTGTTATAGCTCAGCAGCGTCATGTGGGTGTAGGAGCCACCGCCGGAGATGTCGTCCTTGCGCTGGTGTTCCTCGCCCCAGCGGACACGGCTTTTGTCCGTCCGTGCGGTGCCGGGGGTGACGTAGGCTTCGACGCCGATAATCGGCTTGATCCCCTGGTCCGTGGCGCGCTTCCAGAAATCGAAAGCCCCGAAAAGGTAACCGTGGTCGGTGGTGGCCAGGGCCGGCATCCCGAGGCGTTCAGTCTCGTTGAAGAGCTCACCCAGGCGGGCTGCGCCATCCAACATGGAGTATTCGGTGTGGTTGTGGAGATGGACGAACGAGGCATTGCTGGAAGTCACCGCACCATTCTAAGCGCTGGCGGACCGCCAAGGACCCAGCGACCCAGCCGCTAGGCCTCCCCGGACTCCAGGACTTCGAGGGCAAAGGCCAGGTCCTGCGGGTATTCGCTGGTAACGGTCACGCGCTCCCCCGTTACCGGGTGGTCGAAGCCGAGCTGCCGGGCATGGAGCCATTGCCGGGTCAGGCCCAGGTTGGCGGCGAGCCGAGGATCCGCCCCGTAGGTAAGATCCCCGGCGCATGGGTGCCGCAACGCTGAAAAGTGGACCCGGATCTGGTGTGTACGCCCGGTCTCAAGGTGCACCTCCACCAGCGTGGCCTTACCAAAAGCCTCCAGCACCTCATAGTGCGTGATCGACGGCCGGCCGTCTTCGATCACGGCAAAGCGCCAGTCGTGTCCGGGGTGGCGACCGATTGGTGCGTCGATAGTGCCCTCCAGCGGATCCGGGAGCCCCTGGACCACCGCGTGGTACACCTTCTCCACGGTGCGCTCCTTGAAGGCCCGCTTCAGGGCAGTATAGGCGCGCTCCGTTTTGGCCACCACCATCACCCCGGACGTGCCGACGTCGAGCCGGTGCACGATTCCCACCCGCTCGGGGGAACCCGACGTCGAGATCCGGAAGCCGGCTCCGGCGAGACCGCCGACTACCGTGGGCCCTACCCAGCCGGGCGACGGATGCGCGGCAACGCCCACCGGCTTGTCCACAACGACAAATTCGTCGTCGTCCAGCAGGATTTTCAGGCCTTCCACAACTTCCTCCACTACTTCGAGCGGGTCCCGTCGTTCAGGCACCGTCACTTCCAGGACATCTCCGGCAACCAACCGCGCGGACTTTCCGAGTTTCTTGCCGCGGCTCACCACGTTGCCTTCAGCAATGAGGGTCGCGGCCATTGACCGGGAAATCCCCATCAGCTTGGCGAGCCCTGCGTCCGCCCGCGTTCCGCCGAATTCGTCGGCGACCACCACACGCTCAGACACCGTCCGTGTCCTTCGGCTGTGCCGCCTCTTTCCGTGGCACCGCGACATGCCGTGAACCGTCAAGGGCGATCCCCTTCAGCGTGAGGATACAGATGATGGCCACCGCTGAGACCACCGCGGAGTCGGCGATGTTAAAGATCGCAAAATTGGGCAGCTGGATGAAATCCACCACGTGCCCCATGCCGAACGAGGGCTCCCGGAAGAGCCTGTCCGTCAGGTTGCCCAGGGCCCCGCCCAGGAGCAGACCCAGTGCCAGCGACCACCAGGCCGAGCCCAGCTTACGCACCTGGAGCAGGATGGCGATGGAGACGCCGGCCATGATGATGGAGAACACCCACGTGACATTTTCCCCGATCGAAAATGCGGCGCCGGAATTGCGGATGAAGTACCAGTGCAGGAGCGGCGGAAGCACCGGAATGCGTTCACCCTCCACCATCGAGGACGTCACCCAGAGTTTTGTCAGCTGGTCCAGGACGTACGCAAAGACCGCAAAACCGGCGAAGAGCGAGAGCAGGAGTGCCCGCCGGGGGCGGGCCGATGAAGGAGAAGGGTTTGCGGCGTCAGCGGCGAGGTGGTCAGTCATAGTGCTTTCATTTTGTAAAACAAATGTTAAATCCCAAAAACCGGCGGTCGAGGAATCCTCAGCCACCGGTTCTCAGAATACGTGCTTGACGAACTAGTTCGCTTCAACCTCAGGTGCCGCCACGGAACCGCGGGCGTCAAGGTCGCGCAACTGGCCTTCAATGTAGGCCTTCAGGCGTGAGCGGTAGTCGCGTTCGAAGCCGCGGAGTTGCTCCACCTTGCGTTCCAGGACGGATCTCTGCTGCTCGAGGGCACCGAGGATCTTCCGGGACTTCTCCTGGGCATCGTTGACCAGGCTGCTGGCCTCGATCTGGGCCTCTGCGATGATCTTGTCCTTCTGGGACTGACCGTCGGCGACGTGACGGTCGTGCATCTGCTGCGCCATGGCGAGCAGGCCGGCAGCGGACTCGGCTGAAACCGTGCTTCCGTTGGCTGCGGTGGGCGCAGCAGCCGGGACGGCCGCAACAGGTGCTACCGGCTCGGCTTCCTTCTTCTTGGCGGCGTCGAGAGCTTTCGCCTCGACCTCGGCCTTAGCCGGGGACTCAACCTTGTCAGCCTTGACGGGTGCGGGAACCTTCTCCACCACCGGGGCGGACGCAGCGGAGCTGGCCGGCACACCGGAACCTGCTTCTGCAAGCTTCTTGCGGAGCTCATCGTTCTCCTGGTTCAGGCGCCTGAGTTCCACAACGATCTCGTCCAGGAAGTCATCAACTTCATCCTGGTCGTAGCCTTCGCGGAACTTGGTCGGCTGAAAGCGCTTGTTGACAACGTCTTCTGGCGTCAAAGCCATCTGGTCACCTCATTGGTCTAGTTAGTCAGTAGGCCTTCCGGCCGTCAAAACTACGGTACCTAAATATTGTCTGGTTCCTCTAATTCAACACTGGGTGTCAAACCGGAGATTTCTTCGCGGCTCAGAGGGAGTTCCAATTCCAGGAACTTCGCCTGCGCCGCTAGGTCTTGTCGAAGATTACGCGAAACCCCTGGTGACCGCCATCGCGATGCTGACGGCGATGAACAGGACCAGAAACCCGAGGTCCAAAGTCACCCCGCCGAGCCTCAACGGCGGGATCAGCCTCCGGAGCCCCTTGAGGGGCGGATCGGTGATCGAGTACACCGTGTGGGCCACCACGAGGGCAACACCACGCGGACGCCATTCCCTGGCAAACATCTGGACCCAGTCAAAGACCAGCCGGATGATCAGCGCCACGAAGAACAGCAAAAGGGCGATATAGACAAGTCCGAAAACAATTCCCATGACTTAACTCATATCTCCATGTCCATTCCGGATACCGCGGTGCCCTGCCAATGTTTCTTGTCTATTTCAGCACAGATGCCAGACAGGTGTACCTGTCTGGCATCCGGAATAAGCTCAGGGCTAACTTTGATTGAAGAAGCTGGCCTGGGTCTCGCTGACCTTCTTGTCATCGCCAATGACCTCAATGTACGACGGTGACAGCAGGAAAACCTTGTTCGTGACGCGTTCGATGCTGCCCCGGAGACCAAAAACCAGCCCTGCCGAGAAGTCAACGAGACGCTTGGCGTCCGCTTCGCCCATGTCGGTGACGTTCATGATGACGGGGATGCCGTCCCGGAAACTCTCACCGATGAGCTTGGCGTCATTGTAGGACCGCGGGTGGATCGTGGTGATCTGCCGAAGCCCGGACGGTTCTTCGCGGCTTGAGGCCGCACGCTTGATGGGGGTCACTGGTGCGCGGTATTCCTCTTCGGGGGCGTGTGATGACTCGCGGCTGACGTCGCGGACGGGTGCCGGTGCACGGCGTTCCTCGCGGTCAACTTCCATCGAATCGTCCTCGTCCTTACGTGTTGTGGTGTGCTCGGACTCGTAGTGTTCATCGCCATCGGCGAGCCCAAGATAGATCATTGTCTTGCGCAGAGCGCCGGCCATGGTCGACTCCTAATCGTGTCCGTAGGCGGGCCGCCCAATGACTTGACAGCCTTGAATCCCCCGCCATTCACTTCCTATGGGTTCGACGCTACCCCACGTCAGGACGCGATCCGAGAATATCGGAACCGATTCGCAGGTGTGTCGCACCGAAACGGATGGCCGCTTCCAGGTCCTGGCTCATGCCCGCCGAGATGGCGGTTGCGCCGGGATGCTCCGCTACCAAGGCCGCCGAGATGGCCGCCAGCTTTTCAAACGCCGCCTCAGGACTGGTGCCCAACGGGGCGACAGCCATAACGCCGGCCAGTTCCAGTCCTGCCGCAGCCGCCAGCCGCTCGGCCAGGAGTGGTACCTCCGCGGCGGCCACGCCGCCGCGATGCGCGCCGGCGTCGTCGTCGTCGAGGCTGACCTGAATGAAGCAGTCCAGGGCTCCCCGGCCCGTACGCTCCTGTTCCGCGGCGATGGCACGCTCAAGGCCATCAACCAGGGCCAGCCGGTCCACGGAATGGAGCGCATGGGCATACTTCACCACGGATTTCGATTTTTTGCTCTGCAGCTGCCCGACGAAGTGCCAGTTGAGTCCGAGGCCTGCCAGTTCGGCCGCCTTCGAGGAGGCTTCCTGGTCCCTGTTCTCGCCGACGTCGCGGACGCCGAGGGCAGCCAGGCGCCTGATGTCGGCGGCCGGATGGAACTTGGTGACCACAATCAGCGTGGGCAGGTCCCCCGCCCGGCCTGCATCCTGGACGGCCGCATCAATACGACGCTGCACGGCGGCGAGGCGCTCCGCCAGATCAGCCATCCGTTCGGCGTTGTCCTCCACAGTGCCCTCATTCATGCGACCACACCAGTCCCGCGAAGCGCCCGGTGGTGTTGGACCTGCGGTAAGAGAAAAGCTCTTCGTTTTCAAGCGTGCACGGACCCGCATATTCGATGACGACGCCGGCAGCTTCAAGTTGGCTCTTCGCCCCTGCTGGGAGATCCAGTGCGGGCGTGCCCCAGGACGTGGCAGCCCACGTCGCCGGCACCTGGGCAGCTACTTGGGCGCGCAGTTCGGCGGGCACCTCATAGCAACGCCCGCAGATTGACGGGCCCAGCCAGGCACGGATGGCGGTAGCCCCGGCTGAGCGCATCCGCTCCACTGTCGCCGGGAGAATGCCGTTTTCTATCCCCGGGCGGCCTGCGTGCACGGCGGCGAGGACCGGACCGTCAGGTCCTTCCCCTACGAGTACTGCCGCGATGCAGTCGGCCACCATCACCGCAAGCGGCAGCCCCCGCGACACCATGGCATCGGCGGTCGGCGCTGGCGTGGCCGGCTCCATCATTTCCACCGCAGTGCCGTGGACCTGCTCCATGAACCGGAGGGAACCACGGGTTAGGCCGGCAGCGTTCTCCAGCGCCTCCCGGCGCTGGAGAACATCAGCGGCGTTGTCCCCGACGTGCAGGGCAAGATTGCCGGCCTGGGTGTCTGAGAACGCCACACTCACACCAGCAGACACTTCGGCCCGCCAATAGAACAACCCGGGCCCTACTTCAGGAAGTCGGGGACATCCAGGTCATCGGCGCGGTTGCCCGAGAGGTCCGGCTCCACTACCGAGGGCAGGTCGACGTCGAAGCCTGAATCGGCGGGGACCGACGACGGGCGCTGTTGGCCCCAGTTGCTCAGGCCTGACGCGCCGACTCCGGCGTGGACCGGCTGGACGTTGTGCTGGTGGCTGCCACCCGAAGTGGGGGCCTGAGCCGGCGCGGGTGCCGCTGCGGGCCGCTGCGGCGCAACCTGCGGCTGCGACTGGTTCATGGAGGGAGAGGTGGCCTTGACGTCGTCGAAACCGGCGGCAATGACCGTGACACGGGCCTCGTCACCGAGTGCGTCGTCGATCACGGCACCGAAGATGATGTTGGCTTCGGGGTGGGCCACTTCCTGGACCAGGCGGGCAGCTTCATTGATTTCGAACAGGCCAAGATCGGAACCGCCCTGGATGGAGAGCAGGACACCATGGGCGCCGTCGATGGAGGCTTCCAGCAGCGGCGATGCAATGGCGAGCTCGGCAGCCTTCACCGCACGGTCTTCACCGCGGGCGGAGCCGATGCCCATCAGCGCGGAGCCTGCGCCCTGCATCACGGACTTGACGTCCGCGAAGTCGAGGTTGATCAGGCCGGGGGTGGTGATGAGGTCCGTGATGCCCTGGACACCGGACAGCAGGACCTGGTCAGCGGAACGGAAAGCGTCCAGGACGGAGACGTTGCGGTCGCTGATGGACAGAAGCCTGTCGTTCGGGATGACGATCAGCGTGTCCACTTCGTCGCGGAGGGCGTCGATGCCCGCCTCTGCAGAACCCGCACGACGGCGGCCCTCGAACGTGAACGGGCGGGTCACCACACCGATGGTCAGCGCTCCGAGAGACCGGGCGATGCGTGCCACCACAGGGGCGCCGCCGGTGCCCGTGCCGCCACCTTCGCCGGCGGTCACAAACACCATGTCCGCGCCGCGGATGACCTCTTCGATTTCGTCGGCGTGGTCCTCCGCAGCCTGCTTGCCCACCTCGGGGTTGGCGCCTGCACCGAGCCCGCGGGTCAGCTCACGTCCGATGTCGAGCTTGACGTCTGCATCGCTCATCAACAATGCCTGTGCATCGGTGTTGACCGCGATGAATTCGACGCCGCGAAGACCGACCTCGATCATGCGGTTGACTGCGTTCACGCCACCGCCGCCGATGCCGACGACCTTGATGACGGCCAAGTAATTCTGCGGAGCTGCCACGTTACGTGTCCCTTGTTCGTGTCCTATTGCGAAAACTGTGGAGTCGGGCTTGAAGCTTCGAACCTTAACCTTCGAGTTGAAGGTTATAGTTATGTCAAGTAACTCATGTCTGGAACGCTATTTCCTATGGTTCGGACATTCAATAACCGGAGCCGCGTGTCGCGGGAATACCGGGTAAATAAAGCGTTCAGCGCGTCACCGGATGCCGGGGCGCGCTCACATCGTACACACGGACGGGGTTCTTCGGGTCCGCGGGAACTTTGAGCAAGGCTTCAAGCACCTTGGCCTTGAGCTCCTTCTCCCCCGCATTCCCCCAAATGATGGTCTGACCGTCCACCAGTTTGAGCTCAACGGCGTCCACTGACTGGGCGGACGCGTTGGACAGCTTCGACAGCACGTCCAGCGGGAGTGCACCGAGGACCGCTGCGGTGGCCTGGAAGAGGTCCTTGCCGATGGTTCCGGCGCCGCCGTCGATCACGGGCAGGGCAACTGCGGCCGGGTCCGCAGGGCTGGCCAGGACCACGCCGTCCACATCCACCAACTGGTACTGCTCCCCCTGCTTGACCAGGGCCACCGGGACCCGCTCCAAAACCTGGACCATCAACCCGGACGGCGGGCGTGCCTGGGTTGAGACGGACTTGATCTGGACGAGCGGCGCCAGGAGGCGGCTGACCTCCTCATCGCTGATCTGGGGCAGGGGTTTGCCCTTCAGGGGCTCCAGTGCGGCCTGCACCTGTTCCGTGGTGACGAGCCGGGTCCCGGACACCGTGACGGTGCCTACGGCGAGTGCCGGCGAAAAGATTGCGGCGGCCAGCAGCGCGCAGACCAACGCCAGGACAGTGCCCAGGGTCACCAGGATGTTCCGCTTAAGGCGTTTTCCGGGCGGCTCCGGGAAGGCCAGCACATTGTCGGTGCCCGCCGGCGCCTTGCTTGCCGGCGCCTTGCCTGCTGGTGCCTTGTCTGACGGCGGGTTCCGGTCCGCGAACTTCGCATTCTTGCGGTCGGGCAAAGACGGGGTGTCCGCCTCGGGGGCGCGTTTGGAGGCCGAGATGACCTCCGGTTCCGCTGGCGCGGGTGGCTGCCGCCTGCCCGGTGAAGCGTAGGTGGGCCGGCGCGGTCTACCCACTGAGAGCCTGCACGATCTGCGGTCCGAAGGCCGTGACATCCCCTGCCCCGACGGTCAGGATGATGTCGCCGGGCCCGGCGGCGTCCGTAAGGGCAGCAACCGCCCCGCCCGGCTCCACCAGGCGTCCGCCGGGCGACAGGTGCTCGGCGATGAGCTGGCTGCTGACTCCGGGGATGGGATCTTCGCGCGCGGGGTATATGTCCAGGACCAGGGCCGTGTCTGCCAGGTTCAGCGCATCTGCGAACTCCCTGGCAAACTCCCTGGTGCGGGAGAACAGGTGCGGCTGGAACAAAACATGGACGCGGTGCCCGCCGGCCACTGACCGTGCAGCCGTCAGGGCGGCCCGGACTTCGGTGGGGTGGTGGGCGTAGTCGTCATAGACGCGCACGCCGCGCGCCTCCCCTTTCAGTTCAAAGCGCCGCGAAGCGCCCGCGAAGTGCGCCAGGGCACGCGCGGCAGCGTCGGCGTCGACCCCCAGCTCCAGCGCGACGGCGACGGCGGCGGCGGCGTTCAGCGCGTTGTGCCTACCCGGGACCTGCAGGTCCAGGGCGAACCGCCCGGCCGGTGAGGAAACCGCCACGTCCCCCGGGCCGCCGTCGTGCAGCACCAGGTCCGACCCGTCCGAGGTGCCGTACAGCACCACCCTGGTGTTGCCGCGGGCGAGCGTGCGCTCTGCCAGGGCTGCGGCGCCGGCGTCGTCAGCGCAGGTAATCAGGACGCCGTCGGCCGGAAGCAGCGCCGTAAAGCGGTCGAAGGACTCGTAGACGGCCTCTGCGGTGCCGTAGTGGTCCAGGTGATCGGGTTCGACGTTGGTGACCACGGCAATCTTTGGCCGGTAGTTCAGGAAGGAGCCGTCGGACTCGTCCGCTTCGGCCACAAAGACCCCTGACGTGCCGTGGGCGGCATTGACGCCGAGCGCAGGCACGTTGGCGCCGATCGCAAACGACGGATCCATCCCGGCGCCCTGGAGCAGGACGGTGATCATGGAGGTGGTGGTGGACTTGCCGTGAGTGCCTGCCACGGTCACTACGAGGTCGTCCCCCATGGTGGCCGCCAGCGCCTCCGAGCGGTGCAGCACGGGCAGGCCCGCCGCACGCGCGGCCACCAGTTCGGGGTTGTCCGCACGGATCGCCGAGCCGGCCACCACGGTCTGGGCATTGCCCAGGTTGGCTGCGGCGTATCCGGCGGCGATCCTCGCGCCGGCGGCAGCCAGCTCCGCCATCACCGGAAGGTCCTTGGCATCCGATCCGCTGACGGCGACGCCGCGGGCCACCATGATGCGGGCCACGGCGGACATTCCCACCCCGCCGATGCCGATGAAATGTACTCGGCCCAGGGACTCCTGGCTGCGGATGTTTGTGGGGATCATGCGGATACCGCTTCCAGGACAAGGTCAGCCATGCGCTGATCGGCGTTTCTGATGCCAAGGCGGCGCGAGCTGGCGGCCATGGTGGCCAGGCGGCCGGGGTCGGTGACCAGGGGGATAAGCATACCGGCCACCCACTGCGCGGTGAAGTCCTTATCCTGGACCAGGAGTGCGCCACCGGCGTTCACGAGCCCCGCCGCGTTGAGCGCCTGCTCGCCGTTGCCGATGGGCAGCGGGACAAACACTGCCGGCACTCCCACGGCGGCCACTTCGCAGACCGTGGCCGCTCCGGACCGCGCCAGCAGCACGTCCGCGGCTGCGTACACCCGTTCCATGCCGTCCACGTACTCCAGCTGCCGGTAGCCCGGCGCGGCGAGCGGGCCGCCGTCGGGCCCCAAAACCGTCTTGCCGCGGCCGGTGATGTGGAGTGTCTGGATCCCCGCCGCGCCAAGGTCCTGGACGGCGGCAGCGACCGCGCGGTTGATGCTCTGGGCGCCGGAGGAACCGCCGGTCACAATCAGCGTGGGCGAGGTGGGATCCAGGCCCAGTTCTTCGCGGGCGGCGGCGCGGGCAGTGTCCCGGTCCAGGCTGGAGATTTCGGTCCGCATGGGCATGCCCACATGGCGGGCGTGACGCAGGCGCGTGGTGTCGAAGGCGGTGGCGACGTGATGGGTCAGGAACGATCCCACCCGGTTGGCCAGGCCGGGCCTGGTATTGGCCTCATGGATCACGATGGGGATTCCCCGGCGCCGGGCGGCGAGGTACAGGGGTGTGCAGACATAGCCGCCGACGCCCACCAGGACGTCGGCCGAGGCGTCGTCGAGGATGCGTCCGGACTGCCTGACCGCCCCGGCCAGCCGTGCGGGCAGCTTGAGGAGGTCAATGGAAGGTTCCCGCGGAAACGGCACCCGGTCGATGGTGGCCAGTTCAAGGCCGGCGGCGGGCACCAGCCGGGTTTCCATGCCGGCGGGCGTGCCGACGGCGAGCAGCCTGGCGCCGGGCACGGCGGCACGCAGGGCGGCCGCGATGGCCAGAAGTGGGCTGATGTGGCCGGCGGTTCCGCCGCCCGCCAGGACAATGGACAGGTTCTGGGAAGTCATCTGGTGCTACGTACGCTTTCTTGCGGTTGTTGTGGGGCTGGCGGTTTTGCGGGCAGCGGTTGTCGTGCCGGCGGTTTTCCGGCCAGCAGGTTTGCGGCCAGCCGATCCCCCGGCCTTCTTGGCGCCGAATTTGAGCAGTTTCTTCGGCCTGAGGGCAGGCGCCATCTGTTCGCGGGCAAGCGAGAGCACCACCCCCACGGCGCAGAGCGACATCAGCAGTGCCGAACCGCCGTAGGAAATGAACGGCAGCGGTACGCCGATCACCGGCATCAGCCCCGTCACCACGGCCATGTTGACCGTGGCCTGCCCCAGCAGCCACACCATGATGGTGCCGGCCAGCACCCGGTGGAACATATCCTCCTGCGCCACCACTACGCGGTAGATGGCGGCGCCAAGGATGGCAAAAAGGACAAGCACGACGACGGTGCCCACCAGGCCGAGTTCCTCGCCGATGATGGCGAAGATGAAGTCGTTATGGGCTTCCGGGATCCAGCTGTACTTCTGCCGGCTTTGGCCGAGGCCGACGCCGAACCAGCCGCCGGACGCAAGCCCGTAGAGCCCATTCGTGGCCTGGTAGTTGGCGTCAATGCCGTCGGCACAGGACTGGCCCGTCCACCACGAGGTGATGCGGCACATGCGGTTTGAGCTGGTGATGGCCATGACGGCCGTGCCGGCGGCTGCGGCCAGTGCGGCGAACCCGAACAGGTACAGCGGTACTCCCGCGAAGAAGAGGGCGGCAGCAGTGATCATCATGATGATCATGGCGGTGCCCAGGTCATTGCCCAGCAGGACCAGGCCGATGACCCCGCCCGCCAGCGGCACGGCCGGGATCAGCACGTGGGGCCAGCGCCGCAGCAGCTTCCCTTTCCTGGCCAGGACAGTGGCCATCCACAGCGCCAGAGTCAGCTTGGACGCCTCGGACGGCTGGAAGGTGATGCCGCCCAGGTCGATCCAGTTCTTGTTGCCGTTGACTTCGTCTCCGATCAGCTGCACCAGGACCAGGAGGACAAGGGCCCCGCCCAGCCCCGGCCATGCCAGCCGCTTCAGCCAGACCACGTTGATGCGGGAGAGGACAAACATGGTGAAGATGCCGATGGCGGCGAACATCCCCTGCTTGAGGGCGTCGCCGTAGGGCGACTTTCCCGCAGCGATGGATTCGACGCTGGAGGCCGACAGCACCATCATGATGCCGATGGCGGTCAGGGCCAGCGTGGAACCAAGGATCAGGTAATACGTTGAGCCGTTCTTGGAGGTGCCGGTTCCTTCCAGCGTGGACCAGAAGGCCTGGTACCAGTCCCGGATCCGGTCCGGCAGGGTGATGGTGGACTTTACGGGCGAAGCGGGTTTCCCGGCGCGCGGCCGGGACGCCGGCGACCGGGTGGGCGTGCTGACCATTGTTACTCCTCGCCGGTCTGGGCCTGCCCTTCCACCAGCTCGCGGACAGCTTCAATAAAGGCGTCGCCGCGGTGAGCATAGGAAGAGAACTGATCCATGGAAGCAGCTGCCGGGGCCATCAGCACGGTGTCGCCTGATGCCGCCAGCTGCGCCGCTGACGCAACGGCCCGGGACATCACGGCCGCACCGGAATCCGGCGAGCTGCCCGTGGTGGCCCCGCCCGTTGCGGCAGTCTGCATATTTTCAGTGTCGCCCGGCGGCGTCGTGATCACGGGGACATCCGGCGCGTGTCGCTGCAAGGCGTCCGCCAGCGCGGCGGTGTCCGTACCGATGAGCACAACAGCCTTGAGCCGGGCGGCGTGGTCCCGGACCAGGTGGTCGTAGCTGACGCCCTTGGACAGGCCGCCCGCGATCCAGATGACGTTTTCAAAGGTGGCCAGTGACGCGGCTGCTGCGTGCGGGTTGGTGGCCTTGGAATCGTTAACCCAGAGCACGCCGTTCTGCTTGGCGACCGGCTGGATGCGGTGGTTCCCCGGCACGTAGTCCTGGATGCCCTGGCGCACGGCCTTCGCATCCACACCGTATGCCCGGACCAGGGCTGCAGCCGCAAGGGCGTTCGCCACCATGTGCCTGGGCGCAAACTGCCCCAGGTCGGTCATCGAAGCCAGCTCGGCGGCGCTGTCCCTGCGTTCCTCGATAAACGCGCGGTCCACGAGCAGGCCCTCCACCACGCCGAGCATGCTGATGGCCGGCGTTAGTGTGGTGAAGCCGACGGCCCGGCAGCCCTCCACAACGTCCGCGTCCTCAACCATCCGTTCGGTCTCGATCTGTTCCGCGTTGAAGATGCAGGCCTTCTGGGTCCGCGCATAGACCTTGGCCTTGTCCGCGAGGTAGGAATTGTAGGAACCATGCCAGTCAACGTGGTCCTCAGCCACGTTCAGGCAGACGCTGGCCACCGGCGACAGCGTTTCAGCCCAGTGCAGCTGGAAGCTGGATAGTTCAACCGCGAAGACGTCGTATTCCACGGGGTCGCGGAGGGCGTCCAGGATGGGGGTGCCCACGTTGCCGACCGCGATGGCCTTCAGGCCGGCGGCCTGCAGCATCGACGCTGTCAGGCCCACAGTGGTGGTCTTGCCGTTGGTGCCGGTGATGGTCAGCCAGTCAGCGGTCTTGTGCCCGGCCCGGACCCGCAGGCGCCAGGCAAGCTCGACGTCGCCCCAGACCGGAATGTGGGCGCGCGCAGCGGCCGCCAGGAGCGCCTGGTCAGGCCGCCAACCCGGCGAGGTCACGATGAGGTCGGGGAAGCTGCCTTCGATCTTGGGGATCCTGTTGACGGCTTCCTCGCCCAGGAGCACGTCGACGGCGCCGACGATCTTCAGGGTGTCGGCCTGTGCCTTAGCTGTCTCGGACATGGCGGCATCAACCACCACCACCCGGGCACCGAGTTCGATGAGAGTATCTGCCGCGGCGAACCCGGATACTCCGATGCCGGTGACTGCAACGCGCAGCCCTTCCCAGTCAGAATCCCAACTGACCAGGTCTTGCAGGCGGGGAGAAACAGTCACAGGAGCACAACCCATTCAGCGTAGAAGACACCCAGGCCCACGGCCACGAAGAGCCCGCCCAGGATCCAGAACCGGACCACCACCGTGACTTCTGCCCAGCCCTTGAGTTCGAAGTGGTGCTGCAGCGGTGCCATCTTGAAGACGCGTTTACCGCCGGTGGCCTTGAAGTAGCCCACCTGGATGATCACGGACAGGGTAATCAGGACGAACAGGCCGCCGATGATTCCCAGCAGCAGTTCCGTCCGCGACAGGATGGCGAAGCCGGCGACCGCGCCGCCGATGGCCAATGACCCGGTGTCACCCATAAAGATCTTGGCCGGGGAGGTATTCCACCAGAGGAATCCCACGAGGGCGGCGCTCAGGATGGCTGCCAGGAGCGCCAGGTCCAGGGGGTCGCGGACGGAATAGCAGCCGCTGCCGGCTTCCCTCGGTGACCCGCAGGCCTGGTTGTTCTGCCAGATGCCCATCAGCGTGTAGGCACCGAAGACCATGACCGAGGCACCGGCAGCGAGACCGTCCAGGCCGTCCGTCAGGTTCACGCCGTTGGTCGCCGCCGTGACGATCAGGTTGGACCAGAGGACAAAGAGGATTGCGCCGACCACCGTGCCCGCGAAGGCCAGGTCCAGCCAGGGAATGTCGCGGACCAGGGAGATTTTGGTCGAGGCCGGCGTAAGGCCGTCCGGGTCGGGAAAGTTCAGGGCCAGGATGGCGAAGGCTATGCCTACCGCGGCCTGGAGGATGAGCTTGGCCTTCGCGTCCAGGCCAAGGCTCCGCTGGCGGGAGATTTTGATGAAATCGTCCAGGAAGCCCACCAGCCCCATGCCGACCATCAGGAAGAGCAGGATCAGTGCCGAGGCGGAGGGGCCTGACGAGTCCGGGTTCATCATCCACATAATCAGGTGGGTCAGCCCGTAGCTGAGCAGGACCGCACCCACCACCACGGTGCCGCCCATGGTGGGCGTACCGCGTTTGGTGTGGTGGGACGTGGGTCCGTCATCACGGATGAATTGGCCGTAGCTCTTGCGGACAAGCAAGCGGATAAACAGCGGCGTTCCCACCAAGGCAAATAGCAGGGCAAGTCCTGCGCCGATCAGTAGTGCAATCACAGCAGCTCGCTCCCTTCATCGGTGGGTTCCGTGGATTGTGGGGGTAATGCTATCCGATCGCCCAGGTGCCGCAGTCCAACGCTGTTGGACGACTTGAAAAGCACCAGGTCGCCGGGCTCAAGCTCGGCGTTGAGGAGCACATAGGCGTCCTCGGCGGTTTCGGCAAAGACGCATTCGTCGCCCCAGGAACCCTCCTGGACGGCGGAAACGTAAAGTGCGCGGGCTTCGCGGCCGACGACGACCAGCCGGGAAATGTTCAGGCGGACCACCTGGGTGCCCACGACGGTGTGTTCACGGATTGAATCGGGTCCCAGTTCCAGCATCGCGCCCAGGACGGCCCAGGTGCGCCGTCCGCGGCCAAGGTCGGCCAGCGTGCGCAGGGCCGCCCGCATGGACTCCGGGTTGGCGTTGTAGGCGTCGTTGATGATGGTCACGCCGTCAGCACGTTCAGTGCGTTCCATCCGCCAACGGCTGGCTGCTGACTGTGTGCTCAGCGATACGGCGATGTCCTTGCCGGACACTCCGGCCGCGTGCGCGGCCGCTGCTGCGGCGAGGAGGTTGCCGGTGTGGTGGGCGCCGATGAGGCGGCTGCTGACGTGCAGGCCTGTTTCGGCGCCGGGCAGGACGAGCTCGAATTCCGGGTTGCCCTCAGCGTTTGTGTCCGGATTCTCGGCCCGAACGGTCGCGTCAGGGCGTCCTTCGGCCGAGAAGCCCAGCACGGTGGCGGCGGTGCGGCTGCGCATGGCAGCGACGCGGTCGTCGTCGAGGTTGATGACGGCGGTGCCGCCGGCGGCGAGGGCCTCCACCAGTTCGCCCTTGGCCTGGGCAATGTTGTCCACACCGCCGAACTCCCCGGCGTGGGCAGTGCCGATGCCGAGGACGACGCCGATGTCAGGCCTCACCATGTCGGCCAGGTAGCGAATGTGCCCGATGCCTGTGGCGCCCATCTCGATCACCAGGTACCGCGTTTGGGTGTCGGCGAGGAAGACGGTGAGCGGTACGCCCACCTCGCCGTTGTAGGACCCCTGCGGGGCAACGGTCGCGCCCTGCTGGGTGAGGATGCCGGCGAGGAGGTCCTTCGTGGTGGTCTTCCCGGCGGAACCGGTGATCCCGATGACGGTCAGGGGGTCGCCTGCGGCAGAACGGGCCAGGCGGATCCGACGGACCGCTTCGGCGGCCAGCGCGCCCATGGCCAGCACGGCATCCTCTACCAGGACGGCCGGATAGTTGACGCCGTCCGGGCCCGTTACGGGGCGCTCGGCGAGGACCAGCACCGCACCCCGGCTGAAGGCGGCGGCAACGAAGTCGTGGCCATCAGCGTGCTCGCCAGGTTTCGCCACGTATAGCGACCCGGCGGCAGCCTCGCGCGAATCGGTGACCACCGAAAGGGGCGTGATCCCCGGATCGGCGTTCAGGCGTCCGTGTGTGATATCGGCGATTTCCGCCGCAGTAAGTGCAATCATCTCGGTCTAGGACTCTATCCGGTCGTCTCGGAGAACGGTGAATCCCCTGGCTGTCAAGGCGTTCCGCAGTTCCACACGGTCGTCCAGTGCAAGATTGACGCCCTTGACTTCCTGCCAGACCTCATGGCCGCGGCCGGCCACAAGAATGGTGTCGGCCGGACCGGCCAGTTCCACGGCGCGCCGGATGGCGGCGTCGCGGGGATAAACCTCTTCGATGACACACTCCGGAGATTCCTGTTCGCGCGCCGACCGTGCGCCCGCCAGCACATCTGCCCTGATGGCTGCAGGGTCTTCGTCGTGGGGGTCGTCATCCGTGACGATGACGATGTCGGCCATCTTTGCTGCGACGGCGCCCATGGCGGGACGCTTGCCCTGGTCGCGCTGTCCGGTGGCTCCGAAAACCACGATCACCCGGGAGCCGGGCAGCGGTGACCTGACCGCTTCCAGTGCGCGTGCCAGGGCATCAGTGTTGTGGGCGAAGTCCACTACAGCCGCCGGTTCTTCGGATACGAGCTGCATGCGTCCCGGTACCGCCACGGTGAACGGGTCGTGGTGGTCCAGGGCGGCCTGCACGGTGGCGGCGTCCATTCCGCTGGCCAAGACCATTACGGTGGCCAGTGCGGCGTTGGCGACGTTGAAAGCGCCAGGCAGGCCGGTGTGGACATTCAGTGTAACGCCGTCGGGTCCCTGCAGGCTGAAGTCGGTACCCAGCCCACGCGCGGCGGTGGCCGTTACGGTCCAGTCGGTGGGAGCTCCGCCGGGTGTCATCGAGAGGGTGGTGACCGGGGTCCGTGCCGTGGCCGCAAGCCTGCGGCCCCATTCGTCGTCGACCGTCACCACAGCCCTGCGGGCACGGCCCGGCGTGAACAGTTCCGCCTTTGTGGCGAAGTAGTCCTCCATGGTGCCGTGCAGATCCAGATGGTCCTGCGTCAGGTTCGTGAAACCGGCAACGTCGAAGTGCACACCGTCCACCCGCTGAAAGGACACGGCGTGGGAGGAGACTTCCATGGACGCGGCGTCCAGTCCCCGTTCCCGCATGAGGGCGAGCAAGCCGTGGAGATCCGGTGACTCAGGCGTGGTCAGGAGGCTGGGAACCGGTTCTCCGCCGGCCAGGATTTCGATGGTTCCGATCAGGCCGGTCTGCTGCCCGAGCGCACGGAGCAAGGCGTTGATGAAGTACGTGGTGGTGGTCTTGCCGTTGGTTCCCGTTACACCATACAAGCGCGGCGTCCGCCCAACTGCTGGCTGGCTCTGGTAGATCATGGCGGACAGCGGCCCCACCACGTTGCGCGGTCCGTCCACCACCAGGACGGGGACGGCGGTATCCGCTGACAGCGCGAGAAGGCGTGCACCGGCGTCGTCGGTCAGGACTGCCACCGCTCCCCTGCCGACCGCCTGCGACACGAAGTCTGCGCCATGGCGGGAAGCACCCGGCAGCGCCACATACAGGTCGCCCTGTTCCACGGCTCGCGAGTTCAGTGAAATTCCCGTGACGCTGACGGCAGCGGAGGCGCCCGGGACCTGCACACCGATCGCGTCGCCGATCGTGTCCAGGCGGACCGCAGCAACTGCCGTAGGCCTGAACCGAGCGGGGGCCGGTGCCCCTGCCGGCCCCGCGTTGCTGGCTGATGCGTTCTGCTCTGACAAGGGAATCTCCGATGGTGGTACTAGTGGATCATGCCCGCGGGAGACTGCTTCCGCTGCGGGCAATAAGGGAACTGCTGCCTGGCTTGATGCTACTTGGCGTACTGCGGCAGCCTGGCCGGTTCGCCCGCGGACGGCTGGACGTTGTAGGTGCGCAGTGCCTGGCTCATAACCGAGCGGAACACCGGCCCCTGCGTAATGCCGTAGATATTGCCCTTGGGACGCTGCAGTACCACCTCAACAATAAACCGGGGATCATCCATCGGTGCCATCCCCACAATGGAAGCGGTGTAGCCGCAGAACCCTGACTTCCCGTCGTCGCACGGCGATTCAGAGGTTCCGGTTTTTGCCCCCACCCGGTATCCGTCGATTGCGGCGTCCTTGATCTGGCCTTCGGTCACCGCGCTTTCCAGGATGTCCTGGACCTGCTGCGCGGTGCCGTCCGACACCACCTGGCGGGAAGGCTGCGGGGCGACTTTCTCCTCTGTTCCGTCCGGTGAAACGTACGCGTCAATCAGGCGCGGCTGGAGCATCACACC
Source organism: Pseudarthrobacter sp. MDT3-1 (assembly GCF_054510755.1). Taxonomy (NCBI): domain Bacteria; kingdom Bacillati; phylum Actinomycetota; class Actinomycetes; order Micrococcales; family Micrococcaceae; genus Pseudarthrobacter; species Pseudarthrobacter sp. MDT3-1. The sequence goes on along the minus strand of NZ_JBTNDX010000005.1, from coordinate 62,394 downwards.
GTTGTTGGCGATCGTCTGGAAGGCTCGGACTGTCTGCAGGGTGGACTGCGATACGCCCTGGCCGAACAGCACCGTGTATTCCTGGCGGCCGTCCCACTGGTCAGCCGGTGTGAGAATGCCGGAGGCCGTAGCCGGCAATCCAATGTCCGGGGCTTCGCCGATGCCGAATTTCTTAAGCCAGTCGTACCGTTGTTCCTTGGTCAGCCGCGACCCGGCCGCCACGGTGCCGGTGTTCATTGACCAACCCAGGATGCCGGCGAGCGTGCGCTCTTCGGTGCCATGGGTAAAGGCGTCTGTGAAGGTCTGGCCGTCCACGGTGTACGACGGTCCGAGAGTGAACGTATCCAGGGGGCTGGATTTTCCTTCTTCAATCAAGGCGGCGGCCGTGATCATCTTCTGTACCGAGCCGGGCTCATACGCTGCGGTAACGGAGCGCACGCCGCGGTCCTTGGCAGCCACCCGTCCGGGATCGTTCGGATCCGGGGCATTAGTGTCCGCCATCGCGACAATGTCACCGGTCTTGGCGTCCATCACCGTGATGACACCCCACTCGGCGCCCTGTTTGTCTGACTGGCTCTGAATGGCCTGCTGGGCGAAATACTGGAGATCGGAATTGAGCGTGAGCTTGACGTCCTTGCCGTCCTCCGGCGGTGTCAGCTCATCCACGCCGACCGGAATCCGGAGACCGTCGGCACCGATCTCGAAGAGCCGCTTGCCGTCCTTCCCGCGCAGCAGCCCATCCTGGGTCTGCTCGATCCCCGCCTGGCCGGTGTTGCCGTCCTGGAGGAAGCCGATAATACCGCCGGCCACGGAACCGTTCGGATACACGCGTTTGCTGACGCCCTCAGTGACGATGCCGGGAATACTGAGATCCGAGACCCTGAGCTCGACATCCGGCTTCAGGTCCTTGGCGACGATGTGGTACTTCGATTCGCCCGTCACGGCGTTCCTGAGTTCGTCAGCGTCCATGCCCAGGACAGCCGCGAGTTCGCTGATGCCCTGCTCCCGGCTGGCTTCAACAAGTTTGTCCACGCCCTCCTCCAGGCGCCAGAACTTCTCTGTCTTCGTGTTGGTGGTTTGGTCAACCACAACGTTGTAGCGGATCACACTGTTGGCCAGGACCGTCCCGTTGGCGCCAAGGATGCTGCCGCGTTCGGCGGGGAGGGAAGTCTCGCGCATCCGGTAATCGAGCGCAGCTGCGGCCATCCCGCCGACGTCGAGCCCCTGGACGAAAAAGAGCTTGCCGCCCACCACTAATAGCAGCGTCAGCATAATGCCCAGGCCGAGGCGCAGCCGCTTGGTGGCGTTAGGGGCCTTGCCGCTTTTTGCCCTGCCCGTCCTCTGCGCCACCGTGATTCCCTTGCTGCTCGCCTTGTTGCCTGTTTATTACCTGACTGGTTGTCCTTCAGCGGCTACCGGTTAGACCCGGGCACCTTCTGTTCGGGTGCTGGAACCGAACCGCCGTGGAGCTCCACGGCACGTGCCGGTGGTGCGGGCGCTTCAGCCGGCTGTGCTGCAGCGGCAGGTGCCGCTGCCCGGGCCGATGCAGGGGCCGCAGCAGGGGCCGGTTCCTCGGCAGCCGGTTTACGGTTCGTCAGCGGCTCCCACTTCGTCGCCGGGGGAACCACGGTGAGCACTCCCTCTACGGCTGGAGCAGGGATAACCGATCCAGCCGCGCCACCCTTCACCGCCGGAGTTGCCTTGCCCGTGACGGCAAGGGTGGAGAGGTCGATCTGGCCTTTGACGGTCGAAGCCACCATGCCCAGGTCTGAGGCCTTTGCCGCCAGGTTCTGGGGCGCCTCGAAGTTCTGGACCTGCTGTGTCAGGTCCTGGTTCTGCTTGGTCAGCGTGCTTTGCTTACCCCTCAGTTCCACCAGCTGGTACTGGGAGGTAGAGACTGAGATGTTCAGGACCAGCACGGCTACGAGCGCAACAGCGAGCAAGGCGAAACACATCACCACAAACGGCGCACGGCGCTTCTTGGGGGCGGAACGCACCACAGACAGGGGTGTGCGTTCCCTGCGGCCGGTGCCAGAAGGAAGCGACCTGATCGCCGGGGCGCTGCTGCCGGAAACGACCGGGAAGTTCTTGACGGCGGCAGTGCTCATGCTTCTCTCCTGGCTCTGATACGTTCCACGGCCCGCAGCCTGGCGGAGGCTGCGCGCGGATTTTCTGCAATCTCGACGGCGGTGGGTACCTCGGTGCCCTTGGTCAGGGTTTTGAGGAAGGCCTTGTGTTCCTCAAGCTCCACCGGAAATCCGAGCGGCGCGGAGGATTTGGAGCCAGCCTGGAAAACTGATTTGACGATTTTGTCCTCGAGGGAGTGGTAAGACATCACCACGATGCGTCCGCCCAGGGCCGTTGCTGCCACGGCGGCAGGAACAGCGCGCTCCAGCACGTCGAGTTCCTCGTTCACTTCAATGCGCAGTGCCTGGAACGTCCGTTTGGCCGGGTGGCCGCCCGATTTGGCGGCTGCCGCCGGCACCACGGAGCGGATCTGTTCCACGAGTTCCCCGGTGGTGGCGAAAGACTTAACTGTCCTCGCCGCGACAATCCTGTTGGCGATCCTGCCGGCGAACTTCTCCTCGCCCCACTTCCGGATGATCCTGACGAGATCCTCTTCGCTGTAGTTGTTAACCACATCTGCTGCGGTCTGCCCGCGGCTGGTGTCCATCCGCATGTCCAGCGGAGCGTCAAAGGAATAGGCGAAGCCACGCTCACGCTGGTCCAGCTGCAGGGATGAAACGCCCAGGTCCATCAGGATGCCATGAACCTGTGCCACGCCCAGGTCTTCGAGGACTTCGGCGATTTCGTCGTAGACGGCGTGGACCAGGTCGGTCCGGGAAGCGAAAGGCGCCAGCCGCTCCCCTGCCAGTGCCAGGGCTTCCTCATCACGGTCGATGCCGATCAGGTGCAGATCCGGGAAACGCTCCAGCATGGCTTCAGAGTGGCCGCCCATGCCGAGGGTCGCATCAATCGCGATGGGGGTCTCACCTCGGAGGCGGGCAGCTTCGAAGCCGGGGGCCAACAAATTGATGCACCGGTCCTTGAGGACCGGCACATGGCGTTCGGACGTTGGCTTCGGGTGATCGTTCATGCCTTCGTCCTTTCCTGCCGTGGGTGTTGGTAGTGCTGCTTCTTGGGCCAGATCCCCATCCGCGCCTATCGTCCTGCCGGCCTGGCTCCGGGGAAGTGAGCCAGGTTGACTGTCCGATGGGCGGCTGGAGATCTCGTTCAAGAAGCGTCCGCCGGGCCGTTCAGGTGATCACAGGATCCCCGGAATGGCGTCGTCGGTTTCGGAGAAGGCGGTTTCCTTCTCCGCGAGGTACTCGTTCCAGGCCTGGGCATCCCAGATCTCGGCCCGGGTTCCTGCACCGATGACGGCCAGTTCCCTGCCGAGGCCTGCGTACTCCCGGAGCGCGGCCGGAATGGTGATGCGCCCCTGCTTGTCAGGTACCTCGTCCGAGGCTCCAGAGAGAAAGACGCGGATGTAGTCCCGGGCCTGCTTGGAGGAAATGGGCGCCTCCCGCATTTGCTCGTGGACACGTGCAAATTCCTGCTCACTGAAGACGTAGATGCACCGTTCCTGTCCCCTGGTGAGAACAAGCCCGCTGGCAAGCTCCTCACGGAACTTCGCAGGGAGGATAATTCGGCCCTTTTCGTCCAGACGTGGCGAGTGTGTGCCCAGAAACACTGGCCCACCGCCTGTCTGCCGTCAGGAACTGTACATCCCCTGTGTTGCAACTACCCTCTTATGTCCTCCACATTACTCCACTTTCCACCACAGTCAACGCAAATCAAGCCAATATTCCTGCATTTCAGGCCTTCGTCCCCCAAATGGCGCGGGAGCAGGCGGTGGATGGAAGTGGAGGGCCCGGCGCCGTTTCGGTGCGAACCATATCTGCCCGACGGCGGTGCCAGGCCGACGTCGGGCTTTCATCTGACGCCGACGGCGGATCCGCGGGCGTCCGGCCGCTCATCCGGGCCGCAGTAGGGGTCGTTTCGAGCGCGCAAAAGGGCACCGGCCGCTACCTGTTGCGGGTTAAACGCAGAAGACCCGCCGTGGCGGGTCTTCTGCTGCGGTCATCCTGACCGTGGGGAGCGAAATGGAGGGCAGGCCTGAACCTATGGCCATTGCACCGGACTTGCAGGCGCTGCCTTAGGATTCGTCGCGGCGGCGCTCGTCCCAGCGCTCTTCCAGGCTGGACATAAATGAACTCCTGGGCTTTCCGGACTTACCTGTGCCAGGTGCGGAGCGCTGCTTGCCGCCTGCAGCGTTGCGCATTGTGGCGAAGTACACACCGCCGCCCATAACCACAAAGCCCAGGACACCGACAAAGATGTTCGGGACTGTAACGCCGACCAGGAGCACGGCGATCCCCGCGAGGGTGCAGAGCACACCAATCACGATGTGACGGGTGGACCACGTTCGCCCGGGATCCGAACCCATGGAATTCGCGAATTTCGGATCGTCCTCGTGCAGCTGCTTCTCCAGCTGCTCCAGCAGCTTCTGTTCGTGCTCCGAGAGCGGCATCACGACCTCCTTAAGTAGGCCAACGTCCGGGCTGGTCCCATCCCGTACTACTGCTCCGATAACGACCGGCATGCCCGGGAGGTTCCCGCCCCGCCGACGATGGCGGAAAGCGAACACCGGCATGCGGGCCTTTGGAACTGCAGCATGTCCAAGAAGTCCGGCAATAACTGAGAACTATGTACATATAAGGATAGTTTGTCGGGGGCCGTTCTGAAAGACGGCCATCACCTTCCCGAAACACGCACGCATGGTGCCGGCGCCAGGCTAAGACCCGTTTCCCGAATCCAGCAGGCTGGCGGGGAGAATCGATTTGTTTCCGAACTTCCGGCTGACCTCGTCCAGGGCCTGTTCTGCTGCCCGCCAGTTGTCATCCCGGCGGTCAAGGCTCAGCTGAAGGGACGTGTTGGCGGTGTCTTCGAGCTGCTCGGCCCGGATGCCAACAAGCCGCACGGTCATGGGACGGCTCCCCAATGATTCCAGGAGCTGGATGGCCACGGCGTAAATCAGCTGGGCGCTGTCCAGGGGTGTGTGCACAGTGCGGCTCCTGGTGATGGTGGAAAAGTCGGCGTAGCGGAGTTTCAACGCCACCGTCCGTGCCACCATCCCCGAACTCCGCAGCCGTCCTGCCGTCCGGTGGGAAAGCCGCAGCAATTCCCGGGCGATCAGCCCGTCATCGCCCGTGTCCACGGCGAACGTCTCCTCAGCCCCGATGCTCTTCTCGAGCCTCACGGGGGTCACAGGCCGCGGATCGATCCCCCACGACAACCGGTACACGTGCTCACCGGTGGCACCCAGCATTTTCCTAAGGGAGGACACCGGCGTGGCTGCCACGTCCGCCACCGTCCGGATGCCCATCCGGGCAAGGACGTCCGTCGTCTTCGCGCCGATTCCCCACAAGGCCCCGACGGGCAGGCTGTGGAGGTAGGGCACTGTCTCGTCGGGTCCAATCAACAACAGCCCGTCCGGCTTGCAACGCGTGGAAGCAATCTTGGCCACGAACTTACTGGCTGCAATGCCCACGGAGGCCGTAATGCCCAGTTCGGCAGCCACCCGGCGCCGGATCAATTCACCGATGACGCGCGGGGGTCCCAACCGGCGGATGGCGCCGCCGACGTCCAGGAAGGCTTCGTCCACACTCAGCGGTTCCACGAGATCGGTGATGGACTCGAAGATTTCCATCAGCTGGGCGGAAACCTCGTAGTACAGCTTGTGGCGCGGTTCAATGATGACCGCTTTGGGGCACATCCTGGCGGCGACCACCATGGGCATGGCGGACTTCACCCCGAACGCGCGTGCTTCATACGACGCCGAGAGGACCACTGAGCGGTCCGCGGGAAATCCAACGATCACCGGTTTGCCGCGGAGTTCCGGCCGCGTGCGAAGCTCCACGGAGACGAAGAAGGCGTCCATGTCCACGTGCATGATGCAGTTACGCCGGAGCTCACGAAGACCCGCTTCGGTGTACTGGTTGTTCCGCTCAGGCCCCACACCGGCAATTGTATCGGTTGGTACTGACTAAACTGGAGGCTGAATCCGGCATCAACACCAGGAGGACAGTCCCTGTGACCGTCATGAGAAGTCTTAAGCCAACAGGATTAGCGGCACTGGCCGCGGGCGCAATACTGGCCCTCGCTGCCTGCAGCCCCGCGGAGCCCGGAGTGACATCATCCTCCCCAGTTACCTCCTCACCAGCGTCGGACGGCGCCAGCATCACCGCCTCCGCCAGTCCGACGGCGTCGCCGGGAACTTCCGCCACTGTTGGGACAATCGTCGCAGGGTTCCCGGAAACGCTGCTTCCCCTGATGCCCGGCGCCACGGTGATTTCGAGCAGCTTTGACAAGACCTCAACGCCCGCCACCGCGGCACTCGTGGCAAGCATCAATGCCCCGACTGCCGCCGTCGTGGATTTCTACACAAAGCACCTGGAGGCGCAGGGATTCAAAGCCGTCCCCGGCGACGCAGTGGGCGCCGTTGCTTCCAAGGACTTCGTCCGGAACGACTCCGAGACGGTCAACATCGCCGCCGTCGAAGCGGCCGGTGTTTCCACGTTCACCATCGGCGCCAACGTGGCTGCTGAGTCAGCCAAGTGAGCGTTTCAGAGCAGCTAAGGATTGAGCAGACTGCATTCGTCGCCGCCGTTGCCGGTGAGCTGACAGACTTCCTCACCACGCGGCAATCCCTGATGGCCGCCATATCACCCGATATCGATCCCATCATGGGTTCCATTTCCAACCTGGTGACCGGCGGCAAAAGGCTCCGTGCGCTGATGTGCTACTGGGGGTGGCGCGGCGCGGGCGGCGAGCCGGCGGCCCAGGAAATCGTGACGGCGGGATCGGCCCTGGAGCTCTTCCAGGCAGCTGCCCTGATCCATGACGACATCATTGACCGCTCGGACACGCGGCGGGGCGGCCCCAGCGTGCATCGCCGCTTCAGCCAGCTGCACCACGCGCAGGGCTGGGCCCTGGACAGCGAGCGGTTTGGGCAGGCAGCCGCGATCCTCACCGGGGATCTTTGCCTCTCGTTCAGCGAGGAGGCCTTCACGGACATCGGCGCACAGGCGGCTGCCGGCAGCAGGGCACGGCTGATCTTCAACCTCATGCGTGCCGAGGTGATGGCGGGGCAGTATCTTGACATCCTGGAGGAAGTGGCCGGTCCTGTCCGGGACCGGGCCGGAGCAGTGACACGGGCACAGTCCATCATCAGGTTCAAGTCCGCCAAATATTCCACTGAGCACCCGCTGGCGCTTGGCGGCGCCTTGGCGGACGCTCCGGACGAGTTGCTCCGGGGCTACTCGGCCTTCGCGTTGCCGCTGGGCGAGGCGTTCCAACTGCGCGACGACGTCCTGGGCGTCTTTGGGGACCCTGTCACCACGGGCAAGCCGGCAGGTGACGATCTCCGCGAAGGCAAACGGACCGTACTCATTGCCCTCGCGCTGGGCCAGGCATCAACCGCAGAATCGGCGTTTATCGATGCGAAGCTGGGCAGCCCTGACCTGGGTGACGCCGATGTGGCCGAGATCCGCCGGATCATCGAAGAGTCGGGGGCCCTTCAGGCCACTGAAGTGCTGATCAACGAATTTGGCGCCGCGGCGTATGACGCACTGGAACAGCTGCCGCTGGAAGAACTGCCCAAGACTGCCCTGCGGAAGCTGGCGGAAGCGACGGTCAGCCGCGCATCCTGACGCTGGCGCCCGTCTTGGCCACGTCCGCGGGCCCGGCGTCGTCCGGGCCCTTTGTGCTGCTTACCAGGCCAGGGTCTGGGCCCGGCGCCTGATTTCCGTCTTGCGGCCTTCCCGCAATGCATCAATCGGCCGGCCGCGGAGCGACTCGTCGGGGGTAAACAGCCAGACGATGAGATCCTCGTCGGAATAGCCGGCGTCCGCCAGGACCACAATGGTCCCTTTGAGGCTGTCGACAACCTGGCCGTCCAGGATAAACGCGGCCGGAACTGAACGTATCCGGCGCTCCCCGACCCGCAGGGCCGCCAAAGCGCGTTCATCAATAAGGCCATGGACTCTCGTAATCGAAACGTCCAACAACTGCGCGACATCCGGCAGGGGCAGCCACTCGCCCACAAGGCTTTCTACGTTACTCACGGTTCAAGGTTGCCACGGCCGGAGCCCTGCCGCCTAGTCGGGATTGGCCGCCACTGCCGCGAATCACGCGACACTCCATAAAACTCTTTATTCTGCGTGGGGCGGAATTCTTGTGCTAGGCGAACTTTCGTGAGAGATTCACATAGATCACATTTGAAACATCAATAACTTAAGTAACACTAGTATCAATAGTCACATCGCATCTCCCGCCCCCGGCAGTTGAAGAAGAGGATTCTTTCCATGACGACGTCCCGCTCGCCAAAGCAGCCCTCCAGGCAGAGCCTGCCCATGATTGCTGTCACCACAGCAGCGCTTCCTGCGGTTGTCCTGTCGTCGTTGGCCCTCGCCCAGCCTGCTGCCGCAGAGGCCCCTGCCCGTGCTATCCCGGCAACCCTTGCCGCCGCGATGAAGGCCCAGGCAGCCGAACCTAAGGCTGCCCTGATCCCGGCGGCCTCGGTTTCCACGACTATTCCGGCTGCCTTCCAGCCCATGCAGCCGGCGGCTCCCGCGGAATACACCATTGCCCGGGGCGACACCATCAGCGGAATCGCCGGCAAATTCGGGCTGGACACGTACGAGGTCCTTAAGCTCAACAACCTCCAGCCGAACACAATCATCTACCCCGGCCAGAAGATCAAGCTGTCTGGCACGGGTTCCGCCCCCGCCCCGGCTCCTGCGGCCCCTGCCGCGGCCGCTCCGGCCAATGCCGGAGGCAGCTACACCGTAAAGTCCGGCGATACGCTCGGCGCCATCGCGGCCCGGCACAAGGTCAGCCTGTCGGACGTTTTCAGCTGGAACGGCCTGAACATGCGCTCCATCATCTACCCCGGCCAGAAGATCAAAGTCGGCGCAGGTGCTCCCGCAGCCCCGGCTGCACCGGCTTCGGCCGTGCAGCCTACTTCCGCTCCCGCAGCGCCCGCTCCCGCTCCTGCTGCGCCGGCTCCCGCACCAGCTCCTGCTGCGCCCGCTCCCGGCAGTTCATACACGATCAAGGCCGGGGACACCCTGTCAGCGATCGCCTCCCGGCACGGCGTCAAGCTCTCGGACATTCTCGCGGCGAACCAGCTGAGCATGACCACTGTCATCTACCCCGGCAACAAGCTGGTCATTCCCGGCGCCTCCCTTCAACCCGCTTCCTCCACCCCGGCGGCACCCGCCGCCCCGCTGGTGCCGAGCTCCTTCCTGGGTTTCACCTACCCCGCTGCCGTTGTGAGCTCTGCCAATGAGAACAAGGCCTTGCTGAACGCCTCTCCCGTACCGTCCCGGGCCGAGATGCGCGCAATTGTGGCCGACACAGCACGCCAGATGGGAGTGGACCCCACCCTGGCCCTCGCCTTCGCGCACCAGGAGTCCGGCTTTAACCAGCGTGCGGTGTCACCTGCCAACGCGATCGGCACCATGCAGGTCATCCCGTCCTCCGGGCAGTGGGCCTCAGACCTCGTAGGGCGGAAGCTGAACCTGCTGGACCCCTACGACAACGCGACGGCCGGCGTGGCGATCATCAAGCGGCTTATCGCCACCAGCAAGGACCTCGACACAGCAATTGCGGGGTACTACCAGGGCCAGTACTCTGTCAGCAAATACGGCATGTACGACGACACCAAAGCCTACGTAGCTGCCATCAAGGCGCACCAGAAGAACTTCGGCTAAAGAGCCACCGCGCCATGGTTCCCCGGGCTTGCTGAAGCCGGCCCAACGGGGTAACGATAAGGGTCCGGACCGCACGTCGGTTCGGACCCTTTTCCATGCGGGATTAGGATCGTAGGGTGCAGGAACAAGTGTCAGACCGTCTCGTTGGAACGCTGGTGGACAACCGCTACGCCGTCCGCTCCAAACTCGCGCGCGGCGGCATGTCCACCGTATATCTGGCAACGGACCTTCGGCTGGAACGCGATGTTGCCCTGAAGGTCCTTCATCCCCACCTCGCCACCGACGAGACGTTTCTGGACCGGCTGGGCCGCGAGGCGAAAGCCGCAGCGAAGCTGTCCCACGCCCATGTGGTGGGAGTCCTGGACCAGGGTAACGACGGCCAGACGGCTTATCTGGTCATGGAACACATCAAGGGTCACACCCTCCGGGACGTCATCAGATCCAAAGGTGCGCTGCCTCCCCGCCTGGCCCTTGCCCTGATTGATCCGGTAGTGCAGGGACTCGGCGCGGCCCATGCCGCGGGGCTGATCCACCGGGATGTGAAACCGGAGAACGTCCTGATCGCGGACGACGGCCGGATCAAGATCGGCGACTTTGGACTGGCCCGGGCAGTAACGACGTCAACGAGTACCGGGACGCTGATCGGTACGGTGGGTTATCTCTCCCCCGAGCTTGTGCTGGGAAAGCAGGCTGACACCCGGAGTGATATCTATTCGGTGGGCATCATGCTCTATGAGATGCTGACCGGCCAGCAGCCGTACGACGGCGAGGTCCCCATCCAGGTTGCGTACAAGCACGTGAATGAAACGGTCGGTCCGCCGTCGGCCTTAGTGCCTGGCCTCGCCGCCGAGGTGGATGAACTCGTCCAGTGGTGCACCGCAAACGATCCCGAGAACCGCCCGGTGGACGGCAACGCCCTGCTGCAGGAACTCCGCCACATCCGGACCAACCTCACGGATGCCGAACTGGACCTCAGGCCGCCTGCCGCGACCCAAGAAGGCCAGCAGAACCAGACCGAGATCATCGCCCGCACCAACAACCCCACCGCCGTGATGTCGTCCTTCTCCCGGCCGCAGCCACAGCACCCACCGCACGCTCCGCATGCCCTGTATCCGCCCGACGCCGACTACCGGCCAGGCGAACAGTTCCGGCCGGAAGCGCACTACAGGCCAGATGCTCAAGACGCCGTCCCGGCAGCGATCCCCCTCAGCAAACGCGCCCGCCGCAAGCTCGACAGGGAGGACGAGAAGGCAAGGTCCAGGGCTGCGGCGACCCCGGTCCGGAGTCTGCGGGAGGGGAACCCGCGGCGCCGCGGCGCCCTCTGGGTGGTGGTCCTGGTCATCATCGCGTTGCTTGCCACAGGAGCCGGCTGGTTCTTCGGCATGGGCCCCGGGTCGCCGGGCACCATTCCGGCGGTCGCCAACAAGTCAGTGGCCCAGGCCCAGCAACTGCTGAGCGAGGCGGGGTTCCAGTCGCGTACCAACGATGTCTTTGACGACGACGTTCCGTCCGGCCTCGTTGTGGGCTCCGACCCGACTGCCGGCACAGAGACCAGGAAGTTCCAGCTCGTGTCCCTGTTTGTTTCCAAGGGGCCGCAACTGTTCGAACTCCCGAAACTGACCGGCGGAACACTTGACGATGCGAAAAATGCACTGAACCAGGCCGAAATGGCGCTAGGCACAGTTAGTGAAAAATTTGATGACGCCGTTGCCGCCGGCGTTGTGTTGGCCCAGGATCCCGCCGCAGGAACCCCAGCGCGCCATGGCACTCCGGTAGCCCTGTCCGTCTCCAAGGGTCCGCAGCCGATCCCCGTTCCGTCAGTCGTCGGGCTGGAGGAGGACGCCGCCGTCGAAACCATCGAGTCGGCCGGGCTCAAGGCCGATGTCGCGAAGGACAAAGTCAACGACAGGCACGTGCCCAAGGGGTCGGTTGCCGCGCAGTCGCCTGCGACCGGCACCCTGACCAAGGGCGGCACGGTGACGCTGACCATTTCAGACGGACCCAAGCTCGTTGAAGTCCCCAGTTTCATCGGGAAACAAGCCAAGGAAGCCGAAGACGCGCTGCGTGCGCTGGGCTTCGAGGTACGGGTGAACAATATCCTCGGCGGCTTCTTCGGCACGGTACGGGATCAGGACCCGGTGAAGAAGAGGGTGCCTGAAGGCTCCGTAGTTACCCTGACAGTGGTGTAGCCGGCGGACTGCCGGCCACACCACCGCGGAAGTCCGACTCCGCGTCGAGCGGTCAGTGCTTGGCCAGTGCTCCGGCCACCAGGAACGCCATTTCCAGGGACTGCATGTGGTTCAGGCGCGGATCGCAGACCGACTCGTACTTGTCGAGGAACGCTTCCTGGTCCACCGGATCGGCACCGCCCAGGCATTCGGCGACGTCGTCGCCGGTCATCTCCACGTGGAGGCCACCGGGAACCGTGCCCAAAGCATGGTGGACTTCGAAGAACCCGCGTACTTCGTCAATGACGTCGTCGAAGTTCCGGGTCTTGTAGCCGTTGGGCGAGGTGACGGTGTTGCCGTGCATCGGATCGGTGACCCAGAGAACCTTGGCGCCGGAGGCGGTCACCTTCTCCACAATGGCGGGAAGCTTCTCGCGGATATTGCCCGCGCCCATACGCGTGATGAACGTCAGCCTGCCCGGCTCCCGCTCGGGGTCCAGCTTGTCGATGAGGCGGAGGGCGTCGTCGCCGGTTGTCGACGGGCCCAGCTTCACGCCAATGGGGTTCCGGACGCGTGAGAGGAAGTCAACGTGCGCGTGGTCAAGCTCGCGCGTACGCTCCCCGATCCACAGGAAATGCGCCGACGTGTCATACGGGAAACCGGTCCGCGAATCAATGCGGGTCAGTGCGCGCTCGTAGTCCAGCAGCAGGGCCTCGTGGCTGGCGAAGAATTCCACCCGCTTGAGTGCTTCGAAATCAGCCCCGCAGGACGCCATGAACTTGATGGCGCGGTCGATGTCACGGGCCAGGGATTCGTAACGGGCGTGCGCCGGGTTCTCGGTGAAACCCTTGTTCCACTGGTGCACGGAGCGCAGGTCCGCGAAGCCGCCCTGCGTGAAGGCCCTGATGAGGTTCAGGGTGGAGGCGGACGTGTGGTAGGCCTTGAGCATCCGGGCGGCGTCATGGCCACGGGACTCGGGGGTGAACTCGTAGCCGTTGACGATGTCGCCGCGGTACGCCGGGAGGGTCACGCCGTCGCGGGTCTCGTCGTTGGAAGAGCGGGGCTTGGCGAACTGGCCGGCCATCCGGCCCATCTTGATGACTGGCATCGCTGCGCCATAGGTGAGCACCACTGCCATCTGGAGGATGGTCTTGACCCGGGCGCTGATTTTATCCGCTGTTGCCGCTTCAAAGGTCTCAGCACAGTCGCCACCTTGCAGCAGGAAGGCTTTGCCCTCCGCCGCAGCCGCCAGCCGTTCCCGGAGAACGTCCACTTCGCCGGCGAAAACCAGCGGCGGGAGCACGGAAAGCTCCCCGACAGACGCGTCGAAAACGTCCTTGTCCTGCCAGCTGGGCTGCTGGGAAACGGGAAGGTCACGCCAATCATCGAGGCCAGGATAATTGGCTGCTCCGCTCTGGGCGGTGCTGGACAGCGAAAAGGCAGGTTTTGCAGATAGCTCAGTCACTATCTAAGACTAATGTGCGCGACTGGCTTCAGGACACCTGACCGTCACGCGTACAGAGAGCGGCGTCACAGTCAGCCTGCCGGGTCCTTACCCTCGGCATCAGTGCCCTCAGCCCCGCCGTCAGGATCGGCGCGTTTCGCGGTGGCGTCCCCAGCCTCGGTGGCTGCTGCGCCCGTAAGGCGGAGCTTCACCACGGCAGCGTACTCGTCCACGTACTCCTGGCCGGAGAGCCGCATCAGCTCGAACATGATTTCGTCGGTGACCTTGCGCTGGACCAGCCGGTCCTCCGCCTGGTCTGCGTACTGGCTGAAATCCAACGGCGCACCGAAAATCATGCCGATGCGCCGGATGTTCGGCATCCGCTTGCCGATGGGCTGAACCTTGTCCGTGCCAATCATGGCCACGGGAATTACGGGCACACCAGCCTGCAGGGCCAGCCTGGCGACGCCCACTTTGCCCCGGTAGAGGCGAGCGTCGGGGCTGCGGGTCCCTTCAGGGTAGATCCCCAGCAGTCCCCCGCTTGTCAGGACATCCATGCCGGCGTTGAGCGAAACAGCCGATGCCGCGCCCCCGGACCTGTCCATGGGCAGCTGGTTGGTGAGCCTGAAGAACATGGCCGTCAGCCTTCCTTTGATGCCGGTGCCGGTGAAGTACTCGGACTTGGCCAGGAAAACAACCGGCCTGCGGACCATCAGGGGCATAAAGATGGAGTCGGAGAAAGACAGGTGGTTTGAGGCGATAATTGCCGCGCCCTGCGCCGGAACATTGTCCAGGCCCTTGACCCAGGGGCGGAAAAGAACCCGCAGCACCGGCCCCAGGAAGATCCTCTTCATGACCCAATAGAACACGTGACGAACCTCTCCGGAAGCCGGCCGGCCGGCCCTTCGTCGGGCCGGGCGGGCACTCCAGTGCAACCCTACTCTAGTGAGATTTGTCGAGAACAATGACACGATGGTGTTATGACAGAAAGCAGCATCGCGCCCCGGCCTGCCGCTTTCAGCTACCCCGGCCACGGACCCAATGCCACTACCGGGATTGCCATCTGCCATGGCTTTACCGGCAGCCCGCTCAGCGTCCTGCCCTGGGCAGAGAACCTCGCCGCCCAAGGATTCGCCGTGTCGGTGCCGCTCCTGCCCGGCCATGGTACGGATTGGCGGCAGCTCGCCCGCTCGAACTGGCGTGACTGGTACGGGACTTTCGAATCGGCGTACCTGCAGCTGAGCGCTCAGACAGAGCAGTGTTTTGTGGCCGGCCTCTCGATGGGCGGCGCCATTGCGCTGCTGACTGCCGCCAGGCATCCCGTGGCTGGCGTCTCTTTGGTGAATCCCGGCCTCAGCTTCTACGACCGCCGCGTGCGGGTCATCGGAGTTCTCAAGTACTTCCAGCGCACCACACTGCCCATTCAGGAGGAACAGCCGACGGCGGACGTCACCAATGACGGCGACTACTCACGGACTCCGTTGGCAGCCGTGCACGAGCTCAAGAAGCTTTTCGGCACAGCCACCCGCGGGCTGCACCAGGTCACCGCCCCGGTGCAGGTATTCAAGTCCCAGTCGGACGTCGTGGTGCCGGCCACCTCACTACTGATGTTGCGGCAGCGTTTGGGCCCACGGCTGGTGGAGGTAGTGGACCTGCACAACAGCGGTCACGTGGCCACCCTGGATGTTGATGCGCCCGAGATTTTTGCCCGTTCCAGCGCCTTCTTCCTTGCCCATGCACCCAGCACTGCACCGTCAGCCCGAACCGCGGCCACACCTCACACCACCTCGGAGACTACATGACCGGCGTACCGGACCACAGCCCTTTCAGCAGCACCTTCAACGGCGAAGGAGCCCGGATCGGGGTGGTCCTCTCACACGGATTCACGGGCAGTCCGCACGGGCTGCGCGCGTGGGCCCAGTCGCTTGCCGACGCCGGCTTCGCGGTACGCATGCCGCTGCTGCCCGGGCACGGCAGCCGTTGGCAGGACCTTGCCCGCACGCGCTGGCCGCAATGGCACGACGCCCTGGACGACGCCTACCTGGAGCTGGACTCCCACTGCGACCACGTCTTCGTCGCCGGGCTGAGCATGGGCGGTACCCTGGCCCTGAGAATTGCCGCCACCCGGCCCGTGGCGGGGGTGATCGTGGTGAACCCCGGACTGGTGATTGATGATCCACGCGCTCCACTGGCGGGCATCCTGAAACTGGTCCTGAAGAGCACCCCGGCCATTGCCAACGACATCCTCAAGCCCGGGATGGACGAGGGCGCCTACCCGCGAACGCCCGTAGCCGCGGCCCACGAGCTGAACAAGATGTTCAAGGACACCATCCGGCTGCTCCCCCGCATCACCGCACCCGTACGGGTCTTCCGGTCCACCGTGGACCACGTTGTCTCTGACACGAGTGTGGCAGCCCTGCGCCGCGGCCTGACCAACGCTCCACTGACACTGACCACTCTGGAGAACAGCTACCACGTGGCAACACTGGATAACGACGCCGAGGACATCTTCCAGGGCTCCGCCGACTTCATCCGCGCGGTGGTTGCCGGCACGGCAGCAGCCCAGGTCCAGGAGGGCACTGCCCATGAATAGGCCCGACTCCGGATCGCCGGACCAGAGCGCAAACCAGGACGATGCTGTGTGGCTGGACCTGGTGGCCCGGCTCGAAGAGAAACCTGCCAACCCTACCGGCACAGCGGACGCCTCCCCGGGCCCTGACGCCACGGGCATTGTCCCTGAAACTCCTGGTCCGGCTGGCCCGGAGGCCGTGGCCGGGTCCGGCAGGTCCGCGACATTCCGCGACTTTGATCCGCTGGGTCTGGCCGGAACAGCCCCCACCGAACTGTCCGCAGCCGAACGGCAGGCGGCGACGCCGGGCGCCGGTGACGGCGGGCAGGTCGAGGCCGGCGAGCGGACCGGCGGTGACAGCCAGGGCGGCCCTGCCGCCTTCGGCCCGCGTGACTACGCTGCGGAGGACGACGCCGGGGACTTCGTTCCCGAAGAACCGCCAAGCCTTGCAGGCACGGATCCCCTGACCATGCTTGCCTGGCTCGGCGCAATTGGTGCGCCCATCGCCTTGCTCCTGGCCGTGATGTTCTGGCGGTCAGCGCCGCTGCTGGCGATCGTGGGCATGGTGGCAGTGTTCATCCTTGCCGTGGTTTACCTGATCATGAAGCTGCCCCAGGAAAAGGACGAGAACGACGACGGCGCCCGCGTCTAAGGTGCGTCCCTCACCGCATGCGGCTACTGACGCGGGACAGATCGGCCGCCCCGATGAGCCCCGCGTTTGGTCCGAGCGCTGCCAGCGCGATGCCGGCTGCCGGACGGAAGCCACGGCCCGTTAGGTTCCGGGCGAACGCCTTGCGCGCGGGCTCCACCAGCAGGTCCCCTGCCGAGCAGAGTCCCCCGCCGATCACAAACAGTCCCGGATCCAATGCTGCCGCCAGGTTCGCCAATCCCAGGCCCAGCCACTCGCCCACTTCATCCAGGAGTTCGCGGCAGGCCGCGTCACCGGCGAGTGCCAGATCAGTGACAATGGCCCCGGTGATCTGCTCGGCGTCACCGCCGACGGTGGCCAGCAGTTCCTGGGCAACCGGCGAATTGGCCCGCGCCAGAATCCTCGCTTCCCGGCCGAGGGCGTTGCCCGAGGCGTACTGCTCCCAGCAGCCCCGGTTACCGCACTCGCAACGCTGCCCGCCGGGCATGATGATCTGGTGGCCGAATTCGCCGGCTACACCAAACCGGCCGCGCTCCACCCGCCCGTCCATCACCATGGCACCGCCGATGCCGGTACCGAGGGTGATGCATACCAGCCGGTCCTCGCCCTGCCCTGCACCAAAGCGCCATTCCGCCCAGGCCGCGGCGTCGGCGTCGTTCGTCAGCAGCACAGGCCGGCGCAGCAGGCGCTGCAGGTTTGCGCGCAACGGCTCGTTGCGCCAGGCGAGGTGCGGACTGAAAAGCACGGTTCCGCCGTCCAGATCCATCCAGCCGGCCGCACCGATGCCTACTGACCAGACCCTGTGGCCGGCACCGAGTTCGTCCACGAGCTCTACGATGACCTGCTCTACCGCACGCGGGTCGCTGCCGGGTGTGGACCGCCGGGCCTCGCTCAGGATCCTTCCGTCGGCGTCCACCACGCCGGCGGCGACTTTGGTGCCGCCGATATCGATGCCGATTGCCAGCCCCTTGCGCCCGAGCCGCAGGTGCTCGCGGAACGATTCCACCTGCCGCGGCCGGGCCCTCAATGCCAGCGGCCGCCGCCGCCAGGGAGCCGGACGTCGGGGCGGGGCGGCTGGCTCGCCGGGGGGCGTTTCGTACATAGTGCTTCATTCTAGGGCGCGCCGGGCGGGCAGCGCCGGAGGCCGGGCCCATGGCCCCCTCACTCCTCTTTGACTCATATGTTACTGGCCAGTAGGTTTGTTTCTGCACGGCCAAGTTACAGGGCGTATTAGTCTTTAGGCATACCCTGTGCGGGTCTATGGATATCAAAGGAGCTATAGTGCGCGAATTCAGTGTTCCGCCCCTGGTTGTTGTCCCACCGGAAAGCAACATCACCGATCTCTTGCTTCGGCAGGCAGCCAAGCCCAGCAACCCGGCGCTCTTCTCGCGGCTGGACTCCGCAGGCGCCTGGCGGGACGTCACCGCCACAGACTTCCTGGCAGACGTCTCAGCCCTTGCGAAGGGCCTGATGGCCAGCGGCGTGGGAGCCGGCGACCGGGTGGGCATCATGTCCCGGACACGCTACGAATGGGCCCTCATCGACTTCGCCATCTGGTTCGCCGGCGGCGTCTCAGTGCCCATCTACGAGACCTCATCGCCGTCGCAGGTTGCCTGGAACCTCGGTGACTCCGGTGCAGTGGCCGCCTTCGGCGAGGCCGCCCACCACGAGGACATCATCAGGCAGGCTGCCACCTCGGAAGGCCTCACCGCCCTCCAGCACGTCTGGCAGCTCGAAGGCGGCGGACTGGACGCCGTCCGTGAGGCCGGCCGGGACGTCAGCGACGCCGACCTTGAGGCCCGCCGCTCATCGGCGCGGCTCAGTGACGTTGCCACCCTGATCTACACCTCCGGCACCACCGGCCGGCCCAAGGGCTGCGAGCTGACCCACGGCAACTTCGTTGAGCTGTCCGACAACGCCCTGGCACTGCTTGGCGACGTGGTCAACGAACAGGCAAAAACCATCATGTTCCTGCCTTTGGCGCACGTCTTTGCCCGGTTCATTTCGGTGCTGGCTGTGGCCGCCGGGGCCACCGTGGCACACACCCCCGACATCAAGAACCTGCTGGCTGACCTGCAGAGCTATCAGCCCACGTTCATCCTGGCCGTGCCGCGCGTCTTCGAAAAGGTGTACAACTCGGCCCTGACAAAGGCAGAGGACGGCGGCAAGGGTGCCATCTTCCACAAGGCCACGGAGACCGCCATCGCGTTCTCCAAAGCCCGCCAGGCCGGGCACGTTGGCCTGGGGCTGAAACTCAAGCACACAGTGTTCGACAAACTCGTTTACGGCAAGCTGCGCGCTGCGATGGGCGGGAACGTGGCCCATGCTGTGTCCGGCGGCGGTCCGCTCGGCGAACGGCTGGGCCACTTCTTCCAGGGCATCGGCCTGCAGATCCTTGAAGGGTATGGCCTGACCGAGACCACCGCCCCGATTTCCGTCAACACGCCGGCCCTGATCAAGATCGGTTCCGTGGGGAAGCCCCTGCCGGGCAACTCCGTCAGGATCGCCGAAGACGGCGAGATCCTGGCCAAGGGCGTCTGTGTGATGCGCGGCTACTACAAGCGCGATGACCTGATGGCGGATACGTTTGCCGATGACTGGTTCCGCACCGGCGACATCGGACGGCTCGACGAGAGCGGCTTCCTGTGGATCACCGGCCGCAAGAAGGAAATCATTGTCACGGCCGGCGGTAAGAACGTGGTTCCGGCCCTGCTGGAGGACCAGATCCGGGCGGATGCTCTGGTCTCCCAGGTCCTGGTGGTGGGAGACAACCGGCCGTTCATCGGCGCCCTGGTGACCCTGGACCAGGAGGCCCTGCCGGGCTGGCTCCAGCGGCACGGACTGCCGGCCACCACCACGCTCGACGAAGCGGTCGAGAACCCGGTGGTCAAGGCAGCCGTGCAGGACCTGATCACGCATGCCAACGCCTCGGTGTCGCAGGCGGAAGCCATCAAGTCATTCCGGATCGTCGCTTCGGACTTCACGGAAGCTTCCGGCCACCTGACGCCGTCCATGAAGGTGAAGCGGGCCCAGGTGATGAAGGACTTCGAGACAGTCATCGAGGAAATGTACGGCGCGCCGCGCGGCTAGCGGATATCCGTCCCAAGCAAACAACAACGCGGGGTCACTTCCCGCCCCTCCGATGCACTCGGATGGGCGGGAAGTGACCCCGCGTTGTTTGTAGGGTCTACTCGACGACCAGGAGGAGGTCCCCGCCCTGCACCTGCTCTACAGCTGAAATGGCGAGCCGCGAGACTTTGCCTGCCACCGGCGTCGTAATGGAGGCTTCCATCTTCATTGCTTCGATGGTGGCCACCGTGTCACCGGCGTTGACCGTGTCGCCGGCCTTGACGGTCACGGTGACGGCGCCGGCGAACGGCGCGGCGACGTGGCCCGGCTGGGCCGGGTCTGCCTTCTCGGCAGCCTTGACGTTGCTCACCACGGAGCGGTCACGGACCACAACGGGGCGGGACTGGCCGTTCAGGGTGCACATGACCGTCCGCATGCCCTTTTCGTCGGGCTCGGAAACAGCTTCCAGCGAGGCGATCAGCCGGACACCCTTCTCCAGCTGGATCTCGTGCTCGGCGCCGCGCTGCAGGCCGTAAAGGTAATCACGCGTGTCGAGGACGGAAATGTTGCCGTACGTTTCCACGCTCTTGAGGTAATCCTTGGTGGGGCCTTCGAAGAGCAGGCGGTTCAGCGTGCTCTGGCGGGTCTTGGAATCACCCTGGAGCGCGGCGCTGTCCTCGGGACTGAGGTCGACGTCGCGGACCTTGATGCTGCGACCCTGGAGCGCCTTGGTACGGAAAGGTTCCGGCCATCCTCCGGGCGGGTCGCCAAGTTCGCCGGACAGGAAACCGATGACGGAGTCCGGGATGTCGTAGTTCTGCGGGTTTTCGTTGAAGTCCGCCGGATCTGCATTGAGGCCCACGAGGTGCAGGGCGAGGTCGCCCACCACCTTGGACGACGGCGTGACCTTCACCAGGCGGCCCAGAATCCGGTCCGCCGCGGTGTACATGTCCTCGATCGCCTCGAAGCGCTCCCCCAGACCCAGCGCGATGGCCTGCTGGCGCAGGTTGGACAACTGGCCGCCCGGGATTTCGTGCTGGTAAACACGGCCGGTGGGGCCCGGAAGGCCTGATTCGAACGGCGCGTAAACGCGGCGCACGGCTTCCCAGTACGGCTCAAGGGAGCTGACTGCGTCAAGGCTCAAGCCGGTGTCCCGCGGGGTGTGCGCCAGCGCCGCCACAAGGGCGGAGGCGGACGGCTGGCTGGTGGTCCCGGCCAGCGAGGCTGAGGCAACGTCAACAGCGTCCACGCCGGCGTCAACTGCCGCCATCAGGGTGGCCAGCTGGCCGCCTGCCGTGTCATGCGTGTGGAGGTGGACCGGGAGGTCGAAGCGTTCGCGCAGTGCAGCCACCAGCTTGGCGGCCGCTGCCGGGCGGAGCAGCCCGGCCATGTCCTTGATGGCCAGGATGTGGGCGCCGGCGTCCACAATCCGCTGCGCCAGTTCCAGGTAGTAGTCCAGCGTGTAGAGCTTCTCATCCGGGTTCAGCAAGTCGCCGGTGTAGCACAGGGCGACTTCGGCTACTGCTGTGCCCGTGGCCCGGACGGCGCGGATGGCGGGTGCCATCTGGTTGACGTCGTTCAGGGCATCGAAGATGCGGAAAATGTCGATACCGGTGGCGGCGGCCTCGTTGACGAAAGCCACCGTCACCTCTTCCGGGTACGGCGTGTAGCCCACCGTGTTCCGGCCGCGCAGCAGCATCTGCAGGCAGACATTGGGCAGCGCCTTCCGCAGGGCGGCCAGGCGGTCCCAGGGGTCCTCGCCGAGGAAGCGCAGTGCCACATCGTAGGTGGCGCCGCCCCAGGCCTCAACGGACAGGAGTTCCGGGAGCAGCGCGGTGACCGCGGGACCGGCGGCCACGAGGTCGCGGGTGCGCACCCGGGTTGCCAGCAGGGACTGGTGGGCGTCGCGGAACGTGGTGTCGGTGACGGCCACGGCTGTCTGCTCACGCAGGGCCTTGGCGAAGCCTTCGGGGCCAAGCTCCAGGAGGCGCTGGCGCGATCCCGGTGCCGGCTGCTGATCCCCAACGGCGGGGAGTTTGGCGGCCGGATCCGAGTGCACGGTCAGCTCGCCGTTGGGCTTGTTGACTGTAACCTCGGCCAACCAGGTCAGGAGCTTGGTGCCGCGGTCGGCGGAAACCCTGGCCTTCAGCAGCTGGGGACGCTCGTCGATGAAGTTCGTGGCGACGTTCCCGGCAATGAAGTCGGCATCGTCGAGCACGGCCTGGAGGAAGGAAATGTTGGTGGATACGCCACGGATGCGGAACTCCGCGAGGGCCCGGCGTGCGCGGGCCACGGCGGCCGGGTAGTCGCGGCCGCGGCAGCTCAGCTTCACCAGCAAGGAGTCGAAGTGCGGGCTGATTTCGGCCCCCGAGTAGACGGTACCGCCGTCGAGCCTTACACCGGCGCCGCCGGCGGAACGGTAACCGGTGATCTTCCCGACGTCCGGCCTGAACCCGTTGGCAGGGTCCTCGGTGGTGATGCGGCACTGCAGCGCTGCGCCCTTGAGCTGGACCGTTTCCTGGGAGAGACCCAGGTCCGCGAGGGTTTCGCCGGAAGCGATCCGCAGTTGTGCCTGCACCAGGTCAACGTCCGTCACTTCCTCAGTGACGGTGTGCTCCACCTGGATGCGGGGGTTCATTTCGATGAAGACGTGCTGCCCGGCGCGTTCGCCGACGGTGTCCACCAGGAACTCTACGGTTCCGGCGTTGACGTAGTTCAGGGCCTTGGCGAACTTCACCGCGTCACGGTAAAGGGCCTGGCGGATGCCTTCGTCCAGGTTGGGCGCGGGAGCGATCTCAATGACCTTTTGGTGACGGCGCTGGATGGAGCAGTCACGTTCGAAGAGGTGGATGACGTTACCCTCGGCGTCGGCCAGGATCTGCACCTCGATGTGGCGCGGGCGGAGCACTGCCTGCTCCAGGAACATGGTGGGGTCACCGAATGCCGCATCGGCTTCGCGCATGGCGGCCTGCAGCGCCTCGGGAAGGGCTTCCCTCGTGTCGACGCGGCGCATCCCACGTCCGCCGCCGCCGGCGACTGCCTTGGCGAAGATGGGGAAACCGATCTCGTCGGCTGCAGCGATCAGC
Organism: Pseudarthrobacter sp. MDT3-1; assembly: GCF_054510755.1. Taxonomy (NCBI): domain Bacteria; kingdom Bacillati; phylum Actinomycetota; class Actinomycetes; order Micrococcales; family Micrococcaceae; genus Pseudarthrobacter; species Pseudarthrobacter sp. MDT3-1. Next base: position 39,630 of record NZ_JBTNDX010000005.1, on the reverse strand, counting down.
TCATCCATGTCCTTCGAGGGTTCACTCGATTTCAGGACCGGAACACCGGCCTCACGGGCAGCCTTCAGCGCTGCCACCTTGTTGCCGGCCAGCTCAAGCACCTCAGCCGGCGGGCCAACAAAGGTGATGCCCGCTTCCTGTGCTGCGCGGGCCAGGTCCGGGTTTTCCGAAAGGAAGCCGTAGCCGGGGTAGATGGCGTCGGCGCCGGACTCCTTGGCGACGCGGACCACTTCGGCAACATCCAGGTAAGCCCGGACGGGGTGCCCCTCTTCGCCGATCAGATATGCCTCATCGGCCTTCTGGCGGTGGATCGAGTTTCGGTCCTCATTGGGGAAGACAGCAACGGTCTTGGCGCCCAGCTCGTAGCCGGCACGGAAGGCCCTGATCGCGATTTCGCCGCGGTTGGCCACCAGAATCTTGGAAAACATACTTCTCCTGCATCATCGCGGGTGTATCGGTAGGTGGTCACAGTGTCTAAGACCCGTGCTGGCAAACACAAATCATTGTGGCCACAGTCACAGAACCTCCGTCATGTCCCGCGTGCATCAACGGAGGCTGGCAGAACCGGTCACCCATACCATCGCCGTGCCATGCCGCGTCCCCATAAGGCGGGATTCATCGGCGCAGCCACATATGATGAGTAAGGCGGCTCGAGCCGCTGGCTTCGGCAGTGCCGGAGCAAACATTACCCCCAACACGGCAGCCGGCGTTAGGTTTTGGTCTCACAAGTGCAAGTAGTCAGCATCAGCAGCCTCAAGGGCGGAGTCGGCAAGACGTCCGTCACCACAGGATTGGCGTCTGCGGCGCTTGCCGCAGGCATCCCCACACTGGTGGTGGACCTCGATCCCCATGCGGACGCGACCACAGCCCTGGGTGTCCAGGCCGGCGACCACCTGGACATCGGCAGGATGCTCAAGAGCCCCCGCCGGTCCAAGCTCGCGGACAATGTCGCGGGCAGCTCCTGGACGGCACGGGCGCATACCAACGGATCCGGACCGGCCGTCCTGGACGTCGCCGTGGGTTCGGCGTACACCGGCATCTACGACCGCCCCGACCTTGGCCGCAGGGATCTTCGCAGGCTTTCCGCGGTCTTGGCTGGCGCCGACCGCTACGAGCTGGTCCTCATTGACTGCCCGCCGTCGCTGAACGGGCTGACCCGGATGGCCTGGTCCGCAAGTGACAAAGTAGCGCTCGTGGCCGAGCCGGGACTCTTCTCGGTGGCTGGGACGGAACGGACCATGCGCGCCATCCAGCTGTTCAAGCAGGAATTCGCGCCGAACCTATCCCCGGCAGGCATTGTGGCCAACCGCGTTCGCACCGGCTCCTCCGAACACACGTACCGCCTCGCGGAAATGGAATCGATGTTCGGTGACCTGCTGCTGAGCCCACGCATCCCCGAACAGGCGAACTGGCAGCAGATCCAGGGCGCGGCCCACCCGGTGCACCACTGGCCCGGCGAATCCGCGAAGACATCTGCTGCGTTGTTCGACGCCCTCCTTGTCAACCTCCTGGCGGCCGGAAGCGGCCTGCGAAACCGAACCCAGCGTTAACCCTTTGGCTGCAGCCCCGCTGCAGCCAAAGGTTCCGCAGACAACGACAAGAGGCCATCCCCGCCGGGGGTGGCCTCTTCTTGTTGGTGTTGTGCCAGCCTGTTGTCAGCCGATCTTGCGGCCAGCGCGCCGCTTGCTCAGCTCGTCGTCGGGAAAGGACTGTTCGGCGGCGTGTTCGCTAGGCAGGGAAGCCAGGCTGCCCTCGACTTCGCGCCAGACCCGGCCCACGGCGATGCCGAAAACGCCTTGTCCACCCTGTACAAGATCGATGACCTCGTCTGCGGAGGTGCATTCGTAGACGCTCGCGCCGTCGCTCATGAGCGTGATCTGTGCCAGATCCTCCACGCCGCGTTCGCGCAGATGTTCCACTGCCGTGCGGATCTGCTGAAGGGAAACACCGGTGTCCAGAAGCCGCTTGACTACCTTGAGGACGAGAATGTCCCGGAAGCCGTAGAGTCGCTGCGAGCCGGAGCCTGCGGCGCCGCGGACTGCGGGCTCAACCAGCCCGGTGCGAGCCCAGTAGTCCAGCTGGCGGTACGTGATGCCGGCCGCCTTGCAGGCCGTGGGGCCGCGGTAGCCGGCGTCCTCGTCCAGGACGGGAAGGTCTTCGGTAAACAGGAGGCCCTGGGCACCGCTCGCTGGCACAGCCACACCAGCCGTTGTGGGCTGCTTCAGCCCGCCTGCTTCGCCTTTGGGACTCACCTGGATCCTCCTTGTCATAAGCTCCCGGGGACCACTGCATCAGCCGGTTCACACATGAAGTTCATGCATGTAATTTCGCGGGGGTCGTACTTTTACAGTGTGACTTGCGCGGGTGCTGTAAGCAATGGGAGCTTGATACCTTCGACGTTAGGCCCGCTGCGCCCCAAGGTCAAAGATCTAGGCCGCTTGGCGCAGGCGTGTCGGAACTTTCAGGCTCAACTTTAACCTTAACGTGACCTCAGCCGTCGAAGTCTTCGGGCTCCACATCGTCCAGGAACTCACGGAAGCGCCGCAGTTCGCGCTCCTCGTCCACGGTGGGGCCCGGGTCAGTGTCCTCCCCATCGTCATGCTCGGTAATGCGGACTCCGGCTTCATCCATTACCGAGTCGGCACACCAGATGCGGCATTTGGCTCGCAACGCGATCGCGAGGGCGTCGGATGCCCGCGAGCTGACGGTGGTGCCGTTCTCGAACTGGAGCTGGCCATAAAAGATGTTGTCCTCAACGGCCACAATGTTGACGCTGACAACCGAATGGCCCAGGGACTCCACCACGTCCACCAGGAGGTCGTGGGTCATCGGGCGCGGAGGCACTACCCCTTGCTGGGCCAGGGCGATTGCACTTGCCTCTGGAGTCCCGATCCAGATGGGCACGTGCCGTTCGCCGTGGATCTCGCGCAGCAGGACGAGCGGCTGGTTGGACGGCAGTTCGATACGAACGCCTACGATCTCCACTTCGATCATCAGATGTCCATACGTGAGATACGGTCCTGGACCAGTGCCCGGTGCAGGACAAGGCAGAGGTCGCTGATTTCGCGGGCCGCTTCAGCAGCCCGCGCCTGTGACGCGGAATCGCGCCTGGACGCGAGCGGCGCAACTGCGCGCTCCACGAGTCCGAATTCACGTTCCGCGGCGGCCTGGAAAGGCCGCAGGTGGCGCGGCTCAAGGCCGTGGCTCTCCAGTTGCACGCAGGCACGGGCCACTTGGAGGGCGTGCTCGTCGAACTTGCCGTTGCTGTGGCCGATCAGCCCGAAGCTCAGCAGCGATTGGAGTAACGGAATACTGGCGCCGGACTCGGTCCGCAGCTGTTCCTCACTGAATTTCCGGCCGCGGTTCTGAAGCTCCACGGCCAATTCATCCGAAACGATCCGCGGCGAAACCACGACGCCGGGCGGCAGGTTCTCGGGCCGCTCTCCCCTGTCGATCGCATCAAGGTAGTCCTTAATGACTTTCAGTGGAAGATACTGGTCCCGCTGCAGCGCCAGCACAAAACGAAGACGTTCGACGTCACTGTCCGAGTACTGCCGGTATCCGGCCGGAGTACGGCGCGGATTAATCAGTCCCTTTTCCTCAAGGAACCTGATTTTCGACGCGGTCATACCCGGAAAGTCGCCGCTGAGTTGCGCGAGGACTTCCCCGATGTTCAAAACTTGGGGCCCCCGGCGTTCCGGTTGTGCCATTGCCACAGGCAAGTGTCCCGGGATCAGGCGCGGCCTGCTGCGCGGGCAGGGCTCAGGTAGAAGGTGAGTCGGAACTTGCCGATCTGGACTTCGTTCCCGGACTTTAGCTCAACACTGTCCACGCGGTCGTGGTTGACGTACGTGCCGTTGAGGCTGCCGGTATCCACCACTTCAAAGCTCCGCGCAGTGCGGCGGAACTCGACGTGGCGCCGCGAGACGGTGACGTCATCCAGGAAGATGTCGGCATCAGGATGACGGCCGGCCGTGGTGGTGTCGGTGTCAAGCAGGAAGCGGGCACCCGCGTTCGGGCCGCTGTGGGCCACCAGGAGCGCGGAACCGGCCGGCAGCGCCTCCACGGATGAACGCTCGTCCGTGGACAGCTTGGGGGCGATGGTGGGTTCGTCGGAGACGGGGGTGAGATGGATCGAGGTGGTCTCCGAAGCCCTGGCCGCACCTGTGCCGTGCTCGCCTTCGGCAGGGTCCTGTTCGTGGCCAACCATGGATTCCTCCTCTTTCGTTGCAGCTCTCACGCCTGCAATCAACTTTTGCCCTGACGGATCCGCCTCGCGGATCCGATGCCGGGCCCCGATCCGGCCACTGACGTGCGAAGACGCCCGTTGGCCAGACCGGATGAACCCGTTAGCTTCAGCCTACCTGCTGTTCGTACTCGGATGCACTGAGCAACGATTCCACAGCGTCCGCTTCTGCCAGCCGGATCTCGATCAGCCAGCCGTCGCCGTACGGATCGGAGTTGATCAACGCCGAATCGGTATCGAGGGATTCGTTGCGTGACACGACTTCGCCGCTGACCGGAGCATAGATGTCACTGACACTCTTGGTGGATTCGACCTCGCCCACGACTTCGTTTGCGGTGACTTTGGTGCCGGCTTCCGGCATCTGGGCATAGACAACATCTCCGAGTGCGTCCTGCGCGAAGTCGGTGATGCCCACCCGGACCACGCCGTCGGCGCTCGGTGCGGATACCCACTCGTGCTCGGCGGTGTAGGACAGGTCTTCGGGAATGTTGCTCATCAGGGGCCTTTCATCGGGTCAATCACCAATGTCAACGGGGCCTGGAAAACAAGCCGCCGCTGAAAGTATAGGCACAACTCCACGGGCGTTCGAGGAGGATTCTGACATGATGAGACTCATGAGATCACATGCACAAGAATCGCCCGCGAAAAAGGCGAACTGGGCTGCACGGATCATCCTCGTTGCGGTGGCGTTGGTGGTCCTCACAATCGCTTACTTTGCCTTAGCGGCCATCCTCCCGGTCTGGTGGGCGAATGTTATCCGCAACCAGGTCCAGGGCAATCTCGGGGCGGGCATCCTGGTGGGGATGTTTTACGGGTTTGTTTTCACGTTCGTCCCCCTCCTGGTGGCCTGGCAGGCCACACGCAAATCCGTAAGCTGGCCCTGGAAGCTGACCATCCTCGTCGCAGCTGCGGCTCTCGCGTCCCCGAATCTGCTGACCGCCGGGATCATGTTCGGCAGCTCGCAGGCCGCCCACAACGGACAGCGGATCCTTGGCACAGAGGCAACCTGGTTCCCGCTGTGGACACAGATCTCAGCCATCGCCGCCGCCGTGATCTTTGTGGTTGGCCTGATCCTGTGGAGGGTCTGGCGGCAGCGCGGCAAAAAGATGAAGGTGCTCAAGAAGGCAGGTGCCGAGCGTTCCCTGGCTGCGAAGGCAGCCAAGGACTCCGCCGCCAGCTCACCCGGTCCCGAGGCGTCAGCTGTTCCTGAGGCGCCGGCCGCACCCGACAGCCAGGCTGACCACAGGTAAACCATGCCGGAGCTTCCCGAGGTTGCAGGCCTGGCCGGTTTCCTGGACGAGCACCTGCGCGGAGCGGTGGTGCGGAAGGTCCAGATCGTTTCCTTTGCCGTGCTGAAGACAGCGGATCCGCCGTTCACAGCGCTGGAGAACTGCACGGTCGCCGGCGTGCGGCGGTTTGGAAAGTTTGTCAGCATTGACACCGACGGGCCGTCGTTTGTCTTCCACCTCGCCCGGGCGGGCTGGGTCCGCTTCACGGACTCGCCCACAGACACCCAGCTCCGGATGGGAAAAGGCCACATCGCCGCCCGGCTGGCGTTCACCGGGCCGGACGGTGCCCATGGCATGGATCTCACCGAGGCGGGGACCAAAAAGAGCCTTGCCGTGTACGTGGTGCGCGACCCCCAGGATGTGCCGGGCGTCGCGGCGCTCGGGCCGGACCCGTTCAGCGCAGCGTTCGACGCCGACATGCTGGCGGAAATTCTCGGCTCCACTTCCCAGCAGATCAAGGGCGTCCTGCGGAGCCAGAGCGTGATCGCGGGGATCGGGAACGCCTACAGCGACGAGATCCTGCATGCTGCGAGGATCTCCCCCTTTGCCACCGCCAACTCCTTGGACCGTGGCACGGTGCAGGTGCTTTATGACGCCATCCACAGCGTGCTCGGAACAGCCCTGGCCGAAGCCGAGGGCAAGCCGCCCAGCGAGCTCAAGGACGTCAAACGCAGCCACATGCGGGTCCATGCACGCACCGGCGAGGCTTGCCCGGTGTGTGGTGACACAGTCCGGGAGGTGTCTTTCGCGGATACTTCCCTGCAGTACTGTCCCACGTGTCAGAGCAAGGGAAAGATTCTGGCGGACCGCAGGACGTCGAAGTTCCTGAAATAAGCCAGGCCGCGAAACATCCGAAAAGGACGGCACAAAAACAGAAGCGTCCCGGAGACAATTCTCCGGGACGCTTCTGTTTTGGTCGGGCTGACAGGATTTGAACCTGCGACCCCTTGACCCCCAGTCAAGTGCGCTACCAAGCTGCGCTACAGCCCGTTAGTTCCGCCGTTCTCCGCTGCGTTTACTCCCGATGCTAGCCAGGATTTCAACTCAGCAGTCCGGCCGAACCACCTTGAAAAGCTTACACGATTCCGGAGGGTGCAAGTGACACTTTGCCGCCTGCACGCCCCCGGTGTGTCCTAATTAACGCTTCTTGCCGCGCTTTTCGCGGACGCGCATGTTGACCTCGATGGGCGTGCCCTCGAAACCGAACGTTTCGCGGAGCCTGCGTGTGATGAAGCGGCGGTAGCCCGGGTCCAGGAATCCGGTGGTGAACAGCACAAACTTCGGCGGCCGGCTGGACGCCTGCGTGCCGTACAGGATGCGCGGTTGCTTTCCGCCGCGGACCGGGTGCGGGTGCGCCGCCACAAGCTCGCCGAGGAAGGCATTGAGCTTGCCGGTGTGAATGCGCCTGTCCCAGTTCTCCAGGGCCAGGTCCAGGGCGGGAACCAGGCGGTCCTTGTGCCAGCCCGTCAGGGCGGAGATGTTGACCCGGGGCGCCCAGGCCACGTGGGCCAGGTCCTGCTCGATTTCGCGCTCCAGGTAGGTGCGGCGTTCGTCGTCGAGCAGATCCCACTTGTTGAAGGCCAGCACCAGGGCGCGGCCCGACTCGATGGCGAGCTGCAGGATGCGGACGTCCTGCTCGCTGAGGACCTCATCCACCGCGAGAAGCACGACGGCGACCTCCGCCTTTTCGAGCGCCGCCTGCGTACGGAGGGAGGCGTAGTAGTCGGCGCCCTGCGCCATGTGCTGGCGGCGGCGGATGCCTGCCGTGTCCACAAAGCGCCACGTGCGGTCGCCGAGTTCAATGAACTCATCCACCGGATCACGCGTGGTGCCGGCGGTGTTGTCCACGACGACACGTTCGGACCCTGCCAGCTTGTTCAGCAGTGATGACTTGCCCACGTTCGGGCGGCCGATCAGTGCGATGCGGCGGGGTCCGCCCGAGCGTTCCAGGCCCTCAATGGTGGAGAACTCCGGCAGGGTGTCCATCACGTGGTCCAGGAGGTCGGCCACGCCGCGTCCGTGCAGGGCCGAGACGGGGTATGGCTCGCCGAAGCCGAGGCCCCACAGGGTGGCGGAGTCCGCTTCCTGGGCGAAGTCGTCCACCTTGTTGGCCACCATGATGACCGGCTTCTTGCTGCGGCGGAGCATCTTCATAACGCCCTCGTCCGTTGCGGTGGCGCCCACCGCGGAGTCGACGACGAAGAGCACGGCGTCGGCCATTTCCACGGCCATTTCCGCCTGTTCGGCCACCCGGGCGTGGATGCCGCGCGCATCGTGCTCCCAGCCGCCGGTGTCCACCAAAGTGAAGTTGCGCCCGTTCCAGTGTGCCGAGTACATCACGCGGTCCCGCGTCACGCCGGGAGTATCCTCAACCACGGCTTCGCGGCGGCCCAGGATACGGTTCACCAGAGTGGATTTGCCCACGTTGGGACGGCCGATGATGGCAAGCACGGGATCGAGCTTGACCGGACCGTCGAAGTCCTCGTCGTCGTAGTTCCCGCTGAGCAGGGCGGCGTCTTCCTCGTCGAGCTCGTAGTCGTCCAAGCCGGCGCGGAGCGACGCGGCACGCATCTCCGCTTCGTCGTCGTCGATGGCGGCCAGCCGCTCGGCCACCTGGTCCGTGCCGGTGGGCGTGTATTCATCTTCGCCGGCGCCGGAGTGGCTGGAGGTTTGAGTCGTATCGCTCATTGCACTTTCCTTAGTGGTCATCTGCCGGCGTCCCGGCTACTGCTGTGAAGTTCGTGCGGAAATCCGCGTGGGGCAAAGGCTGCCCACTGTGTTGGATGGTCTCCTGGACGTGCCCCGCAAGCGCAGCGCGGATTTCCATTCCCGCCCTGTCCATTGAAGCACGGCCCGTTTCGCCGGGGTTGCGGCTGAGGGTCAGTGCGTTGCCGAAGCTGACGTGGAACCGCCGCCCTGGCCTGGGTACTGTGTCGAGGTGTTCGCTGCCCGTCCGGGTGCCGAGGATCGCCACGGGAACCACGGGGGCCCCCGAGTTCAGCGCCAGCCAGGCCACCCCGTTGTTGATGTCTGTTGCCTGGCCGCTCCCCCGAGTTCCTTCCGGAAGAATCCCGATGCAGCGGCCGGCGTCGAGCATGTTCTTGCCCAGCAGCAGCGCAGCCCGGTCCCCGGAGCGGTCAACCGGCAACTGGCCGGAGGCCCGAAGGACCCGACCCAGCAAGCCCTTGAACATCTCCTTCTTGACCAGGATGTGCATGGGACGCGGCGACGCGCCGAACATCACCGGCCCGTCCAGGAAACTGATGTGGTTGCCGGCAAAAATCACCGGCCCGCCTGTAGGCACGTTGTCCCGGCCAGTGACGGACGTCCGGTACACCACGTGGTCCAGGAGCCAGCCGACGGGCCGGCTCCAGGTCATAGTCAGGCCGGAGGGAAGCCGCACGCCGCGGTCAGTCACGGTTAAGCACCTTCGTGACGATCACGAGCGCCGCGTCCACGGTCTCGGCGAAGTCCAGATCGGAAGAATCGAGGGTGACAACACCGTCGGCAGCCTGGGTGAAGTTCACCACCGTGGAATCCTTGGCGTCACGGTGGGTGACCTGGGCGGCGAGCTGCTCCGCATTCTGCGTGCCGCCCAGCTGGATGCCGCGGCGGCGAAGCCGGGCCTCCTCACTGGCGGTCAGTAGCATGCGGACTTCCGCGCCCGGGGCCACGACGGTCGTGATGTCCCGGCCCTCCACCACGATGCGGCGATGGTGCTTTTCAATGAGCTCACGCTGCCGGCGGATCAGTTCGGTCCGGGCACCCAGGGTGGTGGCCACCGCACTGACCGCCGACGAAATTGCCGGTTCACGGATGGCGTCCGTGACGTCGGCGCCGTTCACGCGGACGTATTCCTCCCGCGGCGTGGTGCTCAGTTCCAGGACCAGGTCCCGGGACGCCTGCTCCACGGCGGCGGCGTCACTGAGGTCAATTCCGCTGGTGACGCAGAACCATGTCAGGGCCCGGTACATGGCGCCGGTGTCCAGGTAGGCAAGGTGCAGCCGGCGGGCCACTTCCTTGCTCACGCTGGACTTGCCGGAGCCTGACGGCCCGTCGATGGCAACCACCAGGGGCCTGCCGACGCGCAAGGCCGGAAGGGTGTCAAGAAGTTCTTGTGTCATTACTGCAATACCCGCCATCCGCGGTCGTTGAGTGCTTCGATCAGATGGTCATGCTTGTTCGGCAGCACGGACAGTTCCACCATGCCCACGTTCTGGCCCGAGGAATGGTCCAGCCGAAGGTCCTCCACGTTCACGCCGATCTCACCGATTTCGGTGAGGAGCTGCGCGATCTGTCCCGGCCGGTCATCCACGAGGACCGTCAGCCAGGAGTAGGCCTGCGGCGGGCCACCGTGCTTGCCCGGAATACGGGCCTGCCCGGCATTGCCTTCGCTGATCAGCTGGGCCAGGTCAAGCCTGGCGCCCGGCGCAAGCGGTTCCTCGAGCGTGCCGATGAGCCGGTTCAGGTCCTCGCGGACTCCGTAAAGGATCTCCACGACCTTCCCCGCGTTGCCGCCCAGGATCTGGACCCACAGCGTGGGATCGCTGGCGGCGATCCGCGTGACGTCCCGCAGGCCGTTGCCGGCGAGGGACAGCGCGTGAAGGGGCGTCCCCTGCAGCCGGCTGGCCAGCAGGGAGGACATGATCTGGGGCAGGTGCGATACCAAGGCCACGGCTTCGTCGTGTTCGTCGGGAGTGAACTGGGAAACCACAGCTCCCAGGTCCGTGGCCAGGGAACGCGCAGTCTGCACGGCAGCCGCGGATGACTCCGGGCCCGGACAAACCACCCACGGCATGGACGTGAAGAGCTCGCCGCGGGCCGCAACCGGCCCGGACTTTTCGCGCCCTGCCATCGGATGCGTCCCCACATAGCGGGCGAGGTCCGCGCCGCGGCCGCCCAACTCCGCCAGGATGGCGGCCTTGACGCTGGCGATGTCAACCACCATGGAATCCGGGTAGTCGGCAAGCGCACGGGCCACGACGTCGGCGGTCACGTCCGGCGGTGCTGCCACCACCACCAACTCGGGTGCCTCGTCCCCGAGCTGGCCCAGGGGCTGGCCGGCACCGATGTCGACGGCCACCGCCTGGTTGGTCGGCGACGGGTCAGACAGGAACACGGGCACGCCGCGCCCACGCAGGCCCAGCCCGATGCTGGCACCGAGCAGGCCGGTGCCAATCACCACGACCGGCCCATTGAGGTGCCCCCGCCCGTGGGAGCGAAATGCGGACATGCCTCAGAGTCCTACGGATGCCAGCAGGTGGCCGACTTCCTGCTTGCCAAGGTTGCGGATGCTGCCCTGGCGCTGGTCGCCCAGCCCAATGGGACCCACCTTGACGCGCACCAGCCGCAGGACCGGGAACCCGACGGCGTCGAACAGGCGACGGACAATCCGGTTCTTGCCCGAGTGCAGGACCACTTCGATCAGCACGTGGCCCGGAGTGGAGTCCACCAGCTTGAAGGAGTCAACGGAGGCAAAGCCATCCTCGAGTTCCACACCTTCCCGGAGCTGCGCGCCAACTCCCTGCGGGAACGGGCCGCGGACCTGGACCAGGTAGGTCTTGGGGACCTCGTAGGACGGGTGGGTCAGCCGGTTGGCCAGTTCGCCGTCGTTCGTCAGCAGCAGCAGACCTTCGGTGGCGACGTCCAGCCGGCCCACGTGGAACAGGCGTTCGCCCTGGTGGGTCTTCCGCACAAAATCGCTGATGCAAGGACGGCCATCGGGGTCCTCCATGGTGGACACCACGCCCTTGGGCTTGTTGAAGACCATGTACACGAGGTTTTCATCCAGCTGGATGCGCAGGCCATCAACGTGGATGACTGCTGTCTTGGGGTCCACGCGGACACCAAGCTCAGTGACAACCTGGCCGTCAACTTCTACCCGGCCTTCGGAGATCATCTCTTCGCAGACGCGGCGCGAAGCCACGCCGGCCTGGGCCATGACTTTCTGCAGGCGCGTGCCGTCGGCGTCGTGCATTTCCGACTGCGGAACGTCACCGCGGGGTCCACGCTTGCGGGCAGGCTTCCGCACGGGGCCAAGGTTCTGGCCAAACCGTTCGCTGCCGAAGGCGCGTGACGCCGCCGCCCCGGGCCTGCCGGTGCGCGGCTTGGGCTTGAGCGCGCCGGGGGTGCCGGGAGCCTTGCTGGCGCCCGGTTTGCGGGCAGCCGGCTTGCGCGCCGATGGGCTGGCGGCTGGCTTCCGGTCGGAGGCACCGCGCCCGGCCGGTGGCGACGCCGGGGCGTCGCCGGGATCCACGAATGGCTCTTCGCGCGGCCTCGGGGCCTTGTACGGCCGGTCGCCGCCGCCGAATCCGGCGTTGCGCTTGCCGGCGCCGGCGCGGAATCCGCCGCCCGCCGCGCTGGGGCGGCCGCTGCCGCCCTGAGCAGGGTTCCGGCTTGCGCCGCCCTGCGCCGGATTACGGCTGGCCGCTGGATTGCGGCTGGCGCCGCCCTGTCCGGCATTGCGTTCTGAACTGTTGCGTCCCGAACTGTTACGTGGTGAACCCTGGCGTCCCGCCTGTGTCATGACCCGTCCTTCGTTATTTGGCCCGCTGGTTGTCCAAGAACAACCCTAGCCAGCCATGCAGAAATTATCTGCCCTTATGAATATTCGTGTGCGCACGCGGGATTTCCCGCCTACATTCTGTCGGCGTCGTAGAACTCCGCGATGCCCTCAAGCCCCGGAAGATGGGGTGAGAGCTGGGGCAGTTCCGCTGCGGAGCCGATTCCCATCCGTTCCAGGAAATACGACGTGGTCCGGTAGAGGATGGCTCCCGACTCAGGATCGTGTCCCGAATCTTCGATCAGCCCGCGCTGGGTCAATGTCCGTACGACAGAATCGACATTGACTCCTCGAATTGCAGACACCCTGGCCCTGGAGACAGGCTGGCGGTACGCGATGACAGCCAGTGTTTCCAAGGCCGCCTGCGTGAGCCTGGCCGTCTGACCCTCAAGCACAAACCGTCCGACGATCTCGGCGAAGTCTGCGCGGGAGTAGATCCGCCAGCCACCGGCGATGTTCCGCAATTCGAAACCCCGGGGGCTGGCGCTGAAACCAGCATCGCTGGCATCGTCCATGTCCGGGGCTTTAACAGTATAGCCGCTATACTCCCGCTGCAGTTCCGCCAGTAACTGCTCGACGACGGCGACGGTCAGGTTAAGCCCGGCTGCCAACTCAGTAGCGCTGGCCGGTTGGTCCAGGACCATCAGGACCGCCTCAAGTGCAGCCTTTGCACCGCCGGGAAGATCCCGGACGTCCATGCCCGGCTCCGCCCCAGGCTCCGGAAGTTCTTGGCTCACGACAGTTCCTCGTATTCTTCGCTTAGGTTTTCTGTTGACCAGTCCCGGCCGTCCACCGTCCAGTGCACGGTGAGATCCCCCAGGGGCGACACCTGGTCGAAGGAGACTGCCCTGTCCCGGAACATCTCCAGCAATGCCAGGAACCTGGCCACCACCACGAGCGTGGAATCGGCGTCGGCGATCAGCGCACGGAAAGACAGGGGCTTCCCCAGCTGGAGCCGGAGCCCCAGGATCTCGGCCTGTTCCTTCACGCTGACGGCACTGCCGTGCAGGTGGGCAAGGCCCACCTCGGTGGGCCGCGGCGTCTTGGCCTTCAGGGCGGCCTCGGCCAGGCGGGCGAACTGGTCCGGCGTGTGCTTCCACACAAGTTCCGGGAGCATGGCGGCAAAGTGCTCCTCCAAGGCAACCTGACGCGGAAACCGGCTGGCTTCGTGTTCCAGGGTTCCGGCCATCAGGGCTGCCACCTGTTTGAACGCCTTGTATTGGAGGAGCCTCGCAAAAAGGAGGTCCCGCGCTTCCAGCAGGGCGATGTCCTCATCGTCCTCGACTTCACCGGCGGGCAGGAGCCTTGCCGCCTTGAGATCCAGGAGTGTGGCGGCGATGACCAGGAATTCGCTGGCTTCATCCAGCGCCCATTCCTCGCCGAGCTTCTGGAGCTTCCTGATGTACTTGATGAACTCATCAGTGACGGTGGCAATGGCCACCTCGGTAATGTCCAGCTGGTGCTTGGCGATCAGGCCCAGCAGGAGGTCGAACGGGCCGGTGAAGTTGGCAAGCCGCACCTCAAAGCCGGGTTTGGACTCGGCCACGGCGTCTTTAGGGTGCGCCGCCGCGCGAAATCAGCTCTTTGGCCAGGCGGCGGTAGGCATCGGCGCCGATGTGGCTGCCTGCGTAGCTGGTGATCGGTTCGGCCGCGACGGTGGCGTCCGCGAACTTGATGGAGCGTTTGATGACGGTCTCGAAGACTTTGTCGCCGAAGGCTTCCACCAGGCGGGTGATGACTTCGCGGCTGTGGAGCGTACGGGCGTCGTACATGGTGGCCAGGACACCATCAACCTGCAGTCCGGGGTTCAGCCTGTCCTGGACCTTGTCGATGGTTTCCACCAGCAGGGCTACCGCACGGAGTGCGAAAAACTCGCAGATCAGCGGGATGATCACGCCGTGGGCGGCGGTCAGGGCGTTGACCGTCAGCAGGCCCAGGGAGGGCTGGCAGTCAATCAGGACGACGTCGTAATCGTCTTCGACTTTTTTCAGCGCCCTGTCCAGGACCTGCTCACGGGCGACTTCATTGACCAGCTGCACTTCTGCGGCGGAGAGGTCGATGTTGGCTGGCAGCAGGTCCACGTTTTCGACGCCGGTCTGGTGGATGGCGTCGCGGATGTCCACCTTGCGGTCCATGAGGACGTTGTAGATGGTGAGATCAAGCTCGTGCGGGTTGATCCCCAGGCCTGCTGACAGGGCACCCTGGGGATCAAAGTCAACCAGGAGGACACGGCGGCCGTACTCGGCCAGCGCTGCTGCAAGGTTGATGGTGGATGTGGTCTTACCTACGCCGCCTTTTTGGTTGACCATGGCGATGACGCGGGCCGGACCATGGGACTGCAGCGGCGCGGGCTCCGGAAATTCACGGTAGGGGCGCCCTGTGGGACCCATCACGGCGTCTTCCAGATCGAGTTCCGTGCCTTCCAGAGTTGCTGAACCCTGTTCGCTGCTCACGTATCTCTCCACACTTTCGATGACGGTCATTGTTCTGCCGCTGACTGACCAGCGCCCATGCTTGTTTCCACCCAAGGCTACAACGCCCGACACGGCATTCTGTGGAACTTGACTTTTGATGGTGTTTGAGCCTTGACCTTTTACCTGAGGTCGAAGGTTGACCAGTCCCGACGCAAAACCGCCCGCACAGGTTGTCTGTGCGGGCGGTTTTCCGCGCCTGGCGCTTGTCCCTTAAGGACTTGTCCTCTATGGACTAGGCGTTTGCCGGAACTGGCTGCACCGGCTGCGCCGGGGTTTCGTGTACCTCGTGGTGGCCGGCGATCATGGTCTGCTCGTCGAAGGGCTCTTCGCCGGACAGGACGCGCTGGACCTGCTCGCCGTCGATCTCCTTGACCCAGGTCCCGATCAGGAGCGTGGCCACAGCGTTGCCCGTGAAGTTGGTCAATGCGCGGGCTTCGGACATGAAGCGGTCGATCCCGACGATCATGCCTACGCCGCCGAGGAGCTCGGGCTTGTGTGCCTGGAGGCCAGCGGCCAGTGTGGCGAGGCCTGCACCTGTGACACCGGCTGCACCCTTCGAGGCGATGATCATGAAGATGAGCAGGGATACCTGGGCGCCGAGATCCAGAGGGGTTCCCATGGCGTTGGCCACGAACAGCGATGCCATGGTCAGGTAGATGGCCGTGCCGTCGAGGTTGAAGGAGTAACCGGTGGGCACGGTGACGCCGACGACCGGCTTGGACACGCCCAGGTGCTCCATCTTGGCGATCAGACGGGGCAGTGCGGCCTCGGAGGAGGAGGTGGAGAAGATCAGGAGGTATTCGCGGGCCAGGTACTTCATCAGCTTGAAGATGTTCACGCCGGTCACCACCTGGAGCAGACCGCCGAGGATCACGACTATGAAGAGGGCGCAGGTGATGTAGAAGGCCACCATGAGGGTGGCCATGCTCACGATTGCCGCGACACCAGTGGCACCGACGACGGCGGCGATGGCACCGAAGGCGCCCACCGGAGCAAGCCACATGATCATGATCAGGATCCTGAACACCACTACCTGGCCGTGGCCGATGGCCTTCAGGACAGGAGCGCCCTGCGCACCCATCTTCTGGAGGGCGAAGCCTACGAGGATGGCAGCGAAGAGTGTTGGCAGAACGGGAATGTCGCCCGGAATGATGCCCAGGAGGAAGGCAACGGTGCTGTCTACTTCTGCCTTCTTACTGGGGTCGTACGCCGCCAGCTTCAAACCTTCACCCGGGTGGATCAGGTTGCCTACCACAAGGCCGATGCCCAGCGCGAACGTGGACATAACCATAAAGTAGCCCAAGGCCAGGCCGCCCACCTTGCCTACGGTGGCTGCCTTGGCTATGGAGCCAATGCCCAGGACGATGGTGCAGAAGATGATCGGCGCGATCATCATCTTGATGAGCTTGATGAAGCCGTCGCCGAGCGGTTTCAGCGATTTGCCGACCTCGGGAAACAGGAGGCCGACGACGGCGCCCGCGATCACGGCGACAATGACGGCGATGTAAAGGTAATGGGATTTGTCCAGCCCCTTGCGGGCGGCCTTTGCAGGCGCTGCTGACTCTCCTCGTTGAGAAGCCATGATGTGTCTCCTTATGGATAATCTGGTAGACGCTGCGGCGCAGTCTCTGGCCCATAGCGTCGGTCCGGTGTGATATCCATCATTAGGCACACCGTGACATAGCTCACCGTTGCGTTCATATTGGTCATGGAAGGTGCCGATGATCCACAAATGGAGTCTTGCCAAGAGGTTTTTGGTCACACACCTGCTGTTCACGCTGGCTCTGACGATGCTCGTCGGAACGGCATCGTACCTCGACGCCCGGGACCGCACTTACACCGAGGCCGGACTTCGGATGCGCGGCATTGCGGCAGCCGTGGCCACGAACCCCCTTGTACTGGAGGCGATCGAGTCTACCGATCCGTCATCAATCCTCCAGCCTTACGCGAAAGACGTCATGGAAGGTGCCGGCGCGGACTTTGTCACGATCATGGCGCCGGACAGGACCCGCTGGACGCACCCGAACGATCAGGAGCTAGGGAAGCCCTACATCGGCTCCATCGACGCTGCCCTTAAGGGGCGTCCTGAGACTGAAATAGTTTCCGGAACCCTCGGCCCCTCCGTGCGCACCATCGTCCCGTTGCTCGACAGTGGGGGAACAGTGCGAGGGCTTGTGGCTGCGGGCGTCACCGTAGGGTCCGTCGACGGTGACGTTTTGGGAAGGCTGCCCGCTGTAGTGATCATTGTTCTGGCCATGCTCTTCGGGGGGTCACTCGCAGCCTGGTTACTGGGACGCTACCTGCGCGGTGTCACCAGGGGGTGGGGCCCGGAACAGCTGGCACAGCTGTTCGCCTATTACGAATCAGTACTGCACTCCGTCCGCGAGGGGCTCATCCTGATCGACACAAAGGGCCGGGTGGTCATGTACAACGACCATGCAGCCGAGTTGCTGGGACTGGAGCACCGCGGTTCAGGCGACGACCAGTTGCGGCCACCCCTGCTGTCAGACCTGCCTCTTGCCGAGAGCCTGAAGGAACTCTTTGAATCCGGCCGCACGGCCCACGATGAAATCCATCTGACGGGTCCGCGGATTGTGGTGGTGAACCAGGGCCCGGCCGTGGGTCCCGACTCCCCCGGCCTCCGCCGGCCGGCGGTGTTCGGCACCGTGGCCACCATCCGGGACCGGACGGAGATCGAATCGCTGGGCAGTGAACTGGAAACGATGCGGACGCTGTCCGACGCCCTCCGTGCCCAGACCCACGAGCACGCCAACCGGCTGCACACCATGGTTTCCCTGCTGGAGCTGGGGCGAACCCGGGAGGCCTTGGAGTTCGCCACGAAGGACCTCGAACTGAGCCAGCAGTTGACCGACGAGATGGTGAGCTCCGTGGACGAGCCGGTCCTCAGCGCCCTGATCATGGGTAAGGCGGCCGAAGCGAATGAGCGCGGGGTGAAGCTGACGCTCTCCGCCGAGGGGTCTGCGTCCGTTGCGGGCCTGGCCGTCCAGGACCTTGTCACCATTCTGGGAAACCTCCTGGACAACGCGATCGACGCCGCCGCGGATGGCGCGGTTCCGAGGACGGTGGAGCTGACCGTGGAGTCCGACGCCGAGGGCCTGGACATCACGGTGGAGGATTCCGGCTCCGGCGTGGACCCCGCCGCCGTGGAGGATATTTTCCGGCATGGCTTCAGCACCAAGGCGTCCGGTCCGTTCGGACGCGGCATTGGCCTGGCCCTCGTCCGCCAGGCTGTGCAGCGCCTGGGCGGTACCATGACCATCACCGGCAAGGACGGCGCACGCTTCCAGGTCTTCCTGCCGGCCATGGCCGCCGGAACCGACAAAGAGGAGCAGTTCCAGTGAGCGATATCCGCGTCCTCGTTGTGGAAGACGAGCCGGTGGCGTCGGCCGCGCACGCGGCCTACGTGGGCAGGATGGCAGGATTTATGCTGGCCGGGATGGCCCCTGACGGCCAGTCCGCGCTCAGGCTGCTGGGGGAGCTCGCGGCTGCCGGCGAGCCGGTGGAACTGGTCCTGCTCGACATGAACCTTCCGGACCTGCATGGGCTGGACATTGCCCGGCGGATGCGTGCGGCAGGAATCCTGGCGGACATTATTGCCATCACCGCGGTCCGGGAAGTGGCGATTGTCCGGAGCGCCGTGGCCATCGGCGTGGTCCAGTACCTGATCAAGCCCTTCACCTTTGCCACGTTCGAAGACAAGCTCTCCAGCTACCGGTTGTTCCGGCAGCAGTTGGCCTCCCCGGAGTCCGGGGCGGGCAGGACCGGGGCTTCCCAGAGCGATGTGGACCAGGCGTTCGCGAGCCTCCGGGCGCCGTCGGAATTGCCTCTGCCGAAAGGCCTGTCCGTCTCCACGCTCGACTCCGTCAAGGAGTACCTGAAACAGCATTCGGGATCCGTTTCGGCCACAGAGGTCATGGCGGCGCTTGGCATGTCCCGGGTGACCGCCCGCCGCTACCTCGAATACCTGGCCGACGCCGGCACCCTCACCCGCGCCCCGCGCTATGGCACCCCCGGCCGCCCGGAGAACGAATACGGCTGGAAGCGGCCCTGATACTGCAGAGTCTGTGGCTAGGCAGAGGCGATGGCTTCCTTGAGGGCCCCCAGCGCCAGAGTCACTGATGCGGCGTTTGCGTTGGGTCCCATCATTCCGATCCGCCAGATGCTGGAAGCATACTTGCCCGCCCCTGAGCCAATCTCGATGCTGAAGTGCTCCAGAAGATGGCGGCGCACGGCCGCGGAGTCGACACCGTCCGGGACCTTGACAGTGGTGAGGCTGGGCAGCCGGTGGCCCTCGGCCGCGAACAGCTCAAGTCCCATCTCCTGGAGCCCCGCCTGCAACGCGGCCCCTGCCGCGCGGTGGCGCGCCTGGACCGCGTCCAGTCCCTCGGCCAGGATTCTTTGCAAGCCCGCCTCGAGACCGGCGATCATGGTGACCGGCGGCGTGTGATGGTAGGTTCTGCCGCTGCCGCTGGCGGCCCCGACGTAACCGCCGAGCAGTCCGACGTCCAGGTACCAGGAGCGGGGATTCTTGATCCTTCGCTCGAAGGCCCTACCCGACATGGTGAAGGGCGACAGCCCCGGTGGCACGCCGAGGCATTTCTGGGTGCCGGCATAGCCGACGTCGATTCCCCAGTCGTCTGCCAGGAGTTCCAGGCCGCCGATGGATGTCACGGCGTCGACAATTAACAGCGCATCACCCTTGTTCTGCCCGAGCGACGCGACGTCGGACAGCACGCCAGTCGACGTTTCAGCGTGGACGGCCGCAATCACCTTCGGCCGCGGGTGGGTCGCCAGGACGCGTTCGACGTCGATGGGCGTGCCCCATTCGTGGTCTACACGAACCACAGTGGCGCCGCAGCGGCGGGCCACGTCACACATGCGCTCACCGAAGAGGCCGTTGACGGCGATCACTGCCACATCGCCGTCGTCCACGGTGTTCACAAAAGCCGCTTCCATGCCGCCGGAACCGGTGACGCTCAATGGCAGAGTGCGGGCATTCTGAGTCCCCCAGACCGTGCGGAGGCCCTCGCAGGTGCTATCGAGCCGTTCAATGAAGACCGGATCCAGGTGCCCAATCACCGGATGCGCCAATGCGGCGGTCACTTCGGGGTAGCAGTTGCTCGGTCCCGGACCGAACAGGAACCGCGAGGTCAATACCTGAAGCATTGGAACTCCTTCGTTGGGGCTCTTGCCCTTGTGGGGCCGGTCAGTGCTTCGGGGCGACAGCGATCTCCTCGCCGTCGACGGCGTGGAACGGCGCGTGGCGATCCATGATCAGAAGGTAGGTGACGGCGGCCAGGATCGCGCCGACGAACCAGGAGAAGCCGGAAATGTAGGTGAACGCAGGGACGAGAGCCAGCACCAGGGCGACGATCGCGGCCGGTGTACCCGCGATGACAGCCTTCCGGTTGACGCCACGGGTGTAGGCATACTCCCCGTCGGGGGAGTCCGAGTACAAATCCGGAATGTTGACCCGGCCCTTCCGGACCAGCCAGTAGTCGGCCATTATCACGCCGAACAGTGGCCCCAGGAGGGCGCCCAGCCCGCCGAGGAAGTAGACGATGACCACGGGCGAGTTGTACAGGTTCCACGGCAGGATCACTAGGCCGATCAACGCGGAGATAATGGCTGCGCGGCGGAAGGTCAGGGTCCGCGGGAAAAGGTGGGCCAGTGTGTAGATGGGAGCCACGAAGTTGGCCATGAGGTTCACGGCCACCGTCAGGATGATCAGAGCCAGGCAGGCAAGCACCAGCAGGAACGTATTCGGGATGGCGTTGACGATGTCGGTGGGCGACTCGATGACTGTTCCGTCGATCTTGTACTGGGCGCCGGCGAGGACGATCACGATGGCGGCGAAGAAGAGCATGTTGATGGGGATGCCGAAGAAGTTGCCGCGTACCACCGACCGCTCCGAGGGCGCGCCCCGGGTGAAGTCGCAGAAGTTCAGCACGAACGTCCCGTAGACGACGACCCATAGCGCCGCGGACTGGAAAATCCGCACCCACATCACTGGGCCGGTCAGCGAGTCGGCGGTGGACCAGGCGATGGTCCCGCCGGCCTCCACCAACATCCAGACGGCCAGCGCGAGCATGGTGACCAGGATTATGGGGCCGGCGAAGGCCTCGTACTTGCGGATCATCTCCATGCCGAAGCTCACGATCACCGTCTGCATCGCCCACAGCGCAACGAACGAGATCCAGCCCAGAGTCGAGAGTCCGAGGAACGAGTCTGTATCGAGCGGCGCCAGGGACGGCGCGAGGGCCAAGATGAGCACCCGGAGCACCACCGAGGCCAGATAGGTCTGAATGCCGAACCATGCCACGGCCACAGCGCCGCGGATGATGGCTGGGATATTGGAGCCCCGGATGCCGAACGCGATCCTGCTCATGACCGGGAACGGCACGCCCGTCCGCTCGCCCATGAACCCCGAGAGGTTCAGGAGAAGGAACAGCAGGACGGCGCCGAGCAGGAAGGCGAGCATGATCTGCCAGGCGCCCAATCCCAGGGCGAACAGTCCGATGGCGAACACGTAGTTGCCCAGCGAGTGCACGTCATTCGCCCAGAGCGTGAAGATGCTGTAGGCGTGCCAGGTGCGGCCCTTGCGCGTGGTGGGCGCCAGGTCCTCGTTGTAGAGTCGGCGGCTCACGCCCGCGGGCACCTGGACCCGCGTGGCTGGCCCTCCCCTCACGATCTCCTCGACCGCGGGGTCACCGGTGCCCCACGGCTCCGGGTCAATCAGATTCGGGTGCCCGTGCTCGTCGGGACCGTGTTGGTGGGACATAATGCAGACCTCCGAGTGGCGGAAAGGGCGTTGCGGGTGTGGACGGGAACTGGTGCTGCGGATGCGGAGCACCACCCTTGTACGGGTGGCGCCCATGGAATTAAAATTCCGCATCTCGGAAAAAATCTTTCGTGCCGTGAAACTAATGTAGCTGTGGGGCAGATCACGGTCAAGGCTTCTTCGCGTCCGGGGGTTCGACGTCGCGGTGCTTCGGGGAGCGCTCAGCTTTCCCCGCCGGATGCGCCGGCCTCGGTGTCCACCACGGTGCCCGCAGATAGCTCTCGCGTACGTTCCCGGACAGCGCCTTGCCCTGGCCCGGGGTGATGGGATCTTCTGGTGCAGTGTGCCGGCGTCGTGGACATTCAGTCGTGTCCATTCACTCGACCACCTGCTCAACCCCGACGCCGCTGCCGCTGCCCGATCAGTTCACCGCTTTCTGCCATTACTCACCACCAACGCTCAAGAGGCTCCGGGCGGAAAGTCCGGTTAAACCGCCGATGGAGCCCAAACTAAACGCGACTGCAGTACTAAACGGCGCCTTCTGGCCGGAGCTCGCCCAGCAACTGCCCGATGACGTCCGGATCGTCAATCGTGGAGGGCACCACGTACGCTTCGCCGTCGGCTATTTGCCGCATGGTCTTGCGCAGGATCTTCCCTGACCTGGTCTTGGGGAGCGCTTCGACCACTGTGGCGTGTTTGAAGTCGGCCACCGGCCCGATGTCCTTCCTGACAAGGGCGATCAGCTCCCGGACCAGCTCGTCCTCAGGGGTGGTGACCCCTGCTTTGAGCACCACGTAGCCGCTGGCCCGCTGACCCTTGAGGGGATCCGCCACGCCGATCACGGCACATTCAGCGACGGCCGGATGGCTGGCGATGACCTGCTCAATCGCACCGGTGGACAGCCGGTGGCCGGCCACGTTGATGATGTCGTCGGTCCGGCCCATCACAAAGACGTAGCCGTCAGCATCCCGGTAGCCGCTGTCGCCCGTGGCGTAGCTGCCTTCGAAGGCAGCCAGGTACGAGGACACATAGCGGTCGTCGTTCTGCCACAGGGTTGTAAGGGTTCCGGGAGGCAAGGGAAGCTGCAGGACAATGTTGCCCTCCTCCCCCTGCTGCACCGCCGCCCCGGAGCCGTCGACAATCTTCAGTTCGAAGCCGGGCATGGGCACGGTAGGTGACCCGGGCTTGAAGGGAAGGTCCTCCAGCCCGCGAGGGTTGGCGCAGATGGCCCAGCCGGTTTCGGTCTGCCACCAGTGGTCCACCACCGGAACACCCAGGACCTCACCTGCCCAGCGGTAGGTGTCCGTGTCCAGCCGCTCGCCGGCCGCAAACAGCGTGCGCAGGGTGGAGATGTCGTACCGGGCCAGCTCTGCCGCCTGAGGATCGGCCTTGCGGATCGCGCGCAGGGCCGTGGGTGCGGTGAACAGGACGTTGACCTTGTGGTCCTGCACCACGCGCCAGAACGCTCCCGCATCAGGCGTCCCCACGGGCTTGCCCTCGTAGAGGACCGTGGTGGCACCGGCCAGCAGCGGGCCATAAACAATGTAGGAATGACCCACCACCCAGCCGACGTCGGACGCCGTCCACATCACGTCACCCGGACCGACGTCGTAGATGTTTGCCATGGTCCAGCTGAGCGCCACTGCATGGCCGCCGTTGTCCCGTACAACGCCCTTCGGCGTGCCGGTGGTGCCCGAGGTGTAGAGGATGTAAAGGGGGTCGGTTGCTGCGACATCCACTGCTGCCGCCGGGGCGGCCGCGTCAAAGCACCGGTCCCAGTCCAGCCAGTCCGGATACTCGGATGCCGAGTGCACAAAGCCTTCCCGGTCCTTGACTATGACGGGCGTCTGCCCAGCGCCGGCGAGTTCGAGCGCTTCGGCAACCGCCGGAAGATACTCCACCCGGCGCGAGGGCTCAATCCCGCCGGACGCCGTCACAATCGCGGCCGGACCGGCATCCTTGATGCGGGCGGCGAGTTCCTTGGGCGCGAATCCGCCGAAAACCACCGAATGCACGGCCCCGAGCCGGGCGGTCGCCAGCATCGCGATGGCGGCCTCGGGAATCATGGGCATGTAGATGACCACCCTGTCCCCTTTGCGGACTCCCTGCGAGCGCAGCACACCCGCGAACCGCGCCACGAGGTCCGTCAGTTCGGCGTAGCTGTACGTGCGTTTGATCCCCAGCATCGCGGAGTCGTAGATGAGGGCATCCTGGTCCCCGCGGCCGGCCTCAACGTGGCGGTCCAGGGCGTTGTAGCTCGTGTTGAGCATGCCATCGGGAAACCATTGGAACAGCGGGGCGGCCGATCCATCAAGCGCGGTTTCCGGCGTCCTGGACCAGGTCACGCCGCCTGCTGCCTCAAGCCAGAAGGCGTCCTTCTTTTCGATGCTGCGCGAATATGTTTCCCGGTAATTTCCGCTGACCATCATGGGCTCCCGTTCACGTCGCTGTGTTGCCACCATGCTATGCGGGCAACCCGCACCAGACAAGGCCTATGTATACATACCTGCGGCTATTTCGCTGATCAACTGGCTTTTGCTGGGTCTTTCGGCAATTCGTGTATACACTGGTGCCCATGAGCAGATTGACGGGAGGGACCATGCGGGCCAGCGACAAAGCCTATGCGACGCTTCGCGAAGACATTATCGAATGGCGCCTGACGCCCGGAACGGTCCTCGCCGAAGTGGAGCAGTCGGAGCGCCTGGGCGTCTCACGCACTCCGGTCCGGGAGGCGCTGAGCCGGCTTAGCGCAGAAGGGCTGACGACGGCGGCAGGCGGCCGCGGCGTCGTCGTCACCGACATCTCACTGGAGGACATCGATGAGATGTTCGAGCTCCGCGAAACCCTCGAGGGCAAGGCTGCAGCCCTGGCTGCCGAACGCGGCGAGCGCGCTGTCTTTGAGAAGCTCCACACCGATCTCCTGCGGGCGCAGGAGCTGATCAGCGACACCGATCCGGCCCGGCATGAGTATTACGCCCTGGTGGGCCGGCTGGATGAGGCGATCGACGCCGCCATCTCCAACTCCTACCTCGCGCAGGCGATGCGCAGCCTGCGTGTCCATCTGGTCCGGGTCCGCCGCCTCGCGGCCGATGACGCCCCGCGACTGTACGCTGCCGCCGTCGAACACGCGGCCATCGCGGAGGCCATCGCCGCAGGCAACGCCAGGCTTGCCGAAGCAGCCACCACCCTGCACCTGCACCGCAGCCTTTCCCACGTCAAAGCTACCCACCCACAGCACTAAGAAGGAGCACCATGGTTAAGCTCAACCACGTCCGCGTCTACAAGAGCGAAGAGAACCTGGCCCGTGAAGACCAGCTGGCGCACAAGATCGCCGTCGTCGCCGCCGACGCCGTCGAGGTCACGCCCGAGGTCACCGAGATGGTCATCAACCGTGTCATCGACAATGCCTCCGTGGCCATCGCTTCCCTGAACCGCGGCCCGATCGTGGCTGCCCGCGCCCAGGCGTTGACCCACGCACCGACCACCAACGGCAAGGGCGCCGGCGTCTTCGGCATCACGGACCGCGTCTCCCCCGAGTGGGCAGCCTGGGCGAACGGCGTGGCCGTCCGCGAGCTCGATTACCATGACACGTTCCTGGCGGCTGACTACTCCCACCCTGGCGACAACATCCCGCCGATTCTCGCCGTTGGACAGCACGTCGGCGCGAGCGGCAAGGACCTGATCCGCGGCATCGCCACCGGCTACGAGATCCAGGTCAACTTGGTCAAGGCGATCTGCCTTCACAAGCACAAGATCGACCACGTGGCCCACCTCGGCCCGTCCGCCGCTGCCGGCATCGGCACACTCTTGGGCCTGGACGTCGAGACCATCTTCCAGTCCGTCGGCCAGGCGCTGCACACCACCACGGCCACCCGCCAGTCCCGCAAGGGCGAAATCTCCACCTGGAAGGCGCACGCGCCGGCGTTCGCAGGCAAGATGGCGGTGGAAGCCGTGGACCGCTCCATGCGCGGCCAGACCTCCCCCGTGCCGATCTACGAAGGCGAAGACGGCGTGATCGCCTGGATGCTGGATGGCCCGGACGCCTCCTACGAGGTCCCGCTGCCCGAGGCCGGCGAAGCCAAGCGCGCCATCATGGACACGTACACCAAGGAACACTCCGCCGAATACCAAGCCCAGGCCTGGATCGATCTGGCCCGCAAGCTGCATACTGAGCACCCCGAGGCAACGGACCCGTCCAACGTGACGTCGGTCCTGATCAAGACCAGCCACCACACGCACTACGTGATCGGTTCGGGCGCCAACGACCCGCAGAAGTACAGCCCCACGGCCAGCCGGGAAACCCTGGACCACTCCATCCCGTACATCTTCACGGTGGCACTCCAGGACGGCTCCTGGCACCACGTTGACTCCTACAGTCCTGAGCGTGCCGGCCGCGCCGACACTGTGGAGCTGTGGAACAAGGTCAGCACCGTCGAAGACGCCGAATGGACCCGCCGCTACCATTCGCTGGACATCGCCGAGAAGGCCTTCGGCGGTTCCGTGGAGATCACCCTGAACGACGGCACGGTCATCACCGACCAGATCGCCGTAGCGGACGCGCACCCGCTCGGCGCCCGGCCGTTCGCCCGCCAGCAGTACATCAACAAGTTCCGCACCCTGGCAGCCGGTCTGGTCGCAGAGGAGGAAATCGAGCGATTCCTCGCCGCCGCCGAAAGCCTTCCGGACCTGGGCCCGGGCGAACTGGACCAGCTGAACATCACCGCCGCCCCCGGCGTCATCGACCTCAGCAACGCACCCGCCGGCCTCTTCTAAGCTCTGCCTACCCACCCCGCACAGGAGAATCAGATGCTGTATTCCAAGACAACCCCGGAACAGAAGCGGATCGCGCTTCGCGCCATGCTCGCGTCCGGCACCATCCAGCAGTTCCCGGGCGCGTTCAGCCCGCTCTCGGCGCGGCTGATCGAGGAAAAGGGCTTCGCCGGTGTTTACGTCTCCGGAGCGGTGCTGGCCAATGACCTGGGCCTGCCGGACATCGGGCTGACCACCCTCACCGAGGTGGCCACGCGTGCCGGGCAGATCGCCCGAATGACTGACCTGCCCACGCTGGTGGACGCGGACACGGGCTTCGGCGAGCCCATGAACGTGGCCCGCAGCATCCAGGAACTGGAGAACGCCGGCCTGGCCGGCTGCCACATCGAAGACCAGTTCAATCCCAAGCGCTGCGGGCACCTGGACGGCAAGAACGTGGTGGACCAGGACACGGCCACCAAGCGCATCCGCGCCGCGGCCGACGCCCGCCGCGATCCGAACTTCCTCATCATGGCCCGGACCGATATCCGCGCCGTGGAGGGAATCGAAGCCGCCAAGGACCGGGCACGGGCCCTCGTGGAAGCCGGTGCTGACGCCATCTTCCCGGAAGCGATGAAGGACCTGTCCGAGTTCCAGGCCATCCGCGACGCCGTGGACGTGCCGATCCTTGCCAACATGACCGAGTTCGGCAAGAGCGATCTGTTCACCGTGGACCAGCTGCAGGGTGTGGGCGTCAACATGGTCATTTATCCGGTCACGCTGCTGCGCATTGCCATGGGCGCAGCAGAGCGTACTCTGGAATCGATCAAGGCAACAGGGTCGCAGGAAGCACAGGTGGAGAACATGCTCACCCGTGCGCGGCTTTATGACCTTGTGGACTATGAGGCCTACAACCACTTCGATACCGGCGTTTTCAACTTCCAAATTCCCGGCGTCCGCTAGGACCCGAGAGCTCACCAAGGAGACTGCAAGCATTCCGGCACATCCGGGCTTGCCCAATGAACGAAGGAGGACAGCATGGAAGCTGTTGATATCAAGAAGGGCCTGGCCGGCGTCGTGGTGGACTACACCGCGGTTTCGAAGGTCAACCCGGACACCAATTCGCTGCTGTACCGCGGCTATCCCGTCCAGGAGCTCGCCGCCAAATGCAGCTTCGAGGAAGTGGCCTTCCTCTTGTGGAACGGCGAACTGCCCACCCCTGAAGAGCTGTCCGCGTTCTCTGCCCGCGAGCGCGCCGGCCGCGCCCTTGATCCTGTGGTGAAGAAGATCGTCGACACAATTCCCACTACCGCCCACCCGATGGATGTCTGCCGGACCGCAGCATCCGTCATGGGCGCCCGCCACCCTCTGGCCGAGGACTCCTCGCCCGAGGCCAACATGGCCAAGGCCGTGGACCTCTTCGCAGCCATGCCCGCGGTGGTCGCCTACGACCAGCGACGCCGGCGCGGCCAGGAAGTCGTGGAGCCCCGTGATGACCTGGGCTACTCGGAAAACTTCCTGTGGATGGCGTTCGGCGAAGACCAGGTCCCGGAGGTCGTGGAGGCCTTCAACGTCTCGATGATCCTGTACGCCGAGCACTCCTTCAACGCCTCCACCTTCACCGCCCGCGTGATCACCTCCAGCCTGTCCGACCTGCACTCGGCAGTAACGGGCGCAATCGGCGCACTCAAGGGCCCGCTGCATGGCGGCGCCAACGAAGCCGTGATGCACACCTTCGACGAGATCGGCATCCGGCCTGAGGAATCACTGGACGAAGCGGCCGCCCGGGCAAAGGCTTGGATGGAGGATGCACTGGCCCACAAGAAAAAGGTCATGGGCTTCGGCCACCGCGTCTACAAGCACGGGGACTCCCGCGTCCCCACCATGAAGGCCGCGCTGGACAAAATGATCGCCCACTACGGCCGCCCTGAACTGCTGGGGCTGTACAACGGCCTCGAGCAGGCCATGGACGAGGCCAAGGCCATCAAACCGAACCTCGACTACCCGGCCGGCCCCACCTACCACCTGATGGGCTTCGACACTGCCACGTTCACTCCCCTGTTCGTGGCCAGCCGCATCACCGGGTGGACCGCCCACATCATGGAACAGGCAGCCAGCAACTCCCTGATCCGCCCGCTGAGCGAGTACAACGGACCGGACGAACGGCACGTTCCGTAATCCGCCCCACCGGCTCCCAACCTCGCAAGCTCGGTTCGGGTCCCTCGCCGGCGTGGGCCCAACCGGCCCCCAATGGACGCACGACGGCGGGCCGGTCACCTTTGGGTGGCCGGCCCGCCGTCGGCCGTTACGCCAACGCAGAGGTGGGGCGTGATCAGTCCAGCACTTCGCGGACGGTCTCGTTGTCATCGTTCAGGACCACTGTCAGGCGCAAGAAAGACCCGGCAAGGGCGAGCGGCAGCCAGTGCGCTGCGTCCTGCCACATCCGGTCCACCGGCAAGGCGCCGACGTCGAACCATTCCGGCCGGATCTCGGCACTTTCGGCCGGCTGCCCGGTCCAACTGGCTGCGACAAAGAGCCGCGAACTCATGTTCCACTCCGGGCGGGCAGGAAAATCGAAGGTCACCACGCCGGCGTCGCGCAGATCCTCCTGCCGGACCACAATCCCGGCTTCCTCGTGGACTTCGCGGCAGGCAGCCTCTTCATCCGTCTCCCCCGGCTCAACATGGCCGCCAAGTCCCACCACTTTGCCGCGGCCGAAGCCGGTCTTCTTCAGGCCAAGCAGGACCTGTGGCACACCGGCGGACTCACGGGTGAGAAAGCACAGCGTGACAGGGGTAAACGTCATGCCCCAACCCTATAGCCTGGCCGCCGGCGTCAGCCCAGCGCCCGAGGGTGGGCTGCTGCGTAAATTTCCCTCAGTGTGTCAGCCGTAACCAGGGTGTAGACCTGCGTTGTGGTAACTGAGGCGTGCCCCAGGAGTTCCTGCACCACGCGGACATCAGCGCCGCCTTCGAGCAGATGCGTCGCGAACGAGTGTCGCAGTGTGTGCGGGGAAACATCCTTGGTGACGTTGGCTTTGTCCGCGGCCGCCTTCAGGATGGTCCAGGCGCTTTGCCGGCTGATCCTGCCGCCGCGGGCGTTCAGGAACAGGGCGGGCGTTCCCTTGCCCTTCGCCGCCAGCAGTGGACGGCCGCGCACCAGGTACGCGTCCACAGCCCGCGCCCCATAGGATCCCAGCGGCACCAGCCGTTCCTTGGATCCCTTGCCGAACAGGCGGACCACGGCGGGCCCGGCTTCGGCCTCGTGCAGGGCGATGTCGTCAACGTCCAGGCCCACGGCCTCGCTGATCCTCGCCCCGGTGGAATAGAGAAATTCGAGCAGGGCCCGGTCCCTGAGCCCTGTGGCGGTGTCCGTGCTCGCGGCTTCAAGGATCCGGGTGACTTCGTCCACGCTGATGGCCTTGGGCAGCCTTTTGCCCGGCATGGGCGGGTGGACGTCGCTGGCGGGGTCCGTCGTTGTGATCCCCTCCAGAGCCCAGAACTTGTGCAGCCCCCGGACGGCCACCACAGTCCTGGCGGCAGACCGGACGCCCAGCGCTGTGCCGCCGTCGGATCCGTCGTTGAGGGCCATCAGGAACCCCGTCACGTGGTGGCGGGTGATCTGGCCCGGGCCGTGGCAGCCTTCCGACGTCACGTAGCGGGAATACCGGGTCAGGTCACGGCGGTAGGCGGAGAGTGTATTTACGGCCAGGCCGCGTTCCACGCCCATATGTTGCAGATACTCGGTGATGGCGCGGTCGATGGCCGCCTGTGGCCGGACGGGCGGCGTCGGGGCTGCCGCCTCAGTACTCGCCGTCATCAACGCTGGCTGGGGTGCGCAGGCCAGGGTGCATCCGCCGGACGCAATCCCGCAAAGCCGTCAGCTTTCGCCGCGGCGGCGGCCAGGATTCCGACGACGGCGGACGGGTTGTGCAGCCTGCCTTCCAGGACTGCGGCCACAGCGTCGTCCAGGGCGATCCAGTGGAATTCAATCTCGGCCTCCTCATCGGTCCGCTCATGGCGTTCGTGGTGAGGCACGTCGGTGAGGTCCCGGGCGAGGTAGATGCGGATGGCCTCGCTGGAGGAGCCCGGCGAGTTGAAGAAGTCCACCAGGACGTTCCATTCGCCGGCTGCAAGGTCCGCCTCCTCGGCGAGCTCGCGGGCAGCGCCCGCCACAAAATCTTCGCCTTCCACATCCAGCAGGCCGGCAGGGATTTCCCAAAGGTCCATGCCCACGGGGTGCCGGTACTGCCTGATCAGCAGAACTTCGCCGGCGTCGTTCATCGGCAGGACAGCCACCGCGCCGGGGTGGTCGATGTAGTCGCGGGTCAGGGACTCCCCAGTCTCGCTCAGCTGGAAGCTGTCACTGACCACATCCCAGATCCGACCCTCATAGACCTTCTCCGTAGACAGAAGACGGCGCGGGCTCGGCGCATCCGAAACCTGCCGTGCAGCTTGTGGGGTTTCAGGTGTGCCGGGCATCGCGCCGTCCTCTACTTATTCGGTTTTATTTTGCGGCAACCGTACGCAACGGCTTGGCTGCCGGCGCGTCCTGTGCTTTCTGGTGGTCCAGTGCGGCCTTGACGAGCCCGGCGAAGAGCGGGTGCGGCCGCGTGGGCCGTGAGCTCAGTTCAGGGTGCGCCTGGGTTGCCACGTAGAACGGGTGGACCTCGCGGGGCAGCTCTACGAATTCCACAAGCTTGCCGTCCGGCGACGTTCCGGAGAACACGAGGCCCTCGGCGGCGATCTGGTCGCGGTATTTGTTGTTGACCTCGTAGCGGTGCCGGTGGCGTTCGCTGACGGTGGTTTTCCCGTAGGTCTCTGCGATGACCGAGCCGTCGTCGAGCTTTGCCTCGTACAGGCCCAGACGCATGGTGCCGCCAAGATCGCCCTTGCCGTCCACGATGTCCAGCTGCTCTTCCATGGTGGCAATCACCGGGTATTTCGAATCCGGCTCGAATTCGCTGGAGGAAGCGCCCTCAAGGCCCACCACGTTGCGCGCATATTCGATCACCATGCACTGCAGGCCCAGGCACAGGCCCAGGACAGGCAGCTTGGCTTCACGGGCGTACTTCAGGGCGCCCAGCTTGCCTTCAAGGCCGCGGATGCCGAAGCCGCCGGGAACGCAGATGGCGTCCACGCCGTCCAGGGACGCCACGGCGCCTTCATGGGTTTCGCATTCATCCGACGGTACCCAGCGGATCTTGACCTTGGTGTCGTTGGCGAAGCCGCCGGCACGCAGGGCCTCGGTCACGGACAGGTAGGCGTCCGGCAGGTCGATGTACTTGCCCACCAGCGCGATTTCCACGTGGTGCTTGGGGTTGTGCACTGCTTCGAGCAGCTTGTCCCAGCTGGTCCAGTCAACGTCCTTGAACGGCAGGTCCAGTGCACGGACGATGTAGGAATCCAGTCCCTGGGTGTGCAGGGTCTTGGGGATGTCGTAGATGCTGGGGGCATCCGGGCATCCGATGACGGCTTCGATATCGACGTCGCACATGCGGCCGATCTTGGCGCGCATCGGCTCGGGGACTTCGCGGTCCGAGCGGACCACGATGGCCTCGGGCTGGATGCCGATGGAGCGCAGGGCTGCCACGGAGTGCTGCGTCGGTTTGGTCTTCAGTTCCTGCGAGGGTCCGATGTAGGGCACCAGGGAGACGTGGACGAAGAAGACGTTGCCGCGGCCAATGTCCTGGCGGACCTGGCGGGCCGACTCGAGGAAGGGCTGCGACTCGATGTCGCCCACGGTGCCGCCGATTTCAGTGATGATGACGTCCGGCGCGTTTTTGCCCTCGGCCGGAAGCCGCATGCGCCGCTTGATCTCATCGGTGATGTGCGGGATGACCTGGACCGTGTCACCGAGGTATTCGCCGCGGCGTTCCTTGGCGATCACGGTGGAGTAGACCTGGCCGGTGGTCACGTTGGCTGAGCCCTCGAGGTTTTCGTCGAGGAACCGCTCGTAGTGTCCGATGTCCAGGTCCGTCTCGGCGCCGTCGTCGGTGACGAAGACTTCGCCGTGCTGGAAGGGGTTCATCGTGCCCGGATCCACGTTCAGATAGGGATCGAGCTTCTGCATAGTTACAGACAGACCGCGTGCCCGCAGGAGGTGACCGAGGCTCGAAGCCGTCAGTCCCTTACCGAGCGAGGACGCCACACCACCGGTTACGAAGATGTGTTTGGTCGTCTTGGACGAGCCCGGGAACCGGGAATTTACACGGGAATTTGATCGCTGCACCACGGAATTCGAGCCTATCATCAATTGAGCCTTTCCCCGATCAGGAACTGTCTCCCCAAATGATCCAGTGTGCATGGCAAGGCGCCCTGCGATCAAGGGGTGCAGGCCGTCAGGCCCGCTGCGGCAGCAGTTTTGCGTCGTCCAGCAGCTCCTGGGCGTGCGCCTGGGCTGATTCTGAATCCTCCTGGCCGGCCAGCATCCGGGCGAGCTCCCGCACCCGCTCCTGGCCGTCGAGGAGGCGAACATCACTGGACGTGAACCCGGTGGCGGTGCCGCCGTCGGCCCCTCTGACGGATGTCTTGGTGACAGTGATGTGCTGGTCCGCGAAGGCTGCCACCTGCGGCAGGTGTGTGACCACCAGGACCTGCACGTGCTGTGCCAGCATGGCCAGCCGGCGGCCAATTTCGACGGCGGCCCGGCCACCGACCCCGGCGTCCACCTCGTCAAACACAAACGTGGGCACCGGGTCCACAGCGGCCAGCACCACCTCGATGGCCAGCATGACCCTGGAGAGTTCGCCACCGGAGGCGCCCTTGCCCAGCGGACGGGCCGGGGCTCCGGAGTGCGGCTGGAGCAGGAACGCGATCTCGTCGGCTCCATGCGGTGTCAGCTGACCGGCCGCCTCACGGGTGATGACCAGCGTGGCGTCGGCCATGGCGAGTGCCTTCAGCTCCGAGCTCACCCGGCCGGAGAGGTCCTTGGCAGCCTTGGCCCGGATTTTGCTGACGGCGGCAGCCTGCTTCTGCAGTTCCGCTTCGGTACGGACAACGTCTGCGTCCAGGGCTTCGATCCTGGTGGAGTCGTCCTGCAGCTCGTCGAAACGGACCCGGGCGTTTTCCGCCCACACCAGGACTTCGTCAATGCTGGGGGCGTACTTGCGGACCAACGTGGCCAGGGCGGCCCGCCGGTCCTCGATCTCGGCGAGGCGTTCCGGACCCTCTGAGTCCAGGCCGGCCTGGTAGCTGGCCAGCTCCGTGGCGATGTCGTTGAGCAGGAAGCCCACTTCGGCCAACCGTGCTGCGGCGGACCCGAGCTCGGCGTCGTGCTCGGCCACGTGCTCCAGGGTCCTTTTCGCAACGTCCACGAGGGTGGTGGCGTCGCCCGCGTCACCGTAGTCCTCCGCGATGAGCGCCTGGTGCGCCGTGTTCGCCGCAATCCTGAGCTCTTCTACGTTGGCCAGTTTCACAGCCTCCGCCTTGAGGGATTCGTCCTCCCCCGGCTGCGGATCCACGGTGCTGATTTCGGCCAGGGCGACTTCCAGCGACTCGGCCTCGCGGAGCCTGTCCCGGGCGGCGCTGCGAAGGGTTTCCAGCTCCGCCTGGCTGGCCTTCCAATGGCTGTAGAGCGCCTGGTAGGAGGCCATCGGGCCCGCCAGCGCATCGCCGGCAAATTTGTCGAGGGCGCCGCGTTGGGCGGACGCCCCCTTCAGCCTGATCTGGTCCGACTGCCCGTGGACCACCACGAGGGTTTCACCGATCTCCGCCAGAACGCCCACCGGGGCGGCCCGCCCGCCCAGGAAGGCCCGGCTGCGCCCGTCCGCACCGAGGCGACGCGCAAGAATAAGCTCAGCGCCGCCGTCGAACTCCTCCACGTCGGCACCCGCTTCAACTGCCCGGGCAATCGCCGGATGCCCGGCGTCGAGCTTGAGGACGGCCTCCGCCGTGGCGCTCTTCGCCCCGCTCCGGACCGCCCCGGCGTCGGACCTCGCCCCCAGCAGTAGGCCGACGGCGGTGACCACCATCGTTTTGCCGGCACCGGTTTCGCCGGTAACGACGCTCAGCCCGGGGCCCAGCGGCAGCGTGGCGTCGGTGATGACGCCCAGATCGCGGATTCTCAGTTCTTCAAGCATGGTTCACTTTGCGGTCGTGGGATCGGTATCGTCCTCCGGCTGGTCGCCGGAGGCAAGCTGGAGCGGCGGCCTGGGCCGCGGCGTCCGGACGATCGGGATGGGTCCGGTGTGAATCGTCTCCGACTGCGGCACGGGCCCGCGCCAGCCGTGAATGGGGAGTTCGAATTTGCGGACCAGACGCGCTGAAAAGGGCGTCTGGTGCGTCCTGGCCAGCCTGACCGGAGTGGCGGACTTGGTCACTTCAACCCGGGCGCCGGGCGGCAGGTCCACGGAGCGCCGGCCATCGCACCAGAGCACACCCTGGGCACCGGTGCGGGTGAGGACTTCCACGGCCAGCCGGGACCGGGGCGATACCACCAGCGGTTTGGCAAAGAGCGCGTGGGCGCTGATGGGAACTATCACCAGGGCCTCGACCTCCGGCCACACGACGGGCCCGCCGGCGGAAAACGCGTACGCGGTGGAGCCTGTGGGGGTGGCCACCACCACGCCGTCGCAGCCGAAGGACGTCAGCGGGCGCTCATCCACTTCGGTCACCACCTCGATCATGCGTTCGCGGTTGCCCTTTTCGATCGCGGCCTCATTCAGGGCCCAGGTATGCCAGATCTTCTGGCCGCGGACCCAGACCTGGACGTCGATGGTCATGCGCTCTTCAACCGTGTAGTCGCGGCGGGCAATCCATTCCACCGTTTGGGCCAGGTCCGCCCGCTCGCTCTCGGCCAGGAAGCCGACGTGGCCAAGGTTGACGCCCAGCAAGGGTACGTCCACCTCGCGCACCAGCTCTGCGGCGCGCAGGATGGTGCCGTCACCGCCCAGGACCATCACCAGCTCGACGTCCGGCAGCTGTACATGGTCGTGCAGGATCTCCACCGGCTGCGTGAGCTGCCCGAAGAATCTTTCCATGTCACGCAGCTCAGACTCCTGCATGACGGGAACAATGCCGGAGTCATGCAGTTGGGCGCAGGCTTCCCAGGCGGCCTTCAGTGACTCCTCGCGGCCAGTGTGGGCAAGGACAAGTACTCGCCTGCTCATCGGGTTCCGCTTTCTAGTGGTTCGGCCAGATTCGGCCAAGCAATCCGTCAATGGCTGCGAGGCGCTCTTCGATCTTAGGCAGTTCTTGGGTCATCCTGCGCTTTATCCACAGGAAGTATTCGACGTTTCCGTCCTGGCCCGGCAGCGGACTGGCCGCTAAGCCGCATAAGTCCAGTCCGGCGTCGAGCGCCGCATTGGCAACTTTTTCCACTGCCATCCGGCGTTCGCGCTCGGAGGTGACCACACCGGTGCGGCCCAGCCGGTCCTTGCCGATCTCGAACTGGGGCTTCACCATCAGCACCAGATCGCCGCCCGGCTGCGTGCACAGCGCCAGGGGCAGGACCACCAGGGTCAGCGAGATGAAGGAGAGGTCGGCTACCGTGAGTTCGGCCTGGCCGCCGATGTCCTCCGGCGCCATGTACCGCACGTTCATGCCTTCATGCACGGCTACGCGGTCATCGGCGCGGAGTTGCGGGACGAGCTGGTCATGGCCGACGTCGACGGCCACCACGTGTGCCGCACCGCGCCGCAGGAGCACCTCGGTGAAGCCGCCGGTGGAGGCGCCGGCGTCCAGGCACCTTTTGCCCGCAACCGTGACCTCCGGGAATACGTCCAGAGCGCCGGCGAGCTTGTGGCCGGCCCGGCTGACGTAGCTGTCCTCTTCCGTGTGCTCGACCGACAGGTCCTTGCCGTCGTCGACCTGGAGGGACGCCTTGGACAGGACCTGCCCGGCCGAGCTCACCTTGCCCTCGGCGATCAACGAAGCAGCGTGGGTCCGGGACCTGGCCAGGCCGCGGGCGACGAGCGCCTGGTCAAGTCGTGCCATGCTCAAGCGTCTCCTTCGCCGTTTGGGGCCTCTTCGTTCAACGCGTGCAGCAGGGCATCGTGGAGGTCGCTGTAAACAGCCTCATGCTCAGACACGGGCAACCGTTCGACGCCGTCCAGCGCGGCCGTTATCGCCGCAATGGATGGATCGCTGGTTGCCGACGCCGCCGTGTCCGGCCATTCCTGTGTTGGCTGGGCTGCTTCCGGATGGTGCGGTTCGTTCAGCTCAGTCATTGGACCAGTCTAATGATTGCGCCACTCGAGTTTGGGTTCGGTGGGCAGTGCGGCGTCGGGGACCGCAGTCCACCAGGCGGCGCAGGCGGCCCGCCAGGAATCCAGGTCGCTCTCGCTGCCGCTGACGTGGATAGTGTCACCGCTGACCCGCGCAGTGGAGGCCCCGCAGCGGTGCGTTCCGTCAGTGTGGTCCAGCGCCGGGTAGGGGCGGTGGAGGTCGCTGAGGGAATTGATGATGTAGTCCGGGCGTTCCGCAGTGCGTGCGGCCAGGATGCTAGCTGTGGTGTCGACGCCGGTCAGCACTGCCACCGTGGCAAACCCGGCGTTGTTGCCGCCGAGGATGTCGGTGTCCAGACGGTCGCCCACCA
Organism: Pseudarthrobacter sp. MDT3-1; assembly: GCF_054510755.1. Lineage (NCBI taxonomy): Bacteria > Bacillati > Actinomycetota > Actinomycetes > Micrococcales > Micrococcaceae > Pseudarthrobacter > Pseudarthrobacter sp. MDT3-1. Next base: position 2,972 of record NZ_JBTNDX010000005.1, on the reverse strand, counting down.
CCAGCGGGCGGTCAGCCGTGAGCCGTTTGGCGGCGGCGTGGAAGAGCGGGGCCTCCGGCTTGCCGGCAACCTGCGGCGTCTGTCCGGTGGCGGCGGCTACAGCTGCCACCAGGGTGCCGTTGCCCGGGGCTATGCCGCGTGCCTGCGGAATGGACATATCGGTGTTGGTTGCGATCCACAGTGCTCCGGCCGACACGACGTACGCCGCCTCGGCAAGATCTTTCCAGCTGATCCCGGGATTGAATCCCTGGACCACGGCTACCGGATCCTCGTCCTGGCTGTAAACAGGCGTCAATCCCACCAGCTCGATTTCCTGCGCCAGAGCGGGGCTGCCGGTGATGAGCACCCGCGCTCCGGGGGCGACGAGTGACGCCAGGAGTTCGGCCGCGGCTTGCGAGGAGCTGACCACCTGGTCGTCGTCCGCCGGTGCACCTAGTTCACGGAGATGCGCCGCTACCTGCGCCGGGGTGCGGGAGGCATTGTTGGTGACATACCCCAGGCCAATGCCCAAACCCTCCAGTTGCTGCAGCGAGTCCACGGCGCCTGGGATGGCGTGCTGCCCGGCGTAGACCACGCCGTCCAGGTCCGCCAAAAGGGCGTCGAACAGGGAAATCAGTGGAACTTCAGTCATAGCGCGCTAGCTGTCCCGTCCGTCAGAGTGGCCATCGACGCCGTTGCTGCTGTCGTCTGCTTCGCTGTGCTCTTCTTCATCGCGCACTTCTTCACCGTGCTCGGCGTCGCCGGCTTCCAGCTCATCTGCTTCGAGGGAATCCTCGTCAGACTCGGCGTCATCGGACTCGAAGAAATCCGATTCCACGTCGTCGATCTCTGCATCCACGGCGGCGGCCTCAACGGCAGTCTTCTCCGCGGCTACCTCGGAACGGGCAGCGGGCGTGGAAGCAGTGGCTTCGGGGCCTGCGGCAGCTCGCTCCAGCAGACGCCGGCGCTGGGCTTCCTCGCGGGCTTCCTCTTCCTCGTCCCAGCCGAGGTCCACGATGTCGGGTTCCTCATCGACGCCGAGGCCCAGGGCATTTTCAGCCACAACTGCCTGCTTCTGCCATTTTGCCGCCTCATCTTCCCGACCAACACCGGACAGGGCGTTGGCGTAGGCCCGGAACAGCCGCGGGCTGTAGGAGAACGCCCGGTTCATGTCCAGCTGGGGAATTTCCAGTTCTGCTACGGCGGCGTCCAGCTGTCCGAGGTCGGTCCGGGCCCCGGCTGCAACCATGGCCAGTTCGACTTTGCCGGGCGCGTCCAGGTCTTTGGCTTCCTCGGAACGTACAACGTCGAGAGCGCGGTCAGGCCGACCGAGTCCGCGTTCGCAGTCTGCCATCACGGGCAGGTGGACGTTTGAACCGCTGATGCGGCGGTAGGTCCGGAATTCGCGCAGTGCTTCGCCGTAGTGTCCTGCCGCGTAAGCAGTGAGTCCGACGGCTTCACGGACGGCAGCCAGCCGGCCACCACGCCGGCTCGCGGCGAGGGCGTGCTGGAAAGCCAGCTCGGGCTCTTCGTCGATCAGGCGTCCGGCCATTACCAGGTGGCGGGCAACCCACTCGGCGCTCTTGTCTTCCAGGGTCTTGATCTGGTGCTGCGTAGCGCGGTCAAGCTCCTTGCCCGTGACATCCTCATCGATTTCCGGGGAACGTTCGCGGTCCGGGCGGTTCGCGCTGCGAAGGTCACGCGCGTTGGGTACACGGACCGGGCGGTCTTCTGCACGGTCCTTGCCGAACTGGCGGGGGCCGGAATCGCCACGGTCAAAGCTGCGGGGGGCGCGGTCCTGGCGGTCTCCGAACGGCTTGCGGTTGTCACCGCCGGAGAAACCTCGACGTTCGCCGTCACCTTCGCGGCGCGGACGGTCACCATAAGGCTTGTTGTCACGGTCACCATAGGGTTTGCGTTCGCCGCCGCCCGTGAACGGTTTCCGGTCTCCGCCGCCACTAAAGGGCTTGCGCTCTCCGCCGCCAAAGCTGCGACGCTCGCCATCACCTTCGCGGCGCGGACGGTCACCAAAAGGCTTGTTGTCACGGTCACCATAGGGTTTGCGTTCGCCGCCCGTGAACGGTTTCCGGTCTCCGCCGCCACTAAAGGGCTTGCGCTCTCCGCCGCCAAAGCTGCGACGTTCGCCGTCACCTTCGCGGCGCGGACGGTCACCATAAGGCTTCCGCTCACCGTCACCCTCGCGGCGCGGACGGTCACCAAAAGGCTTGTTGTCACGGTCACCATAGGGCTTCCGCTCACCACCGCCGCCGCCTGTGAACGGTTTCCGGTCTCCGCCACCACTGAAAGGCTTACGCTCTCCACCACCGAAGGTCCGACGCTCGCCATCACCTTCACGACGCGGACGATCACCAAAAGGCTTACGTTCGCCGGAACCAGGCGCGCGCTTCGGAGCCTCTGGGTTACGGTCTTCGCGGGAACGGAATCCGCGCGGGTCGCCGCCAGAATTGTTGTTGCCGCGGAAAGGACCGCGGTCGTTGCCGCCGCGGTTGCCGCCGTTGTGCTCAGCCATGGGGATTCCTCCTGTTATGAGCCGACCACTGGCGCAATCGCAGCCGCTCGTTCCGTGTTTCGTTATCCTACGCAACCCGAAATCAAGCGCTTCGAAGTCCGTACATCTCACTCAATTCTAGGCGAGACCCCACCGACAGATGACATGGATCCGCCTCCAGGCCGCCGTCGTGGGAATGTTCACACTCCCCAGGTGACGCTCTCGTAGTTCCTGGAGTGTTCCGCCGGATGCTCTCTCAGTTCGTGCGACGTTCAGCCGGACGCTCTGTCACTTCGGGTGCCGGGTTGTGTGGTGCACGACGGCGGCGGGTGTGGTGGGTGCCGCGTTTTCGGTGGGGTTCCGGGCTAGTCCTGCGTTTGTGGGGTGTTTGTGGTGTGGTGGTTAACGTGGGAGAGCCCCCCAACCTGGTGGTTGGGGGGCTCTCGACCTGTAATGATGTTCCGGCGGTGACCTACTCTCCCAC
>NZ_JBTNDX010000049.1:0-12075 GCF_054510755.1 Pseudarthrobacter sp. MDT3-1 | reverse complement strand
CCACCGAAACCCGCTACCCCGGCACCGACCGGACCCTGCGATTTGAGATCAAAAACAAAGAAACGTCAGCCAACAATTAAAACGCTATGTCCAGAGTCCTGAGTCCCGAAAGTGGTTGATTGGTCCCAGCATTTGCAGGACGCCCGCTCTCCGGCGGGTCCGCAGGCTCGGTGATGGCTAACTAATGCGGGGGTGTGTAGTTGCTGGAACGTGGCTATGTAAAGTATGCAGGAAATACTCTCTAGACCTGAAATACCGAGCGCCCGTTTCCATGTCCAATACTTTTTTGCTATTTGTTTATACGAAATTCCTATGAGACTTATGACGGCTCCTACGCTTTGTTCGATCCGGAAGCATCATGTAGGCTCCGAATGCTAGCGGCATAAACCGCATTGAATTTACGGACCGATTGCCCAAGGAGGCCGCAATTGACTGGTCATGCAAAGTCGTTTCGAACCACAGACGGCGTTCAGCTCGTCTACGATGACTTCGGATCCGGGCCCGCAATTCTGCTCGTCCATGGCTTCACCTGCCAGGCAGCGCATTGGGCATTCCAGCGCGAGGCACTCGTCGCCGCCGGATACCGAACGCTGGCCCTGGACTTGAGATTCCATGGCCGTTCGGACTCGCCAGTACACGGGCAACGCGTCTCCCGTCTAGGGAAAGATGTGGGCGAATTGATTGAGCACCTGCGACTTGACCAAGTGGCCCTAATTGGTCATTCCTTAGGAGTTTCGGTTTGTCTCTCGTATTTTGATTTATTTGGAACAAGCCGTGTACGAGCATTCACGGCGATTGATCAGTCGCCGAAAATTATTAATGACGAGTCGTGGGCCTGGGGTGTGAGGTCCGTTGATTGGACAAACGTCTGGGATTCCGTCAACGGTAGATTTCAATGGGGCAATCCGTCGCTTGAGCCGCCAGTGCCGCCTCACGTCGGGCAACTTTTCGCGGAAGTGGGCGGCCTTACGGATTTCCCCCCAGGGGCCGTGCTTCAACTGATGGTGGACCACTTCACTGCAGACTGGCGGGACGTCATTTCGACCGTCAATGTTCCCTCATGGGTGGCCACAGGCCGCTCCTCGCCGTCATTTCCGTTGGAAGGCATGCAGTGGTTCGCTGAAACTCTGCCGGACTCTTCCCTATCCGTATTTGAAAACAGTGGGCACTGCCCTCATTGGAACGAGCCAGAGGCCTTTAATCGGGAATTGCTCTCTTTCCTAGAGGGAACCCTGCGGTAAGGACTGAACCCTGAAAGACTAGAACTCTTCGGTCGTGATGGCTCCCAGAAAAGTTCTTAATTCGCCGGCCATGTCCACAGAGTCATTGTCCAAAAGCCACTGGACCTGCAGCCCGTCCATCAGTGCAACCAACTGCCGTGCAGCGGCCGCTGGCGGCACCCTGTGCCGTAGCATGCCTTGGCGATCCAGATCGGAAAATGCCTGGGCACCAACTTCTCGGACCCAGTTGTAGCGCCGTTGAAAGTACTCATGGGCGGGGTGAGTCGGGTCTGTCGACTCGGCCGAGAGGACGCAGTGGAGGGCGACGAGTTCGGGGACTGTGGTGTTGTTATGAACCAAACGGACGATTCCATGTAGGGTCTCTAGGCCGTTGTCCGTCACAATGCCCGCCGCTGCCCAGGAGTCCTCATCGCGAAGGGTAAGCACGGCCTCCAGCAGGGCTTCCTTGCTGGGGAAATGGTGGAGTAGGCCGGTCTTGGTTAGACCGATCTTGTCAGCGATGTCCTGGATAGATCCCGCGCGGTATCCGAACGTGGAGAAAACCTCGAACGCCGCTGTCAGGATCTCCTGGCGGCGCTCCTTTGTCTTGGCATAGCTCCCGCGCGGCCGTCCATGCCGTGGCCCTTGGGAAACCGCACTTGTCGCTGTTTCAGTCATCTTGGAACTCTAACAACTCTGGCTGGATGCCGCGCGAAGCCCTGCCTACTTTGTGCCTCACGTCACACTGAGCAATATTTTGCATGCGCACATTGAAAACATACCGCATGGTCAGTTTTCGTGCTACGGTCTTTCCCAATGGCAGTCCGTGGTGGACCGTCACTGACCGTGAAAGGGACCAATGATGTTCCGACCTAAGCGAATGGCCGCAGTTGTTGCCGCCGTTGCCCTGAGCCTCACCGGCTGCTCTGCCGGGGGAGACTCCTCCAGCGAGCAGACCTCGCAAACACTGACCCTGGGTACTCTCATGGCGCCCAAATCCTTCGCCGCTGCCGACTCCGACTTCGCCAATGTGTCGCCGTTCTACCAGGCCGTGTACGACACCCTGCTTCGCATGGAGCCAGACGGCACACTGGTTCCGATGCTCGCAACTGAGTGGACGTACAACGATGACAAGACCGTCCTGACACTGAAGCTCCGCGATGATGTGAAGTTCACCGACGGCACCGCCTTCAATGCCGATGCCGCCAAGCAGAACCTCGAGCGCTTCAAGGCAGGAACATCAGCAGACGCGCAGTTCCTGGCCGCCCTGCAGACGGCTGAGGCAGTGGACGCCACCACGCTGAAGCTGACCCTGTCCGCTCCGGACCCGGCGTTCCTGGGCTACCTGTCCAAGGACGCGTCGTTTATGCAGAGCCCGGCGTCCTTCGGCAACGCGGATATCGCCACCAACCCCGTCGGCTCGGGCCCTTATGTCCTGGACACGGCAGCCACGGTGACAGGCGCGTCCTACACCTACAAGACCAATCCTGACTACTGGGCCAAAGACCTGGTCCACTACGACAATATGGTCCTGAACGTCTACCCGGAACAGACGTCACTGCTGAGCGCAGTCAAGTCCGGGACGCTCAATGGCTCCCTCATTGATATTTCAATGGTTCAGGAGGCCGAAGCGGCCGGCTACAAGAACAATGCATTCGAGGGCAACTGGGTTGGACTGATGCTCTTTGACCGTGCGGGTACAACCAACCCCGCCCTTAAGGACGTCCGCGTCCGGCAGGCTTTGAACTATGCCTTCGACACGAAGTCGCTGTTGGATGCCGTGAACCAGGGACGCGGCACCCCCACTACCCAGGTGTTCCCGCCGTCGTCGGACGCGTACGACGAGTCCCTGGACTCCCGCTACGCCTACGACCCCGCCAAAGCCAAGGCGCTCCTGGCGGAGGCTGGCTACGCGAACGGGTTTAACCTGCAGATGCCGTCGACGCCGCTCGTCAACAGCTCGATTTTTGCGCTGATTACGCAGCAACTTAAGGATGTCGGAGTTACCGTCGAGACCATCGACGCAGGAAACAACTTCATTGCCGACCTGTTGTCAGCAAAATATGCCGCAAGTTACATGATTCTGGAGCAGCAGTCCGACTGGCAGCTGATCAACATGAAAATTGCTCCGAACTCGGCTTGGAATCCCTACAAATACGCGGATCCCAAGGTCGACGAACTGGTGAAGAAGGTCAACCTGGGTTCCGAGGACGAACAGAAGTCTGCGGCTAAGGAACTGAACAAGTACATCGTGGAGCAGGCCTGGTTCGCCCCGTGGTACCGCCCGGAGAACAGTTTTGTGACTGACGCCAAGACCAACGTGGAGCTGCAGACGGGCAACGTCTACCCCTACATCTGGTCCTTTACCCCCGCCTCCTAGCGGACAGCTGCCGGGCCGGGCTCCTAGCCAGGTCCGGCAGCCTCAGGAACCTTCCTTAAGGATTTTCGTATGTACCGATTCGTGCTGCGGCGCCTGTTTTCCGGTGTCCTCCTGCTGTTCGTCATCACCACGGTCGCCTACCTGATGCTGTACGCGGGCGGCGGCGACATCGCCCGCCGCCTCGTGGGCCCCACCGCCAGCGACGCCCAGGTTGCCTTGAAGGCCAGCCAGCTTGGCCTGGACCGCCCGCTCCCGGTTCAGTACTGGGACTGGCTGACCGGAGCCCTGACCGGTGACCTTGGCCGGTCCTGGTTCAACGGCCAGCTTGTCAGTGCAGGCGTCAGCAGCCGGCTCTGGGTCACCCTCTCCCTGGTCCTTGGCGCGGTCATCATTGCGGCTGTGATTTCCGTGGTCATCGGCGTGTGGGCTGCGGTCCGCCGCGGCTGGGTTGACCGTATGGTCCAATTTGTCGGGGTGCTTGGTTTTGCCATCCCAGGCTTCCTGATTGCCCTGGGCCTGGTGTCCCTGTTCGCGCTGAACCTCAAGTGGTTCAAGGCCACCGGTTATGTTCCTATTACGACGTCGTTCGGCGGCTGGGCTGCCACTGTCACCTTGCCGATCATCGCCCTGTCCATCGGCTGCATCGCCGCCGTGGTCCAGCAGGTGCGCGGCTCGTTGATCGATGCACTCCGCCAGGACTACGTCCGGACGCTGCGGGCCCGCGGTCTGTCCTTCAACCGTGTTGTCTACAAGCATGTGCTGCGCAATGCCGGCGGTCCTGCACTGGCTGTGCTCGCCGTGCAGTTCATAGGGCTGCTGGGCGGCGCCGTCATCGTGGAACAGATCTTCGCACTGCCCGGCCTCGGGCAGATCACCGTGGCTGCCACAGGCCAGGGCGACATCCCGGTCGTCATGGGAGTCGTCGTCGCGACGGCCGCCATCGTGGTGGCCGTCAACCTCATCATCGACCTCGCCCAGGGCTGGCTCAATCCGAAAGTTCGGCTGTCATGATCGAAACTCCCCTCGCACTGCCCGTCACGGCAGCCAAGGTTTCCCTTTTCCGGAAGCTTCTGACCCACCCCACGGGCGCAGTCTCGCTGCTTGTCCTGTTCCTGGTGGCACTGGCCTCGGTCCTGGCGCCGCTGCTGGCAACCCACGACCCCAACACGGCAAACCTGAAGGACGTGCTGGCCAAGGCCGGCTCCGAACACCTCCTGGGTGCCGATAGTGCGGGCCGCGACGTCCTCAGCCGGCTGCTGTTCGCCGGCCAGTTCAGCCTCGCCGGCGCCCTGCTGGCCCTCGCCGTGGCGCTGGTCCTCGGCGTCACCGCCGGCCTGATCGCCGGATACTACGGCGGCTGGTTCGACTCCGTCTCCTCCTGGCTCACCGGCCTGATGATGGCACTTCCCGGCATGGTGGTACTGCTCGCGGCCCGCGCCGTGCTGGGCCCGTCCATGTGGCTGTCCATGATGATCTTCGGCGTGCTGCTCTCACCGGCCTTCTTCCGGCTGGTCTACGCCTCTGTCACCGCTGTCCGCAACGAACTCTATGTGGACGCCGCACGGGTCGCCGGGCTCAGCGACTTCCGGATCATCGGCCGCCACATCCTGGCCGTGGTCCGGGCCCCTGTCATCATCCAGTCCGCAATGGTCCTGGGCATCGCCATCGCGATCCAGGCGGGCCTTGAGTTCCTGGGCCTGGGGGACCGGAACATCCCCACCTGGGGCAGCATGCTCAACGACGGCTTCATCAACATCTTCAAAGCCCCCACCCTTGTCCTGTGGCCCGCCCTGATCATCGGCCTGGTCTGCATCGCCCTGACGATGCTCGCCAACGCGATGCGCGATGAACTGGAACGCAGCAGCGGCCCGGTCAAGAAGAGCCGCAAAGCTGCAGCTACTGCCGCCATCGCCGAGGCCGAGGGCGCCGCTGAGAAGCGCGGTGCAGCCGCCTTCGTCCATCCCGAAGATCCCGCCGGTGCAGACAACAGCAACGCCGGGGAGCTGCTGCTGGAAGTTACCGATCTTGGCGTCGGCTACGACCAGCCGGACGGTTCCACCACCCACGTGGTGAACCATGTGGGCCTGACCGTCCGCCGCGGCGAAGTCCACGGCCTGGTGGGCGAATCCGGTTCCGGGAAGACGCAGACCGCCTTCTCCATCCTCCGGCTCCTGCCGCAGGGCGGACGCATCACCGGCGGCTCCATCTTCTTCGAAGGCAAGGACCTGGCGCACCTGACCGAGAAGGAAATGACCAAGGTCCGCGGGCAGCGTATCGCCTATATCCCGCAGGAACCGATGTCCAATCTGGACGGCGCGTTCACCATCGGCAGCCAGCTGATGGAACCCATGCGGGTCTGCCTGGGAATCTCCAAGGCCGAAGCCCGCGCCCGCGCCCTGGCGCTGCTGGCCAAGGTCGGCATTCCCAACCCGGAACGCACCTTTGGCGCCTACCCGCACCAGATCTCCGGAGGCATGGCCCAGCGCGTCCTGATCGCCGGCGCCGTCTCCTGCGAACCGGACCTGCTGATCGCGGACGAACCCACCACCGCTTTGGATGTCACAGTGCAGGCCGAAGTCCTGAACCTGCTCCGCGAACTCCAGGACGAACTGAACATGGGCGTGATCCTGGTGACCCACAACTTCGGCGTGGTGGCGGACCTCTGCGACCGCGTCTCCGTGATGCAGAGCGGCCGTGTGGTGGAAACCGGCCCCGTCCGCGCCATCTTCAACAACGCCCAACACCCCTACACCCGCCAGCTGCTCGACGCAATACTCGAAGACACGGCCCCACGCGGGCAGTACACCACCGCCGGACAGAACGCCGGTGGTGTGATCCCGTCCGGGGAGCCCAAGGAACTGAAAGGAGTGACGCCATGACCGACACCCTGCTCGACGTCAAGGACGTCGTCGTCGAATACCCCCTCAAGGGCTTCCGGAAAGAACCGTTCAAGGCCCTCAAAGGTGTTTCGCTGGACATCCGGCCCGGCGAGACTGTGGGCCTGGTGGGGGAATCCGGCTCCGGCAAGACCACCCTGGGCCGCGCTGTGCTGGGCCTGGCACCGGTCACCGGGGGCAGCATTAGGTACGGCGGCCAGGAGATTTCGAAGGCCACCCGCGCCCAGCGCAAAGAACTCAGCCACGAGATCCAGGTGGTCTTCCAGGACCCTTACACCTCGCTGAACCCGTCCATGACCATCGAGCAGATCCTCACCGAACCGCTCACCGTACGCAAAGTCGAACGCCAGACGGCCAACAAGCGCATCGCGGAGCTCCTGGACCAGGTCCGGCTGCCGCACGGCGCCGCGCATCGGCTGCCGCGTGAATTCTCCGGCGGTCAGCGCCAGCGCGTCGCTATTGCCCGGGCCCTGGCACTGGACCCCAAGCTGATCGTCTGCGACGAACCCGTCTCCGCCCTGGACCTCTCCACCCAGGCCCGCGTGATGGAACTGTTCATCGAAATTCAGGAGCGCACCGGCGTCGCCTACCTCTTTGTCTCCCACGACCTCGCCGTCGTCCGTCACCTAAGCCACCGCGTGGCCGTGATGTACCACGGTGAGATCGTGGAATGGGGCGAGGGCGAGCAGGTCACCGGAGCACCCGAACACCCCTACACACAGCGGCTGTTTATGGCCGCCCCGATTCCCGATCCCGACCGGCAGGCCCAGCACCGCGCAGACAGGCTCCGGCTCCTGGACCTCCAGCACCAGCAGGACGTCCAGGCCGGCGTCGCCTGACCTTTAACAGCACAAGCATCAGTACATCCCCCGCAGGAACAGCCAAGAAAGCCACCATGGAACTTCTCTCCACCGCACCCAACACTGACCAAAGCACCGACGCACGACTGAAGTCGCTCCTGGCTAAGCTGACGCTTGTGGAGAAGGTCCAGCTGCTGACCGGCCGCGACTTCTGGACCACCTGGCCCATCGAGAAGATCGGCCTGCGCCGCATGCTCTTCTCCGATGGCCCCACCGGGGTCCGTGGCGAGGTCTGGGACGAACGCCAGCCCTCCATGAACTTCCCCTCCGCCGCAGCCATCAGTTCCACCTGGGACCCCGCCATCGCGGACCGGCTCGGCGCCGCGTCCGCCGTCGAGGCCCGCCGCAAGGGCGTCGACGTCGTACTCGGTCCCACTATCAACCTGCACCGCTCACCCCTGGGCGGCCGGCACTTTGAGGCATTCAGCGAAGACCCCGTCCTCACGGCCGACCTCGCCGCGGCCTACGTCTCCGGCGTGCAGCGCAACGGCGTGGGCGCCACCCCGAAGCACTACATTGCCAACGATTCCGAAACCGACCGCTTCACCGTGGACGTCAAGGTGGGGGACCGGCCGCTGCGGGAGCTGTACCTGCTCGCGTTCGAAAAGGCCATTGTTGAATCCAAAGCCTGGCTGGTAATGAGCGCCTACAACTCCATCAACGGCGCCACCGCCACCGAAAACGAGCTGCTGGAAACCCCGCTGAACAGCGAATGGGGCTTCGACGGCGTCGTCATCAGTGACTGGACCGCTGTGCGCAGTATCAACTCCGCCAACGCCTCACAGGACCTGGCAATGCCCGGCCCCGACGGCCCCTGGGGCGAAGCCCTGGTGGTAGCCGTCAAAGCGGGCCAGGTCCCCGAAGCAGCCATCGACCGCAAGGTGCTGCGGATCCTGCAGCTCGCGGCCCGCGTCGGCGCGCTGGAGGGCTTCGACGCCGTCCAAGCCGAACCGGCGGACCGGGAGGACCCCATCGCGTTCGCCCGCGAGGTCTCCGCAGCCGGCACCGTGATGGTGAAGAACGACGGCGTGCTGCCGCTGGACCCAGCCTCCGTCAAGACGGTTGCGGTGATCGGCCACAACGCCCGTTACGCCCGCACCCAGGGCGGCGGCTCCGCCACCGTCATCCCCGAGAAGATCGTCACCCCGCTCGACGGAATCCGGGCAGCCTTCGGCTCAGACAACGTCACGTACAGTGTTGGCGCCGTGGTGCAGGAAGGCATCGCCGAGCTGCCGCTGGAACAGCTCACCAACCCCGTCACCGGAACCCCGGGCGTACGGGTCCGCTTCCTGGACGCGAACGGCGAGGAGGTCTTCGCCGAGGACCGCCGCTCCACCGCCCTGGTCTGGTTCGGCGGTGACGCACCCATCTCCGCGTCCTCCATGGTCCAGTTCCACACCATCTACACACCGGACGAAACGGGTACGGTCCGGCTGGGCTTCTCCACCGTGGGCCATGGCCGCATCTTCGTCAATGGAATCCTCGCGCACGAAGCGACGGTCGAAGCGGTAGGAACGGATTTGGGGGCCGCGTTGCTAGCCCCGCCCGCGGTTTCGGTGCCGGTGAAGGTGTGTGAGGGTGTCCCGATGCAACTCCGTGTGGAGCTCACGACGGACAGCGTCGGCGCATTATCCAATACGCTCGGAATCACCATCGGTGTCGAAGCTTACGACGCCGACCCCGACGCACTCATCACCAAGGCGGTGGAGGCGGCCCGCACAGCCGAGATCGCCGTCGTCGTGGTGGGCACCAACTCCCGCGTCGAATCCGAAGGCTACGACCGGACCTCCCTGGACCTGCCCGGCCTGCAGGACCGCCTGGTGCACGCCGTCGCCGCCGCCAACCCCCGCACCATCGTGATCGTGAACTCCGGCTCACCGGTCCTGCTGCCCTGGCGCGACGAGGTCGCAGCACTCCTGATCGGCTACTTCGGCGGCCAGGAATTCGGCCACGCCCTCACCGACATCCTCACCGGCGCCACCGAACCCGGCGGCCGGCTGCCCACCACCTGGCCTGCCACCCAGGAGGACGTGCCAGTCCTCAATGTCACCCCGGCCGCGGACGGGACGCTGACCTACGATGAAGGCATCCACATCGGCTACCGCGCCTGGCTCAAAGCCGGCACCACCCCGGCCTACGAGTTCGGCTACGGCCTCGGATACACCACCTGGACCACCGACAGCGTGGACGCACCCGCAGAAACGACCCCCGGCGCCGTCGTGCCCCTCAGCGTTGCCCTGACCAACACTGGGGCACGCGCCGGCAAAAACGTGGTCCAAGTCTACGCCGAAAATCCCGGCTCCGCCGTCGACCGCCCCGTCCGCTGGCTCATCGCCTCCACCCCCATCTGGGCCGAACCCGGCGAAACAGTGACCAGCGTGCTGGACGTCCCCACCCGGCTTCTGGCCTACTGGGACAACGGCTGGACCTACGAACCCGGCGACTACACACTCCGCATCGGCACCTCAGTCAGCGAACTTCCGCTGCAGGCCACGCTGGAACTGGTCCAAAACTAGCTCCTGCTCAAGGAAGGAAAAGACGAGACAGATGCCCGAGACAGGCACGCAAAATTCAAGTACGTCGATCGCCAGTCAGCTGATTCGCGAGTTGGAGCTGAATGGCCCCCTCCCTGATCCTCGAACTGACACGGACCACCAGTCGCTTGTGTCCATATACCCCGAGCTTGGCGCAATATCGGCAGTCGATATTACTGTCCCGACTCCGGAAGGAGGAGTTCCGGGACGTCTGTACCGAGCTCCCGGCGAGGCCCTTGCGGGCTTAGCCTGGGTGCACGGCGGCGCCTTCATCGCCGGAGACCTGGACATGCCCGAGGCTCACTGGGTGAGCTTGTACCTGGCGTCCCACGGCATTTCGGTTCTGTCACTTGACTATCGCAAGGCCCTTCACGGTTTGAAGTACCCCGCACCGTCGAATGATGTGCGGGCCGGGTGGCTGTGGGCCACTGAAAATCTCAGCGAGTTAGGATTGGCAACTGCTGATGACCTTCACCTCGGCGGCGCCAGCGCCGGGGCTGCGCTGACTGCCGCACTCACCGGACGGCTCAGGGATGATGCCGGGCAGATGCCGGCATCATTGCTGCTCGCCTATCCTCTCGTCCATGCCGAAATTCCGGCACTCAGCGAGGAACTTGGAAAGAAGATGGACGGCATTCCTGCTGAGCTCGCATTTGGGCCGGACTTCATCCACGACATCAATCTCAACTTCGCCGGCAGCGAAGACAGTTTCCGAGACCCCCACGCATTTGCCGGAGGGGGAGACCTCCACGGTTTTCCTCCTGTATACATCATCAATTCCGAGGCCGATACGCTTCGCGCTTCCGGAGAACTTTTTGCGGCCCAACTGGAGGCTGCCGGAGTGCCAGTCCGGATGGAGATGGAACCCGGCAGTATGCACGGACACTTGGACCACCCTCATTCACTGCCGGCCAGAAGCTCTGTTGAGAGGATGCTCCTCTGGCTCCGCAGCGACCGGTGCCGCGAACAGGGTCCAATCGTTGGCACAGTGCAGAACTAGAGAAAGGGCTTCAACGATGTCAGCCGTCACGGTTCCCACGCATAACCATTCCACAGGCACCACCGCTCCCGGGTTCGAGGACGTACGCGCGGAATTTGACGGCTACCTGGCCGACGACCCTAATTACAGCGCGCAGTTGGCCGTCTTTTGGAAAGGGCAGCTGGTAGTGGATCTTGCCGGAGGGGACGGGCTAAGGAACGACAACCTCATGGGAACCTTCTCCGCAACAAAAGGCGTGGCAGCGATTGCATTGGGCACTTTGATCAGATCCGGGGAACTCGACCTGGATCAGACTGTGGTCCACTATTGGCCGGAGTTTGGTGCCCGCGGGAAGGCCACGATCCTTATCCGGGAGCTTCTATCGCACCAGGCGGGGCTTATCAATGTAGACGGGGGACTAGAGACTGCGGACATACTGGACTCGCGTCGCGCTGCACCGAAGCTTGCGGGGCAGCGGCCATATTGGCGCCCGGGGACAGCGTTCGGCTACCACGGACTCACGATAGGAACCTTCATGGAGGAACTGGTGAGGCGCATTACTGGCCAGTCCCTGCAAGAACTCTATGAGGACAGCATCCGGGCACCCCGCGGCATCGACTTCTGGCTCGCACTGCCGCCGTCACAGGAGGACCGGTTCGAAGCGCTACGTCCCGCGCATCCCTCCGCCGAACAGCTGGCAATGATCAGCCAAAGTCCGACGGCGCCGGACGGTCTGGGCGCCCTGATGTTCAATGGGGTCAACAATCTCATACCACCGAACCTCGGACCCTACTCACCCAATCTGCGGGAAGTACGGGCCGCCGGACCCGCCGCCCTTGGCGGCATCGGATCGGCGAGGGGGCTCGCGCAGGTTTATGCCGCGGCTATTGGACTGCTGGGGGAGGCTCTCCTTGACCCCGATACTGTCGCAGAGATGGGACAGCAGCAGGTGTGGGGAGTCGATCGTGTCCTGAATTTCCCGACGGCGTTTGGGGTTGTTTTCATGAAGCCTCATCCCGGCAGTGATTTTGGCAGCTTCCGGGCCTTTGGCCACGATGGAGCAGGCGGAGCGCTGGGGTACGCTGACCCGCTTTACGATCTGAGCTTTGGTTACATCCCGCTTCAAATGCAACTTCCTGGCGGGGCGGATACGAGGGCGCTGCATCTTTCGCAGACCGTGCGAACTGCCATACGCCAAAGCTAAT
>NZ_JBTNDX010000048.1:0-13214 GCF_054510755.1 Pseudarthrobacter sp. MDT3-1 | reverse complement strand
CTGAAGACGTGGGTGTAGAAGCGCTCGGCCCGGTCAAGGTCGGTGACGAATAGTACGGCGTGGTTCAGCCGGACGGGGGAGACTGGCATCGGAGGTAATTCTTTCTCTGTTTGGGGCCATGAGCGTGCCTCGGGAGCCGGCCAGAATGAAGGCGGGGCGGCTCCCGGTGATGCGATGCTGCGGGGTTGGGCTGACCGTCGGGTCAGGCCTGGACGGCGAATCCTCCAGTCCAAGAGATCTTCTCGCCGGCCGCGAGGGCGATCTGAAGGAAGCCCTTTGCCTCCAGCTCACGTGCCCGTCGCAGTGAGCCGGCATCAATGGCGCGCAGGCCGCCGGCAGTGATGACCTCCGCGAGCCGGGATTTCGCGTCGCCGTCGTCCCCGGCGATCAGCACAGTGGTGGGTTTCCCGGCGATCTCGCCCGCGGCCAGGGTGGCCGCGAAGGTGGTGTTGAATGCCTTCACCACGTGGGAGTTCGGTAGCGCGGCCTGGATCTCGGCAGCGGCCGAGGAATCAGCCGGCACGGTCAGGGAGTCGAAGGTTTCAAAGTTCAACGGGTTGGTGATGTCCACGATGATCTTGCCGGCGAGCTGGCCAGCACGCCGGGCCAGGATCTCCTGCACGGCGGGGTAGGGAACGGCCAGGACGACAATCTCACCGGTGACCGCCTGGGCAGTGTCCTCGCTGCCGAGGACCTGGACAGTGTTGCCGCCCTTTTCAACGATGCCGGCGATGGCCGTGCCCATGTTGCCCGTTCCGAGGATGCTTACAGTGGTCATAACGGTCTCCTTCGTTTCGAACCCAAAGCGGTCTTTAATAGTTGTTGCAACAACTATGCTTGAAGAAGAATGAGAACATGGAGACTAGTGTCTTGCGCCTGAAATTCGCTGCGTAATTATAGAATGGGGTATGGCGAACGTTGGACGGCCGAAGGCCCCTTTGGAACTGTCGGATGAAGAGCGGGAGACGCTGTCCCGGTGGGCGCGCAGGGCGAAATCGTCCCAGTCGCTGGCCACGCGCTCGAGGATCGTGCTGGGCAGCGCCGAGGGTCTGAGCAATGTTGAGGTGGGCGCCCGGTGCGGAGTGGAACCTCATACCGTGGCGAAGTGGCGGCGCCGTTTTCTGGAGCGCCGGCTGGACGGGCTGGTCGATGATCCCAGGCCCGGCCGACCTGCCAGTATCACCAGTGATCAGGTCGAGGATGTCGTGGTTGCGACGCTGGAATCGACGCCGAAGAACGCGACGCATTGGTCGAGGGCGAAGATGGCTGAGCGGTCGGGGCTGTCGAAGTCAACGATCGGGCGGATCTGGAAGGCGTTCGAGCTCAAGCCCCACCGCGCGGACGGGTTCAAGCTCTCCAATGATCCCTTGTTCGTGGAGAAGGTCTACGACGTGGTGGGACTCTACCTGAACCCGCCCGAATCCGCTGTGGTTCTCAGTGTGGATGAGAAGTCGCAGGTCCAGGCGCTGGCGCGGTCCCAGCCGGCCTTCCCGATGATGCCCGGCATGCCGGAGAAGCGCACCCACGACTACGTCCGGCACGGGACAACCACCTTGTTCGCGGCCCTGAACACCGCGGACGGTTCCGTGATCTCCAGCCTGCACCGCAAGCACCGGGCCGTCGAGTTCAGGAAGTTCCTGGCCAAGATCGACAGTCAGGTCCCCGAGGGCCTGGACGTGCACCTGATCTGCGACAACTACCAGACCCATAAGACACCCGTTGTGAAGACATGGCTGCAGAACCACCCACGGTTCCATATGCATTTCACGCCGACCTACTCATCCTGGCTGAACCAGGTCGAGGGGTTCTTCGGTTTCGTCACCGAGGACCTGCTGCGCCGCAGCGATCACCGCAGCGTCCAAGCGCTCGAGTCCGACATCCGCAAATGGGTCAGCGAATGGAACACCAACCCCACACCCTTCACCTGGACCAAGACGGCAGAACAGATCCTCGAATCCATAGGCCGACTTCTGAACCGAATTTCAGGCGCAGGACACTAGATGGATTACAAAGGACGAATTAGCTGCTTGGGTGCGGCTGTATACGGTGGTCGAGCTGCTGCCCAATGCGATTGACTCCCAGCTCCGTCGCGACGCGGACTTGACCAGCGTGCTCGTGGTCCAGACGGTGGCGGATGACGGCTTCGTTGTCGTCGCTCCGGCGCGTTTCCTTGGCCCGGCCCAGGAGGCGGTGCACCAGTTCCTCACCGTTGGCCAGGATCTCGTCGAGGTAGTCCACTTGCGCAGTCGCGCGTGGGGTAGCCGTCCGGCAGGAAGGCGTTTCGACGTCGGATTCACCCAGCCGGTTGCCCAACATCTTGTTGGTGACGCTGTCCGGAACGAACTCTTTGTCGTCCATATACTCCGTCGGCTCGACGCCGAGCAGGGTTCACCCTTCCCGTTGGCGCGGAAGATGTCGCCGGTGGAGATGGCCACAACTCCGCATCGTCCTGCGCCAGCTCGATCTCGTCGCCCCGGCGACCCGGATCCGCGCCCTGGAAGGAAACCACCGGCTCCACCAATGAGCGCAACTGTACTTCGAGGAATTATATTCCTGGGAATCTTTCTTGCACCAACATGGCTGTTCATTGCCGCCGGACAAATCCCTCCGGAACGTGAGGATGGGCCCGGACAATGTACCGGCCCAGCCCGATCCGGGTGATCAGGATGCCAATACCGTAGTGCACGGCAGCAGGGGAGACGGATTGGATGGCTTCTTCGAGTGTCGGTTCCACCTCTGCGAGCGTTTCCACATTGATTTCGACCATTCCTGGCGTAGGTCGTGGTCGCTGCAAAGCACCGACGCTGCCTTGTCTCGTAGCACTTTCGTTCATCGGGGACTCCCTAAATTGTTCCCGGGCCGTCGACGGCATGAGCCCCAACGGGCGACTCGGCGCCGTCAAGGGAGGGCCGCGACTAATCCCCGGTGCACTTTGGACGATTCAGTTCGACGCCGCGACAAGTTGCTCGATGTCATCGAGGTTGACCGGAAAACCGGGAAACTCCACAAGTGCCCTGAGCGGAAACGCGAGCACGCTCGCCCGACCGGTCTCGTCCTTGAGTAGATCTCCCATACGACCCCGGATGCCACCGCGTCCTTCGATAAGCCTGGCAAGGCGTGGACCGGCGTCGGTGTCGCTGTCCCATTCCCCAAACGTTGACCAGACAGTCAGGGGACGTGGCACCGGGTTGGCCGGGATATCTACAGACGCAGAGAGACGGATATCGCGAGAGGAGGATCCGACCTCGACTGTGCATGGACCGCCGTCGTACGTCCATTGCTGCACTTCGGTGCTGTAGTGTCCCAGTTCCTCGCGGGACACATCGAAGGAGAGACGCACGGTCTCTCCGGGTTGCAGGGTTACCTTTTGGAATGCCCGGAGTTCCCGCACGGGGGTGGAAAATGTGTTGTGGGGATCGCCGACGTAGAGCTGGACCACTTCAGCGCCAGCATATTTCCCAGTGTTGGTCACAGTGAGGGAAACGGTCACTGCAAGCGGAGAATCAGCCTCGCAGGCAGTGGTCTCCAGGTCGGAGTAATGGAACGTCGTGTAGGACAGGCCGTGCCCGAAAGGAAAGTCCACAATGATGTTGCGGGCATCGTAATACCTGTATCCGACATAGATTCCCTCGCCATAGGAGACATGCCCTTCCTCGCCTGGGAAATCAAGGAAGGAGGGAGTGTCCTCGAGGCGGACTGGAACCGTTTCGGCCAGCTTTCCCGACGGGTTGACGTCTCCGAACAGGACATCTACGACGGTCTCACCGTGGGCCTGCCCTGTGAGCCAGAACTCGATAATCGAGGAAGCTTTGTCCCGCCACCCGGCCGTAGTCACTGCTGAACCGTTGCTCAGAACGACAACGATGCGGTCATTGACCGCTGCAAGACGGTGCAGAAGGGCAATCTGGTTTGCGGGCAGCGAAATGTCGGCCCGGTCGCGGCCTTCCGATTCGAACGTGGGCGGAAGACCGAGGAACAGGACAACCGTTTCCGCTGTGGCCGCGACAGCCACTGCCTCCTGGACCATCTGCTCGTCGTCGACGCCGTCCAACCTGTAACCAGCGGAAAACAAGGGCTCTTGCCCGAATCGATCCGCCATCGCGTCGGTCGCTGAGACGACTCGGACCGGATTAACTGCTGAGCTTCCCGACCCTTGGTAGCGGGGTGTGCGGGCCAGCCCGCCGATCAGTACGACCTGCTCCATTGATGCTGGGCTCAGCGGCAATACGGCTTGATCGTTCTTCAGCAGTACAGCGGATTCAGCCGCAGCACGACGGGTGAGCTGGTGGTGTGCTTCCAGATCGACCTGTTCACCTCGGTCGGCCGTTTTTGTGCGTTCCGCCAGCAATTTTAGCCGTCTGAGCGTTCGGTCAAGTTCTTTATCGATTTTCCCGGAGTGGGCGGCCTCAAGGATGCGGGAGTCATCGGGCCTTCCGGGCATGCGAAGATCCAGTCCGGCCTTCAGGGACGCAACGGGGTCGTGCACCGCGCCCCAGTCGGAAACGACGACCCCATCGTAGTTCCACTCGTCCCTTAGGACATCCGTCAGCAACCAGGAGTGCTCTGATGCGAAGACCCCGTTGATGCGGTTGTACGAAGCCATGACGCCCCAGGGGTTGGCGTCGCGCAGTGCTATCTCGAAACCACGCAGATAGATTTCCCTGAGTGCGCGCGGTGTGACGTCCGCGCTCACACGCAGACGGTCCGTCTCCTGATTGTTGACTGCAAAGTGCTTCGCGCACGCGCCGACGCCTTGGTTCTGAATTCCCCTGATCATGGCCGCCGCCATCGTGCCCGTAAACATCGGATCTTCGGAGAAGTACTCGAAGTTTCGTCCGCACAAAGGGCTGCGCTTGATGTTCATCCCCGGCCCAAGAACCATGTCTACTCCCTTGGAGCGGGCCTCCCGGCCCAGTGCCGCTCCCACAGCCTCAACAAGGTGGGGATCCCAGGACGATGCGAGGGTCACTGCGGGCGGGAAGCAAGTTGATTCCTCGCTACGCCCAATCCCGAGGTGGTCTGGATTTTCGTCGTCCTGGACTCGGAGTCCATGGGGTCCATCTGCCAACCGGAGCGGCCGTAGGTCCGCTCCCGGTAGCCCATTTGTGTTCCAATAGTCCGCTCCGGTCGTTATGGCTGCGACTTGAACAGGTGCAGGGGTCGTATCTGATTTGTAGGTCACTGGATCTCCGGGCAGGTTAAAGGAGGCCCGCTCGTTGCAGGCCCGTGTTGGTCTATTGCGTGCCGACGGCGCCGGAAGTCGGCTGGTCGGCGATATGGTGTCAGCGCCGTGCCCAGAAAGGGTTCTGTGCAACTGGCGACAGGATTTTGTCCCTACGTGTGAACCGGAATATCGCCGCTGTTACGGATGCGTCGCGCTTCGCCAACGATCCGTGCACTTGCATAGCTGTCGGTTCGAGACGGGTCGATATCGAAGCCTTTGACGTGTGGGGTCATGCCAGCGGCCTTCGTCCAGCCGGGGTCGCCCGTCTGAGCGAAACGTACGAAAGCGCCATGTACGGTATCGGCGAGTTCCTGTGGCGGGTTAGGGCCAGTCACTCGGCTGACGTCCGGATTGTCCAAGACATCGAAGACAAAGGGTACGTCCAGGCAGTGTTCCGATACGCCGCTGACGGATGATTTCCAGGTGAAGTCGTAAGCCCATGTCGGAGAGTTGCCGCGAAGTGAGATCCACTGGGGGATGTGACGACGGAACATCATGTCGCTGACATCTCTCCCCACCACAGCCGCCGGTCTGTCCTCAACAGCGCATGAGGAGTAGGCGCTGGCGACGGCGCCGTCCACGCCCATGATTTTCAATGCTTCCGGGGAAGACAGTGCGCTGAAGCTCTCGGAATGTGCGACTAGCAGGCGACTGAATTCTTCTTGGGTGGCGCCAACCAGAAGGGGAATATCTTTCCCGCGCCCAGCGGCAAGGCCTTCTTCGACCGTACCTTCTACGAGATTGGCGTCGATCGTAGGTCCGAGGCGAAGCATCCCTTTGACTTCACTAAGTTGCCGCAACCATGCCACAGCATCTGCCGTCGGTACTGGTCCCCTCGACCAGTTTTGCGCTCGGATGAGTTCCTGTTCCGGCACCGAAGCGAATGCCCGTCTGTCGGCTGCAAGCCCTAGCCGTTCCGCGACACCGAGTGTGAAATCCTTTGCACGATCAAGTGGAATGTCGGCCGGGGCGCCCGATAAGGAGGCCGCCTTGTGGAAGAGACCTTGAGCGTGTCGATTTGTCAGCAGCGTCATCACGGCGCCGCCTCCTGCTGATTGACCAAAGAGCGTGACATTGCCCGGGTCGCCCCCAAAGGCGGCGATACTGTCGCGAACCCATTCAAGGGCGAGTATCCAGTCGAGCACGCCGCGATTCGTTGGAGCGTCGGGAAGCCAGCCGAAGCCATCGAAGCCCAGGCGGTATGAAATCGTAACTGTGACTACCCCGTCACGAGCGAAGGCACGGCCGTCGTACCAGGGGCTCGCTGGTGACCCCGCGACGTAGCCGCCGCCGTGAATCCAGACCATCACCGGATACGGCCTGCCCGCAGCACCACGGGCAGGGGTAAACACGTTTACGTTGAGGGTCGATTCTCCAGGGATGGAAGGTTCCGGGATGGTCGTAACCTCCGCCAGAGCCCTGCGTTGAGGTGTTGAGCCGAAGCGCGTTGCGTCCAGCACACCTTTCCAGGGGGCTTTGGGGACAGGAGCCTGAAAGCGATGTTTTCCATACGGCGGCTCTGCGTAGGGGATCCCCAGGAATGCGCCGGTGCCGTCGTTCCGCGTTGTTCCACGAACGAGTCCTACAGCTGTAGAGACGATCATGCCGTTTTTCCTTCGATCAGGTTCGCCTGCTCGGTGAGGAGTTTCCTGCGCGCGGCACGCCGTTTCGCTTGCTTGTCCGGATCGGGCACGGGCGCGGCGAGGAACAAACGTTGCGTGTAAGGGTGCTCGGGCCGGGCGGTGACTTGGTCTCCTTCCCCCGTCTCCACGATTTCGCCGCGGTACATGACAGCCACACGGTGGCTGATGTGCCGGACCACTGCAAGGTCGTGCGAAATGAACAGGTAAGCGACGCCCGTGAGCTCTTGGATCTCGATGAACAGGTCCAGTACACGGGCTTGCGTCGACAGATCAAGGGCGGAGACCGGCTCATCGCAAACAATAAGTTTGGGATCCAACGCCAGGGCACGGGCTATGGCGATCCTCTGGCGCTGCCCGCCGGAGAACTCGCGGGGCAGTCTGGACTGCGCATCGGCAGGCAGCCCCACGCGGTCCAGAAGTTCGCGAATGCGCCCCTTCGCTGCAGCGGCCGGGAGGCCCGCAGCGGTCAAGGGTTCGGCCAGGATCTGGTCGATCGTTAGGGCAGGGTTGAGCGATGAGTAAGGGTCTTGGAATACGACCTGTATCTCGCTGCTCAGCTTGCGGCGATCCCGTTTCCGGAGGTGGCTGATGTCGCGGCCGCTGTAGCGTATTGAACCTCCTGTGACAGGTGCAAGTCCCAGCACCGCCCGGCCGAGCGTGGTCTTGCCGGATCCGGATTCCCCAACTAGGCCCACCGTCTCGCCTGGCTTGATACCGAGAGAGACGCTGCTGAGGGCTCGGAAGGGTGCCGCTCTCAGCCGCTTAGTTGGGTATGCGACGACGAGGTCTTCGACCTCGAGGAGCGTATTGTTCATGACCGTCCTCCGATGGGCATGGCGGCCAGGGGCGGCCGGGCGGGACCTTCGTCCAGTATGGCGCTGAGCAGTGACCGGGTGTAGGGGTGGCTGGGGTGGTTGAGGATGGTCCGTACCGGTCCCTGCTCAACGAAAACTCCGTTTTGCATTACAGTGACGCGATCGCACAGATCCGCCACGACTCCAAAGTTGTGAGTTACAAGGAGCATGGCCATGCCGCGTTCCTGCTGCAGGTCGCGCAGGAGATCGAGGACCTCGGCTTGAACTGTGACGTCTAGTGCGGTGGTTGGCTCATCGGCAATGATGAGGTCGGGGTCGGTAGATACAGCTCCGGCGATAAGCACCCGCTGGGCCATTCCGCCAGACACTTCAAAGGGATAAGCGTCAAAAGTGCGCTTGGGGTTTGGAATACCGACTCGTTCCAACAGTGAAAGCGCCTTCTCTGTGGCTTCCTTCTTGCTCAGCCCCAGGTTGAGCCGGAGGGGTTGGACCAGCTGAAAGCCAATCTTGAAGGAGGGGTCAAGGTTCGCCATGGGTTCCTGCGGGATATATCCGATTCGCCGTCCACGGATGTCGCTGTAGACACGTTCTGATGCGCCGTGAAGGGGGGTACCTTCATAATCGATGGTGCCGCCGGTGACGCGGCCACCCGCGGGAAGCAGGCCCAAAACAGAGAAGGCGGTCTGTGTCTTTCCTGACCCCGATTCACCGATAAGACCGTGGATTTCGCCCTTACGCACCTCAAGGGTGACACCCCTGACAACCTCGACCGTCGCGCCGTCCGGCTGGTCGTAACCGACACGCAAGTCCTGAACAGTCAACAAGGAAGCAGCGGGCTTCTTCTCGGTGAACGGATCATCGGGGTGGACGATCGTCTCGTGGCCTGTATTGGACTGCTCTGATGCTGCAGTCTTGGAACGTCGGGCGGCGGATTTCGTCGGGCGGCGGCGGCTGGTGACCGTCCGCTCCAGTTCATCACGCATGGCATTGGCCAGCAGAGTCAAGGCGACACAGGTAAGAGAAATCGCGAGTGATGGCCACAGCATGAGCATTGGAGCCTTGTAGATGTTGGTGAATGCATCATTGAGCATCTGCCCCCAAGTGGGGACCGAGGCATCTCCCAATCCGAGGAACTCAAGACCGGACTGAATTGCGATAGCTATGCCGGCGATAATCGCGGATTGGATGATGATAGGTGCGCGGATGACAGATGGAATATGCCGGCTGATGATGCGGAAGTCGCTAAGTCCGGACACCCGGGCAGCATCGATGTAGAGCTCATGCCGGATAGCTGTGACAGCGGCGTAGACAAGCCGGAAGTAGGCAGGTGACAACAGGATTCCGAAAACCATCATCGCCAGCCAAACCGACGGTCCTAGCACTGCCCGGGCAGCCAGCAGAACTACCATAGCTGGCAGTGCCATCACGAGCGAAGTGACCCACGATGCGACAGCGTCGAACCATCCGCTGTAATAGCCCGCCACAAGCCCGGCAATCACCCCAATCAGCAGGGCAGCAATCAGTGCGACGAGAGCTGACGCGATGCTTACCTGAGTTGCGGCCAGTAGCCGGGACAGAACATCGCGCCCGGCGCTGTCCGCACCGAGCGGATGTGATGCGCTCGAGGGGGACAGTACAAGGTCAAGCGCTGCCTTGTTTGGGTCCTGTGGAGCAATCCATGGCCCGATGACGGCGATAAGTGCGACGAAGGCCAGAAACATAAGGGCTGCAAGTCCGACGGGACGGCGCCGCAATCTCCGCAGCAGCGATGCGCGGACCTGTGGTGTTGGCAGTGCTTGGGGGAGGTTGATGATGGTCATGACAGTCGGACCTTCGGGTTGAGTGCGGCTTGGGCCAGATCGATGACGAGGTTGACAATGACTACGATGATGGCGGCCGTAATGACCACTCCCATGACTACGGGAATGTCACCCAGAGTCGTTGCCTGTATTGTCAGTTGGCCTATGCCGGGCAGTGCGAATACCTGTTCAATAACGACAGACCCGCCAAGAAGTCCGACAAACTGCAACGCCAGGACGGCAAGGGCCGGTCCTCCGGCGTTGCGAAGAACATGTTGATAGATGACCCGGTTGATGCCGATTCCGCGGGCGCGCAGGGTCCGGACATAATCCCGGGACATTCCATCGACTACCGCACTGCGGATCTGCTGGGACACACTGGCAGTTGCTGCTAACGAGAGCGCCACAATGGGCAGGGTTACCGACGCGAGCCACCCGTCCAGGGACCTGGTAATCGGAACAAATCCAGTCGCTTTGAACCAGTGCAGATTGATTGCGAAGACGACCACTAGGAAGAGTGCTATGAGGAAATTTGGAATCGCGAAGCCTATGACCGAAACGAACTGCACGAGACCGTCGACCCAACCTCCCCGCCGTGCTGCCAAAACTCCCAAGAGAATGGAGACGATCGCGGATAACACGATCGCCCCGATGACCAGGGATACTGTAACGGACAACCGGTTGGATACGCTCGCCGTAACCATTTCCCCGTTGAACCAAGACCGGCCAAGATTGCCTCCGAGGGCCGAGCTTAGCCAATCCCAGAACTGGACGGCCAAGGGCCGGTCTATGCCGAGTTCCTGGACCTTCTTGGCCACGGTCTCCGCGGGTGCGTTCTCACCCAGAATGCGTCGAGCAATGTCTCCGCCGCCCAAATACAGCAGCGTGAACGCAACTATTGAAATCGTAAAAACCAGAATCACGCCAGAAATCACGCGGCGAATGATGAATCCAAGCATATTTTTTGTTCCTGAGAGTTGGGGAGCGTCCCCCTGTTGGCAGGGGGACGCCGTGCCATTACTGCTTCGGTTCGAAGTCGTAAATGGCGGGGAAAACGTTGGAAGACAGCATTTTCACGGAGGTGCCTGCATCCGTTGCAAAGCTGTTGTTTGGGCGGTACCAAGGAGCGAACCAGGCCTGCTCCACGATGTACTTGTTCAGATCCTTGGCTGCCGTTTGCCGCGCACTTTCATCGCCCACCTGGACCTGCTTTACCAACTCGTCAACCTTGGCGTCCGCATATTTGAAGGGGTTCCAGACGGCCGTAGGAGAGATCATGAACTGGATCAGTTGCCAGTCTGACTGCTGTTCAAGGCCGATCCACGCCGCCGGATGCTTCGGGGCGAGGATGTCTGAAACAAAATTACTGGCGGCGTCCGTGAACTCGACCTTGATGCCGACATCTGCCAACTGCTGGCCAATCAATGTCCACGTCGTTGCACCCACGCTGGCTGTTGTCGGTATGGTCAGGGTAAACCCGTCCGGGTATCCGGCTTCGGCCAGAAGCTGCCTCGCCTTCTGGGGATCAAAGGAGTACCGGTTGTCCAAGTCAGCGTCGAAGGCCGCGGAGCGCTTCGGGAACACTTGCTCGGTTACGGTGCCGTTGTTGAATTGGAGGGCCTTGAGGAGGGCCTTGCGATCGAACGCATGGTTAATGGCCTGCCTGACACGAACGTCGCCAAGTGCCTTATTCGATGTGCCCGCACGGTCAAGCAGCAACATGCCGAACACGTTCATCTCGTTCTGGTTTACCGTCCAGCCCGCGCCTTTGACCTCTTCGAGGTTGTTGTTGTTGAGGAGGCGTACACCATTCACCTCTCCTGACTTGATGGCATTGAGCGCTGCCGTTGCGTCGGCCATCACCTTAATGACCAGTTTGTCGTAGTGCTGGACGCTTGGGTTCCAGTACGTCGAGTTTTTGGCGTAGACGTAACTCGTGCCAATGACTGTTTCCTTGGTATCCAGGATGTAGGGCCCGGAACCAATCGGATTCGTGGCCAAGCTCTGGGGGTCCTTCGAGATGGCATCACCGCTGGCGATCAGACCGGGGTCGCGGGCCAGGTAGTTCAACATGGCAGGGTCGGGCGACGACAGGCGAAGCACAACGGTCCTGTCATCGGGAGTTTCGATACTCTGGATCCTTTTCAGGAAGGACGCGTCGGGCGACGTTCCCTTCTGGAAACGCTCAAGGTTTATCTTGACGACGGCGGACGTGAGCTTGCTTCCGTCGCTGAACGTAACGTCGTTCCTAAGGTTCAAGGTCAACGCCGTAGCGTCTGCGTTGTAGGACCACTTCTCTGCGAGGAATGGCTCAATTTTTCCATCTGTCGTAATGCGCAGAAGGGTGTCGTAGGCCGCCTGGTAGTAAGGCGAGATTACGGCCCAGCCGGAGCCGGCGGCGTCGAGTGTTGTGGGGGCGAGCGTGTTGGCCAGCGTCAGCGTACCCCCAGTACTCCCGGAGCTACTGCTTGATTCCGGGTTCTGGCCAGAGCATCCGGTTAGTGCGAGAGCGGCAATGGCCAGGGCCGCCGAGGCGGTCTTCCATCGGAACATCTTTGGTCCTTCTTTAGTGGGTGATACCTCTGTGGATCACCGCGTGGATTGATGATACACACGAAAACTTACAGGTGTACATATTTTCAAGTAACCTATTTCGTAAGAACGTTCTTTCGCATGGAGCAGGCCCGCTCAAGCGTCACCGGCATGGGGGATGAACAAGGTCGACCTCACTTCGCAGAGACCGACTAGGTTGAAGCTCCTGTTCGCCCAGAGTTGAGCAGGGCTCAGCCGCACGCTCTTTCTGGGAATTGGCCGGCCGCGGCCGCGATGAGGGGCGGGAGGTGCGGTCAGGGCCTGCGATTTGTGGGACCGTCCGAATGATGGGATGTTGGTGCAATGCTGGACACAACCACCAAGAAGGGTGGAACGCGGGGACCCTACGCCAAAAGCGAGTGGCGGCGTGCGCAAATACTGCAGGCCGCTTTCGATGCCTTCGCGACTGTGGGCTATCGAAATGCAAGCATGCTGCAGATGGCCGCCGACTGCGGAGTGAGCCGCACAGCTCTCCTGCACTACTTCCCCACAAAGGAAGCCCTGCTGGAAGCCGTACTCGAAGAAAGAGACCGCAAGGATGACGAACTCTTTTTCGCAGGCGCGCCGGAGGAAAGCTCTGATGGGATCGAGTACTTCAGCCGGCTTATTAGAGTCATAGAGCATAACGCGCGAAACCCAGGGATCGTAAGCCTGTTCGCTGTCTTGTCTACAGAGGCTTCGGATACCGGGCACCCTGCACATGACTATTTTGTGGCGCGCTATGAGAGAGCCCTCAAAAGAACCAAAGCTGCCCTCCGAAATCTGGCTGGTCGCTCGCTGATAAGGCCGCACATCGAATTGGAAGGCCTGGAAACGGATATCATTGCGCTAGTCGACGGACTCCAAGTCCAGTGGCTTCTGATGCCAACCCAGTTGGACATGGCTGCTCGCCTCAGGGCAAGACTTCGAGAGTTGACCACAGCGGAAATACCTTAGGAAGTGGACAACCGCGGCTCGCAGGCAATCGCTGGTGAGTCGGCGGGCGGCGTTTTGGGACACACTTTCGTGTTTGTCAGGACTTGCCTGCGGCTGGGAACCGCCTAGTACTACAGTCGCGTTTATGGGGTGTGTCCGCGGGCTTTGTAATGACTATGTCGTGCGCGGTGTTGGTGTTTTCGTCTCCAGGTTGAGTGTTCCAGGA
>NZ_JBTNDX010000047.1:0-14888 GCF_054510755.1 Pseudarthrobacter sp. MDT3-1 | reverse complement strand
GGGCGATTTTTCCGTTAAGGAAGAACGGTCTTTCAGTGGTGATTCCAAGGGTGTTGCAACTCCCGGTTTTCAGGGGGTGTTGCATCGATCACTGGAACTCGCCAAAGACGGGCATTCTCGGTTTAAACCGCCGTCGGCGCCCCGAGCAACATCGGTGGATCAAGGTTTAGGCACGACGCCGGCCGTTTCCTCACTGCCGCAACACTCACCGGCGGGCCGCCCACCGCCGTCGCGGTTGGACGGCGGCCATCGCGCAGAGCACGAAGCGCGTTCAGGATCGTGGCCAGATCGACCAACTCCTGGAGGAGGGCGCCGGCCACAGCTGGAATGTAGCCGAATACCGCTGCTACCATCAGGCCGATGCTCAGCAGGATGCCTATCCAAATGCTCGCCAGCGCTATCCGGACCGTGCGCTGCCCGATGTCGACTGCCAGCGCCGCTTTGGATAAGTCGTCGAGCATGATGACGACGTCGGCAGACTCGCTCGCCGCGGTTGACCCCTTGGCGCCCATGGCGACACCAACGTCGGCGGCAGCCAGGACCGGAGCGTCGTTCACACCGTCGCCCACCATCATGACCGGGCGTTCCCGCAGCCCTGCGACGATGGAGACTTTGTCACCCGGAAGGCACCCTGCCTGGAAGCGGGAGATCCCGGCCTGTGCAGCAATTTTTTCGGCCGTTGCCCGAGAGTCGCCGGTAAGGAGCAGCGTTTCCCGGATGCCCAGCCGGTGCAACGCGGTCAGTGTGCCCACCGCATTGTCCCGGAGCGGGTCGCTCATGATCAGCGCTCCCCCGAACCGGCCGTCAACGCCCACGTAGACCGCCAGTTGTCCACCGGCCACCTCGGCCTCCTCGAACGCCGAGGTGACGGAACGGACAAAGTCAGGTTTACCCACCACCACCGTTTGATCGCCGCAGGTCGCCGTGACCCCCTGGGTGGCGTGTTCAAACGCGTTGCTGCCCTCCAGCAGGTCAAGCCCGCGGTGCCGTGCAGCATCCATCACAGAGGAGGCAAGGACATGAGAGGAGTACTGCTCTGCCGAAGCGGCCAGTTGCAGCAGCCGGTCCTCGCTCACCAGCCCGGACGCTGCCGGTGAAACCCACATGCCGTGCAAGGTGGGCCGGCCGTGGGTGAGCGTGCCTGTCTTGTCGAAGACGGCCGTCCGCACCCGGGCAAGCTGTTCGAGGGTTCCGCCGTTCTTGATGATGATTCCCGAGTGCGCCGCCCGGCTGGTGCCCGCAAGAAACGCCACCGGAGCGGCGATGAGCAGGGGGCAAGGGGTAGCGACAACGAGGACCTGCGCGAACCGAGCCGGGTCCTGGCTGAAATACCAGCCCATCCCGGCCACGGCAAAGGCCAGGAGCGTGAACGGAACGGCGTACCTGTCAGCGAGCCGGACTACCGGAGGCCGGCTCGACGCCGCCGCCTGGACCAAAGCCACAATCTGGCTGTACTGCGAGTCTTTCGCCGTGGACGTCGCCTTCATATGCGCGGCGCTTTCGCCGTTGACCGATCCGCTGAGCAGCGTATCGCCTTTGACATGTTCCGCCGGCAGGCTCTCACCCGTCAAGGTGGATTCATCGAAGCTGCCAGTTGCCGTGAGAAGCAACCCGTCCACGGGAAGCACCTCCGAGGGTTTGACCAGAAGAATGTCGCCGGGCAGCACGTCCCCGGCCGGGATGTCTTCCGGCGGCAGGCCCGGCAGTTCCCGGTGGGCTGTCTGCGGGACGCGCTCGAGCAGGGACCTGAGTTCCCGGGTCGCCCGCCCCTGTGCAATCTCCTCGAGCGCTTCGCCTCCGGCCAGCATCAGCACGATGATCAGGGACGCTACGTACTCCCCCACTGCCACCGTCGAGGCGATGGCAGTCACGGCCAGCAGGTCGATTCCCTACCGGCCCCTCAGCAATGATTTGGCCATGGAGACCGACCTGGCCACGGCCACCATAAGTGCGTAGGCGCTTGCCGTCCACTGGGCTGCCGACGCCTGCCCGGTGGCCAGGAGCACCGCAACGATCGTCCCGGCAGCCACGGTAGCGGCCACCAGCGGAAAGTGCACAAGAAAACTTCTCAGGGCAGCCAGGGTCATGCCTCTGACGCTAATGCCGCCAGGCCGCCGCAGCTAGGGCGCTTCGGACCAGGCAGTTGCTCCTTTTCGGCTTTTCAGGACCTTCGTCCCTAATGCACCCGCTTCCATTCTGGAAGCATTGGCACGAACTACCGCCGCCCACACGCGAACGATGAAGTTTGGAAGGAGCAAGCGCATGGCAGGATCATTCGAATTGTTCACGGATGCCGAATCACACGTCCGGTTCACCCTTGTGGCACCGGACGGGACGGTCCTCGCCGTTTCCGGGCCGTACCCGGATAAGCGCGACGCCGCAGCCGCCATCAATGATGTTCGTGAATGCGCCGGAACCGGTCTCATCAATGATCTCTGCCCAGCAAGCGCCTGACATGCAGCCTGTAGCTACTACGAGCGTCAAGACCCGGACAGACGATGTCCTGGCGGTCAAAGGCCTGGTCAAGCGCTACGGCGAACGAACGGTCGTCGACGGAGTAACCTTTCACATCCGGGCGGGAGAAACCTACGGTCTTCTTGGGCCAAACGGTGCCGGCAAGACCACGATTATCTCGATGGTGGCCGGCCTGATCCCTGCTGACGCCGGCTCGGTCATTGTCGTGCTCATCGTCCAGGTCGGCGGCCAGAACAGTGCGCTGTTCGGTCAAGTCCGTCAGACACGGACCCTCACCGAGCGAGTCTTGCAGTTCGTCCATGGTCCGGGCTCCGGGTTCGCTGCTGGCCAGTTTTGTGGGTCTTTTCCGCCGTGTAACGGTGATTCCGCAGGACACTCCCGTGCCGGCATGGGAGAGCCTTGTTGCAGCGAGGGTGACCAGTCCGGCGAGGAACTCCCCGACGTCATTGTTGTTGTCCAGGATGAGGTCCTGAAGCCTGGCATCAACACTTGGGCGTGCGTGGCTTGGCTGCGGCCGTGGTGACAACGTGCGGGGGCAAATTCCGAAATTTGTTCTGGCGGTGCGGCCTCCGCAGGCCCGCGGTGTTTTGTGTGGTGGCAGTGCAGTGGTCTTGGATCAGACCGGTTCCGGCGCACTCACGCACATCCGTGATGGCCGCTGCCGCAGCGCGTTTATCCGGATACGCCTGCGAGACGGCCAGTTCGGTCCCGTCGGATGCTAGGAGCCGGAACCGGATGTGGGAGTGGAGATCGGTGAACAGTTCGAATACACCTGCCATGGTCGTTGTCCTTCCGGACGTCTCTGTCCTGTTTAGAGGTCGCGCGCGGGCCTCGATCGGCCGTCAAACGGGTTTCGTGGGCAGCGCGGGATCCGCGCCACGATGGTGGGGTCCCGGCAGGCATGTCGCCCTCGTATCCGGAAGCTTTCCCTTCCAGAATGCACCCCGTGACCGGCCGGTGGCAGGGACTAAAGTCCCCCAGGCCGTGCGGCTCCCGGAGAGTCCATGGCGGCGGCCGGGGGTTGGCGCCGGAAGGACTTTAGTCCATGTTTCCTGATTCCTGGCGGGTATCTACTGGAAGGACCCCGTCCCTTCCTTCGGGGCTTTCCCTGCCCAGAGTTTGGAGAAACTGCCATGTCTGATCTGCTCAGATGGTCCCCCTTCGCAACGACGCGGTGGACCTCACCGTTCAACATCCTGTTGAGGTCCCCGTCCGAGCTGATGGACTCCCTGGACCGCATGTTTGAATCCACGACCGGAGCTGCCCCGATCCGCGTCGAGGAACTCGTCGACGGCCAGACGCTGGTCGTGCGGGCCGAGATGCCCGGGGTCGATCCCGACAAAGACGTGGAGATCACGCTCGATGACGGATACCTGCGTATCCGTGCCGAACGCCAGGAAAAGGAAGAACACAAAGACAAGGGCCGCTTCCGGTCCGAATTCCGTTACGGTTCCTTCAGCCGCAGCATCCCCCTTCCCGACGGCGTGAAGGAAGAAGACATCAAAGCCACCTACACCAACGGGGTCCTGGAAGTCCGCACCCCCCTGCCGGAAGAGGCCGCCCAGCCCGAGGCCCCGAAGAAACTCCCCATCACCCGCGGGTAACATGACCTCCTCGAAACGCGGCACGGGTTCCGGTACCGGCACCGGCCCCGCGCCGGACATCAAATCCCTCTGGGCTCGGCTGGACCCGGCAACCCGGCAGTGGCTCATGGACCACAGCGGCACGGCCATCGTGCCCCGCACGATCAGCGCTGCCCTTGGCCGTGCCTCGGACCAACCGCTCCCCCAGGATTCCCACGGCCAATTCCGGCTTACCGAAGCGGCATGGTGTTCATCCGGAACCGGGCCCATAGCGCCTTCGCCGCCCACGGCACCGAACGGTTCTTCGAAGCCGTCCAGCCAGAACACCACCGGCACGACGCCGCCGACCGGAACACCAAGGACACCCGCCCCCGGGCCTAACCGACGCCGGGCGGGTGCACGCGGATCTGAAGGGCCGCACAGTAATAATCGTCGATGACGGTATCGCGACCGGGTCCACTGCCCGTGTCGCCTGCCGGGTTGCACGGCAACTGGGCGCGGCGAGAGTGATTCTGGCCGTGCCTCTAGCCCCGACCCAGATGCTGGCCTTGCTGACGGAGCCGGACGACGTGTGCTGCCTGGGTTCCGCCCGGAATTTCCAGGCCGTCGGCTACCACTACAGCGACTTCTCCCCCATAGCGGATGAGGAGGTCGTGCAACTGCTCGACGCCGCAGCCCGGCGGCTGCACCGTGTCCTGGCAGCGAAAGGGCCCGGCGTCGAAGAAGAGGTGGAAATCCCGTCCGGTGCCATAGGTCTCCGGGGCAACCTGCAGCTGCCCGCACGGTGCGACGGGATCGAGGTGTTCGCCCACGGCAGCGGCAGCGGCCGTCACAGCCCCCGCAACAGGTTCGTCGCCTCGGTCCTTCAGCGCACCGCGCTGGGCACCTTGCTGCTGAATCTGCTGACCCCCGCTGAGGAAGTCAACCGGGAGAACGTGTTCGACATCCCCCTGCTCGCCCGGCGGCTCATGGCGGCAACCCGGTGGCTGGGAACCAGGAATGACACCTCATCCGGCCTTGTCGGCTATTTTGGGGCCAGCACCGGTGCCGGTGCCGCGCTGTGGGCCGCGGCCGAACCCGGCGCACGGATAGGCGCCATTGTTTCAAGGGGCGGGCGTCCGGATCTGGCCGGCCCGCGGCTGGCCGCCGTGCGGGCGCCGACTCTTCTGATCGTCGGCAGTGCCGACCCCCAGGTCCTTGCACTCAACCGCCGGGCCATGGCCCTGATGCGGGCGCCGACCCGGCTGGAGATCATCCCCGAGGCCACACACCTTTTCGAAGAACCTGGAACACTTACCCAGGCGGCCACGCTGGCAGCTGAGTGGTTCAGCCATCACCTGTTGCCGGCCCGGAACGAGGAATCAGCGCCCGAGTTGCCGCAGTGAACGGCAGTGCTTGCACCCAGACCGCGGGGCGGCACCGGGGGTCGCCAAGTTCCCTTTCCGGGCTCCGGCGACGACCAGATCGGCAGTGGCCCACTCTTATGCAGTTTGGGAATGTTCGGAACCGTCAAGCCAACGACCACTACGCATAGCCCAGCGCCGGGTACGTCGGTTCCGACTTCCAAGGGAGAGACCAAAACGGTGGGCGGACTGCGTGCCCCCACATTATCGATAACGGCTATCCGTGCCCGGTTTCTCCAGGGGCCGGGTGCCTCCCACGGGCGGGGCGGGGCGCGGGTACGCGGATCCGGAGGCTTGCCAGGTATGCGCCGACGCCCATGATGGCGAAACCAGCGACGCCCAGAAAAAGTGCCCGAGTGGCGATGCCCGCCAGAAGGACCAGGCATCCGACGACGATGACAAGTGCCACCGTTGCGACGAGTCGTCCCGGCACCGTTTGGATGGCGCCGGAGCCCATCTTTGAGGCGAGTTTCGGATCTTGTAGCTTGAGTTGCTCGGCGATCTGGTCCAGCGTTCGTTGCTCACGTTCCGAGAGCGACATCATTGTCTCCTGCCATGTCATTTTCGGTATAGGCGGGGTGCGTTTGCCCAGTCATCGCGGCT
Organism: Pseudarthrobacter sp. MDT3-1; assembly: GCF_054510755.1. Taxonomy (NCBI): domain Bacteria; kingdom Bacillati; phylum Actinomycetota; class Actinomycetes; order Micrococcales; family Micrococcaceae; genus Pseudarthrobacter; species Pseudarthrobacter sp. MDT3-1. Next base: position 8,824 of record NZ_JBTNDX010000047.1, on the reverse strand, counting down.
GTCCCGGACGCCGACTGAGCGTATATAGCCGAAACGGATGTCCGTAGTCGTCTTCACTCTTGCCCGACTCGCCCGTCGGGATTCACCGCGGATCCTCGATGGAGACCTGTTCCAGATGCTCAGGCACCCGGGCCCGCCAGCCCAGTTCCCGTTTGATCCGGATGCGCAGGGCATCTGATGCTTCGGGTTCGCCGTGTGTGATGTAGGTCATGCGGGGCTCCTTCTCTGCCCCCTTCATCCACGCAATGAGGCCGTCGGCGTCGGCGTGGGCGGACAGGCTTTCCATCTGGATGACTTCGGCACGGATCTTGACGTCCTCGCCGTAGACGCGGAGCTCACGCTCCCCGGCGGCGAGGATCGCGCCGCGGGTGCCGCCTGCCTGGTAGCCGCTGAGGATGATGGCGTTCTTCGGGTCCGGTCCGTAGGCTGCGATGTGATGCAGGATCCTGCCGCCGGTCAGCATGCCGCTGGCCGAGATGATGATCATCGGGCCGCCACGCAGGTTCAGCAATTTGGACTCATCGGCGGTGCGGGTGAGTTTGGCCAGCTTGTACATGTTCTCGTATTCGTCCTGCTTGAGGTGGTGTTCCTCGCGGTGCCGCTGGTACATTCCGGAGGCGTCGATGGCCATGGGGCTGTTCAGGTATACCGGGATGTCCGGGATCGCGTTCTTCCTGCGGAGCCGGGACAAGTACAGCATGAGCGTCTCAGCCCGGCCGACGGCGAAGGCCGCGAACATGATGACTCCGCCGCGTTTCGCGACCCGGGTGATGATCTCCCCCAGTTGCTTCTCCGGATCCACGCTTGAGTGTTTCCGGTTCCCGTAGGTGGATTCCGTCACCAGCACGCCGGTCTCGCCAAGCGGGCGCGGCGGATACATGAAAGGATCGTCCGCTCGGCCCAGATCCCCGGTGAAATGCACGGAGTGGGAGCCGATCCGGACGTGGACCTGCGCGGCCCCCAGGATGTGACCTGCGGGCAGGAACGTCAGTTCCATGCCGCCGCCAAGCTCCAGCGGGTCGTCGAAACCATGGATGGTGAAACTGTTAAGGGACTTCACGGCGTCAGCCGCCGTGTAGAGCGGAAGCGGCGGGCTGTGCTTGGACGATTCGCGGTGTACTGCGAACCTAGCCTCTTCTTCCTGCAGATACCCACTGTCGGGGAGGAGGAGCGTGCAGAGTTCGATGGTGCCCTCGGTGGCGTACACAGGACCTCCGAAGCCGTCCCGGACCAGTGCGGGAACGTATCCCGTGTGGTCCAGGTGCGCGTGAGTCAGGACCACGGCGTCGATGGAATGCGGCGGGACGGGGAAGGGGGCACGGTTGCGTTCGCGGCTGCGTTTGTAGCCCTGGAAGAGTCCGCAGTCGACCAGCACGCGCTTGCCGCCGGATTCGATCAGGTACCTGGAACCGGTGACGGTATCGGTGGCTCCGAGGAACCGGAGGGTCGGCTGCTGGTGTTTCATGGTGCTCCCGTCCGCTGCCCATTTCTACCCCAAGCTTCCGCCCACGACGGGTCCGCACGTAGGGCCGAAAGTCACTTCCGGAACGACGGCGGCGAACGCCCGCCGTCGTCGTCGTCCGGAGCGCCCAGCAGTTCAGGCACCGGGCGCTGCTGATCCCGGTGCTGGCCTGCTCAGCCGCGGGCGGCGAGGTAATCGATGAGTCCTTTGACGGTAGCCACCGCGGGGTAGTCGCGTTCGGGAATGTCGACGCCGGTGACTGTGTCGATGGTTTCCACGAGCCGCAGGAAGTCCAGTGAATCGAGTTCGAGGTCCTGCCGCAGCCGGGAATCCTCGTCCACGTCCGCCATGTCCACATCCGGTGCGACCTTGCCGATGGCGGCATGGACCGCCTCGCGGGCGTCCTGTTCGTTCATAGCTCCTCCGGTTTTTGCAGCAGCTCTTCGATGCGGGCGAGGTAGCGGCCCCCGCGCAGGCCGTCGCTGACCCGGTGGTCAGCCGAGAGGGTGGCAATGACGGCGTGCCGCACCCCGAGCATTCCGTTCTGCGCCCAGGGCTGTTCCATCACGCGGCCGAAGCCGACCATGGCGACCTGCGGGGGATAGATCACGCCATAGACGCTCTCGACGCCCAGGTCCCCGAGGTTGGTCACGGTGATGGTCGGATCCGCCATTTCGGCACGCTGCAGCCGGCCGGCACGCGCGCGGCTAACAAGGTCGCGCAGCTGCTCCATCAGCACCTCCACGGGCAGTGTGTCGGCGTCGTGGATCGCAGGCGCCACCAGCCCGCCCTGGCGGAGGGCCACCGCGACGCCGAGGTGCACCGAGGCGCTCGGCCGGAACCCGCTGTCGCCGTAGAAACCGTTGACCTCCGGCACGTCTCTGGCCGCAAGCGCCGCAGCCTTGAGCAGAAGTGCGGAGGGGACGAGCCTGGCGGCGACGGGACGCTGGGCGTTGACGGACTGCATCCAGTCGACGGCGGCACGCAGGTCCAGGGTGGTGCTCAGGTAGTAGTGCGGAATGGTCTTCTTCGAGCGCGACATCAAGGCGCCGATGGCGCGGCGCAGGCTAGCCAAACGCTCGCGCGCCTCCGAAGTCTTCCCCGTGACAGGCTCTTCCGGCGCTCCCTTCGGGGGCGCGTGCAGGGCGGGAGAGGAAACCTCGGGGACCAGCGCCTCCGCATGACTGCCCGCGGCGCGGTGCACGTCCGCCTCGGTCACGGCGCTCTGCGGGCCGGTGCCGGAAATGGTGGCGAGCTCGACGCCGAGTTCGGCGGCGAGCCGCCGCGCCCGGGGCGAGGACCGTACCCGGCTGCCGGGGCGGGCGGCGACGGCATGCTCCACGTCCGCCCGGGTGATAACCCCGCCCTTGCCGGTGCCGTGGATCTTGGCGGTGTCCACTCCCAGCCGGTGCGCCAGGTGCCGGACCGGGGGCGCGATCGGGGCGGCTTCTTTCGGGGCTGCTGTCTCGGGGGCTTCGGGGGCGGCAGCCTTCGGCACAGCCGTTTTCGAAACAGCAGCCTTAGCCGTCGCCCGGGCCGGGGGCCCCTCATGGGCCGGCGGGCCGGTCTCGGCCGGGGTCTGCGTGATCCGGGCCAGCGGGGTGCCCACCGGCACCGTTTCGCCGATGTCGACCAGGAGATCCGCAACCACGCCCTCCTGGAAGGACTCCACGTCCATGATGGTCTTGTCGGTGTCGACGACGGCCACCAGATCCCCGCGGCGCACGTAGTCGCCGGGCTTGACCAGCCACTCGACGAGCTTGCCGTGCTCCATGTCGGCCCCGAGGGAGGGCATCAGGAACTCACCCACGGGCCCCCGCCGCCTCCTGGGCCGCGGCGACGATCCGCTCTACGGAGGGCAGGGCGGCCAGTTCCATGTGCTTGGAATAGGGGATCGGCACCTCGGCGCTGCAGACCCGGCCCACGGGCGCGTCCAGGTCAAAGAAGGCGTTCTCGGTGATCCGGGCGCTGATTTCCGCCGAAATACTCCCGCTGCGCCACCCCTCGTCCACCACCACTGCCCGGTGCGTCCGGGCGACGGATTCGAGGATGGTGGCCTCGTCGAGCGGCCGGAGCGTGCGCAGGTCCAGCACCTCGGCGTCGATGCCTTCGCCCGCGAGCTGCTCGGCGGCGTCGAGCACGGCGGGAAGAGTCCCGCCGTAGGTGATCAGCGAAATGTCACTGCCATGACGCCGGATCGCGGCGGAGTCGATGTCCACCGGGCCGGCGTTGTCGTCGAGTTCACCGGCGACGTTGTAAAGCGAGCCGTGCTCGAAGATCAGCACCGGATCCGGGTCCTCGAGCGCCGTCCAGAGCATCCCGCGGGCATCCTCAAGGGTGGCCGGGACGAGGATGCGCAGGCCGGGGACATGCGCGTACCAGCCTTCAAGGCTGTGCGAATGCTGGGCGCCCAGCTGGCGGCCGGCACCGGTGCTCATCCGGATGACCAGCGGCACGTGGAACTGCCCGCCGGACATGTGCAGCAGGGATGCGGCGTTGTTCACGATCTGGTCCAAGGCGAGGAGGCTGAAGTTGACGGTCATAATCTCCACGATGGGCCGCATCCCGCCGAGCGCCGCGCCGATCCCGGCGCCGACGAACCCGGACTCGGACAGCGGGGTGTCCCGGATACGCCCAGGGCCGAATTCCTCCAGCAGCCCCAGGCTCACCGCGAACGATCCGCCGTAGGCCCCAACGTCCTCGCCCATCAGGAACACGCGCGGGTCGCGCTGCATCGCGTCGCGGATCCCGGCCCGCAGCGCCTCCCGGTAGCTGGACTTCATGGTGCGCTCCGCTCGCTGTAGACGAAGCGCGTGAGTTCCTCCACCGGCTCCAGCGTCCCCGCTTCGGCGAAGTCGACGGCGGCGGCGACCTCCGCCTCGGCGTCCGCCTGCAGCTGCGCCCACTCTTCCCCGGCAAGCTGGCCCGCCGCCTCCATGCTGCTGCGGAGCAGGGTGATCGGGTCCCGCTCCTGCCATCTCAGGACCTCGGCCTTCTCGCGGTACCGTTCGGGATCGAACATCGAGTGGGCGCGGAAACGGTAGGTGCGTAGTTCCAGGAAATGCGGGCCGCCGCCGGACCGGACGGCGTCCACGGCGCGGCGTGCGGCCTCCTCAACGGCGAGGACATCCATTCCGTCCACGGCCCAGGCCGAGATCTCGTAGCCGGCGGCCTTGAGCGCGATGTCCGTCTGTGATTCCGAGCGGCCCAGTGCGGTTCCCATGGCGTAGAGGTTGTTTTCGCAGCAGAACAGCACGGGCAGTTGCCAGAGTGCGGCGAGGTTAAGGCTTTCGTGGAACTCGCCTTCCGCGACGGCGCCTTCGCCGAAGAAGCACACGGTGACGTTGGAGCGTCCGGCCATATTATCCGCCAGTGCCAGCCCGACAGCGAGTGGCAGCCCGCCGGCGACGATCGCGTTTCCGCCGTAGAAGTGCGTGGCGGCGTCGAAGAGGTGCATCGATCCGCCACGTCCGCGGCAGCAGCCCTCCACGTAGCCGTACATTTCGGCCAGGATCGCACCCGCGGCGACGCCGCGGAGCAGGGCGTGGCCGTGCTCCCGGTAGGTGGCGACGAGAGCGTCGTCCGGGGACAGTGTCTCCAGGACGCCCGCCGCGACGGCTTCCTCACCGATGTAGACGTGCAGGAAACCGCGGATCTTCGCGGCGCTGTAGAGCTCGACGCACTTTTCTTCGAGCTGGCGCACACGGAGCATCTGCAGCAGCAGGTGCCGGCCGTGCTCCGGATCCAGGGGGCTGCGTGTCGGGGACATGGGGCCGGTCACTTCTGATCCTCCGGCGGGGCCTTCGGAGGGGAAGCCTCGGGGGAGGACTCGATGGTTGAGGTATCGCCCTCCGGCAGGCCAAGCTCGCGGGCCTTGAGCAGGCGCCGGAGGATCTTGCCGCTGCGGGTCTTGGGCAGCGCGGTAGTGAAGTCCAGCAGCCGCGGCGCCACCGCCGGGCCCAGCCGCTTGCGGGCGAAACCGATGATGTCCAGCTGCAGGGCCTCGGAGGGTTCCCAACCCGGACGGAGCTCCACGAAGGCCTTGACCACCTCGCCGGCCACCGGGTCCGGGACGCCGATCACCCCGGCCTCGGCCACGGCCTCGTGCTCTATCAGGGAACTTTCCACCTCGAACGGGCCGATCAGGTGCCCCGAGGACTTGATCATGTCATCGCCCCGGCCGACAAACCAGTAGTACCCGTCGGCGTCGCGTTTCGCGAGGTCCCCGGTGAGGTACCAGCCGCCCACGAAACAGCGGCGGTAGCGCTCTTCCTCGTGCAGATACCCGCGGAACATCGAAGGCCAGCCGGGCCGGAGCGCCAGTTCGCCCACCGTATCAGGCACCGTCACGAGCACCGCCTCACCGTCGCGGACAATCGGCTTGTCCTGGTCATCGCGCGCCACTAAGGCAGCCCCGACGCCGGGCAGCGGCCGGCCCATGGAACCGGGCCGGATCTCCGTGGCTGCGTAGTTGGAGATCATGATCCCACCCGTTTCGGTCTGCCACCAGTTGTCGTGTACGGGCTGGCCGAAGGCCTCCTGGCCCCAGACCACCACTTCCGGGTTGAGCGGTTCCCCCACGCTGGCGACGAAGCGCAGGGCGGATAAATCGTGGCTTTGGGCGCGTTCCGCCCCGGCCTTCATCAGCATCCGCAGGGCGGTGGGGGCGGTGTACCAGACGGTGACGCCCTGTTCGGCGAGGATCCTGTACCACCGGTCGGCGTCCATTTCCTCCTCGTCCACGATCGTCGTCACCCCGTGAGTGAGGGGCGCGATCACGCCGTACGAGGTGCCGGTGACCCAGCCGGGATCGGCCGTGCACCAGTAGACGTCCCCGGGATGCAGGTCCAGGGCGAAGCTGCCGGTCGCATGGTGGGCGGTGACGGCGTCGTGCACGTGGATGACTCCCTTCGGTGTCCCCGTCGTGCCACTCGTGAAGTGCAGCAGGGCCATGTCCTCGGCCTGCGTCGCGGCAATCTCCCCGTCCGCCGGGGCTTCCCGCATCAGTGCGGCGAGGTCCAGGGTGCCCGGTTCCGGATCGCCCTCGGCGTCTATCAGCAGCACATGCTGAAGCTCCGGGAGCGAATCGCGGAGCTGCGCGATCTTCTTGCGGTACAGCACCCGCGTCGTGACCAGCGCCCGGCCCGATCCCAGGTGCAGCCGCTGACGGACCGGTTCGGGGCCGAACGCGGAGAACAGCGGGCAAAAGACGCTGGCGTTCTTGAACGTGCCGAGCACCGCAATATACAGGGCCGGCCCGCGGCCGGTAAGCGAGAAGACGCGCTCCCCGCGCCCGATTCCCAGGCTGCGCAGCACGCCGGCGAAGCGGTTGGTCTGCCCGGCCAGCTCCGCGAAGCTGAAGGAATGGGTGCTGCCGTCGGCCCGGACGAAACGCAGCGCCTCGCGGCCGGCGTGCTCACCGGCGGCATGCCGGTCCACCGCCTCGTAGGCGATGTTGACGCCCCGGCCACCAGGCAGCCCTGACAGGGCGCGCCGGGCTTCATCCCAGGAGAACGCGGCACACGCCGCCTCGTAGTCCACCAGGTTCGGCCGGACCGGGAAACCGGAGATGTCCTTGGAAATCGTGGGCCAGCGGGTCGATGGTGCGGTTCCTGCCGTCATGGTTCCATCGGACTCCTGCCCGGCAATACTGCCTAGAGTAGAAAGTCCCGCGCACAGGGTCCTGACCGGGTTTTCGGCAACCGGCAGGGGCGCGCAGCACCCCTGCCACGGGATCGGGCATTAGTTGACAGCCGCGGCCCCCACTACATACCGGGGCCTTTCAGAACTGCCCTGATTCCTGTAGCGTCTGCTCATCGGACGCCAGCCGCAGCGCGGGAAGGGATGGGTCGAGCTGTCAATATCTCATCCGGACGGTGAAACCTGGTTGCATGAGCTGCAGCATGACCCGCTGAAGCCACTNTGACTCTGGCGGTGCCCTCCACCACTACGCTCCAAGCCGCGTCGTCGACCACTTCGTCCACCTCGAAGGCCACTCTTTCATTCACCGTCAGTTCGGCCAGCTTCGTTCCCGGATTTGTACGCATAAGCAACACCCCGTCGTGCGCGAGGAAATTGATGGGGTAGATGTCGGGCTTGCCCACAGCACAAACGGCAAGGCGACCGTGCTGACATCGTCCCAGCACGTTCCATGCTTGTTCATCGGATAAAACTGTTGCCGGACGTTCATCACTTTCCATGCCATGACCTCCTGAACACTCGGGACGGCCCTCCTGCCTAATAGAAAGGGGCAGGAAGCCGTGATGGCGAACGTTGAAACTGGGAGGCGAACGGTCCTGGCAGCCAAGGTCCTGGTAAGGGCACTGCGGCGACCTGACCGCCGTCGACAGCGCAGCCTTCACCGGAAGGGTCTGTTTGACCTCATCATTGCCACAACCGGCGGATCTGCCGCGCGCAGCGTGGACACCGTACCGTCGTCCAAGCCCAGAGCGATCCTATGCTCCGGTGACTGGATTGTGCGCAAGCCCGGCAGTTTCTCCACCGTCAATGACGAATTGGGCGCCGGTGACGAAGCTGGATTCCGCGCCCGACAGATGGAGCACCAACTCTGCGATTTCCTCCGGTCGGCCTACCCGATTAAGGGCAACGTGCGAGGTAGTGAGTTCGAGACCCTCGGTCATGGGGGGTCAGGACGGCGCCAGGGTGCACCGAGTTGACGCGGATGCCGTAGCGGGCGAGGTCCAGTGCTGCGCTCTTGGTCAGCCCGGTGACGTCGAATTTCGACGCCGTATAGCGGGCCGACGGTTGGATCAGGAGGATATTGCCGGGGCGAACTGCTTCGGCGGGGATGTCTTCCGGCGGCAGGCCCCGCAGTTCGCAGTGGGCTGTGTGCGGCACGCGCTCGAGCAGGGACTTGAGTTCCCGGGTGGCCCGGCCTTGGGCGATCTCTTCCAGGGCTTCGCCTCCAGCGAGCATGAGTACGATGATCAGGGCTGCCACGTACTCCCCTACAGCCACGGTCGCGGCAATGGCAGTTACCGCCAGGAGATCAATCCCTCAACGGCCGCTGCGTAGCGCCTTGACCATGGAGCCGGACCGGATGATGGCAACCACAATGGCGTAGGCACTTGCTGTCCATCGGGCTGCCGGGTCCTCCCCCAGTGCCAGCAACAACCAATAAGCTGGCCTGTGCTGCGTCTCGCATGAGCACATCGGCAGGCGAGTCATCCGATTCCAGCGCTTCGCGGACACGGAGTCCCGGAAAGAGCTCCCGGATGCGGCCGGCTGCTTCTGAGATAGCCGGCTGCTTCTGAGATAAGTGCCCGGGGATCAGGCTCACGGCTGTGACCTATTCCCGTCCTGCCTCCTGCGTTGGCTGGAGGCAGCGTTTTCGACACCGCA
>NZ_JBTNDX010000046.1:0-16687 GCF_054510755.1 Pseudarthrobacter sp. MDT3-1 | reverse complement strand
GCAAGACTTGATTCACTTCTAACAAGGGCTGCGCCTATTCACCTGAACGCAACGCCGGGATACGGGTTGACATCACCGTGCAGACCTTAACCGAACGGCATTGACCCTAGGCGGGTGGGCGTACAGAAGCCTTGAAACGACGTCGGGAATTTGCCAGGTGGCTCCGCATGGCAGCAGCTGCCGCGCTTTCATCGCCGTCGGCGATGGCGGCAGCGATGGACCGGTGCTCGTGCACCACCTGGTCAAAGTGGTCCCGTGCGTAATGTTCGACGCCGGTGAGCAGCCGGGTGCGCGGCATCGCGATCATCGTCTGACCCAAGGCGGCGAGGCAGTCTGAGTAGAAAGGGTTGCCGGAGGCCACCGCGATGGCCCGGTGGAACTCGAAGTCGGCCTTCATGGCGTGGCCGGGGTGGTCAGCGCTGGCGGCGAACTGTTCCAGGGCGGTATTGACGGCCCTGAGCTGGCGGTCGGAGTGGTTGCGGGCGGCAAGGGCCGCAGACTCGGTCTCCACTCCCAGCCGGAAAGCCAGCAGGTGGAGGCGGTCTTCGACGCTGGCCACGGGGCGGCTGCCCGGAACTGGCTGGGGGCCGTCGTCGGGCGGGGTCAACGCGAAGCTGCCCCGCCCGCGTTCGGTTTCCACCAGCCCTTCGGCCTGGAGGCGCGTCAGCGCCGAGCGCACCACGGTGCGGCTGACACCGAAGTCGCCCATCAGCGCATTTTCGCTGGGAAGCTTGTCGCCGGGCTGGATGACGCCGTCCACGATGCGCGTGCGAAGGTCGGCGGCGAGGTCCGCGGTCAGGTTCCGGCTCATGCGTTCAAGGTTACGCGCCGAACTCCACGGACTCGGTGGTCCAGGCGCGGGCCCGGTCACTGAGGGTCACGCCCAGGCCGGGGCGGTCCGGGACCAGCATGCGGCCGTTCTTGGTTTCGAGGCGTTCGTTGAACAGTGGGTCGAGCCAGTCGAAGTGCTCCACCCACGGTTCCCGCGGGTATGCCGCGGCGAGGTGCAGGTGGATCTCCATGGCGAAGTGCGGCGCCAGGCCCAGCCCGCGCTCGTCCGCGAGGGCCGCGAGGCGCAAAAACTGGGTGATGCCGCCGACGCGGGGTGCGTCCGGCTGGATAATATCGCAGCCGTTGGCGTTGATGAGGCCCTTGTGCTCGGCAACGGACGCCAGCATCTCACCCGTGGCGATGGGCGTGTCCAGGACGTTGGCCAGGTGCGCGTGGCCCTCAAAGTCGTAGGCATCCAGCGGCTCTTCGATCCAGATGAGGTTGAACTGCTCCAACTGGCGGCCCAAACGCAGGGCGGTGGCGCGGTCCCACTGCTGGTTGGCGTCCACCATCAGGGGAACATCCCAGCCGATGTGTTCGCGGATGCCGGCCACGCGGCGCAGGTCTTCGGCGGAATCGGGCAGGCCCACCTTGATCTTGATGCCGCCGATGCCTTCCTCCAGGAGGACGGTGGCGCGGTCCTTGACCTCTGCAAGCGAGGCGTTGAGGAAGCCGCCGGAGGTGTTGTACGTCTGGACGGAGTCCCGGTAGGCGCCAAGGAATTTGGCCAACGAGAGGCCGGCACGCTTGGCTTTGAGGTCGTACAGCGCGATGTCGATGGCGGCGAGGGCCTGCGTGGCCACACCCGAGCGGCCCACGGAGGCGCCGGCCCAGAGCAGCTTGGTGTAGATCTTGCCGATGTCGTTCGGGTCCTCGCCGATGAGTCCTTCCGCGACCTCCTTGGCATGGGCGTACTGGGCGGGACCGCCGGCGCGCTTGGAGTAGCTGAAGCCGATACCGCTGTGGCCCAGTTCCGTGGTGATCTCCGCGAACAGGAACACCACTTCGGTCATGGGCTTCTGGCGGCCGGTGAACACCTTGGCGTCACTGATGGGGACCGCCAGCGGCAGCCGCGCGGTGGAAAGCTTTACGTGCCGGATGACATCGACGGTACTCATGGTTGCTCCTCGAAAGCAGACTGTCCGGGCTGCATTGCCCTACTACTTAGATTACAAGTATTAAACTTGTATTACAAGTAGGGCGGGTTTATCCCACCAGCCAGGCGACAGCAACGAGCGCCCCTACGCTGAGCACAGTGGTACACAGGATGACGTCGCGGGCCACCGTCATGCCGCGGCCGTAGGGGGACGCGAATAGGAAGACGTTCTGCGCCGTGGGAAGTGCAGCCATAATGACGCTGGCGAGTAGATGCTGCCCTTCGAGCCCGAAGACAAAGCGGCCAAGTACCCACACAATCAGCGGCATTCCGGCGATCTTGAGGAACGTTGCCACGAGGGTTTCGGTCCGGCCGTCGTCCTTCTGCAGCGGTGCGCGGCCGGCGAGGGACAGTCCGAAGGCCAGGAGGACCATGGGCACGGCCCCGCCGGCCAGCATGTCAATCGGCTTCTGCAGCAGGTCCGGCGCAGTCCAGCCTGTCAGGGCGACGGCCACACCCAATGCCGAGGCGATGATCATGGGATTGCCCAACGGCTGCAGCAGCATCTTCTTCCATGAGATTTTCGTGCCGGAGACCAGCCCCAGGACAGTCAGGTAGAACGGCGCCATCACCAGGAGCTGGACCAGGAGCACGGGCGCCACGTGCTGCGCTGTCCCCACGGCGTACAGGGATACCGGGATGCCGATGTTGTTCGCGTTCGCGTAACTGCTGGCCATGGCGCCGACGGCGGTCTCCGCCGCAGGACGCCGGAAGAACAGGAAACTCGCCAGCCAATAAAGAAGCCCCACTATCGCTGCGGAGAGCAGCGCCAGCGGGGCATCGGTTCCCAGGGCGGCGTGGATGTCGCTGCCGGCAACCACCGTAAACAGCAGCGCCGGGTTGGTGACGTAGTAGGCGGTGCGGGTCAGCGCCCCTTGGACTTCCGGTCCCAGGATCCGCAGCCGGGCGGCGAAATAGCCCACGGCAATGACGACGGAGACGATCAGGATTCCGGAGACAACGCCGCCCACTATGCGCCCTATCTATTTAGCTGTTGGAATTCCCGCACGGCCGTCTCCTGTTGAGGAGGAGGTCCGGCCGTGCGGAAGCTGGGTGGTCGAAAAGCTTCTACCTGACCAGGCAGGGCCGCTTCGGGTCAAATGACCAGCCGTCGATGTAGTACTGCATGCCGATGCTGTCGTCGCGCGCGTCGAGGCCGTGCTGCAGGTACAGCTCGTGGGCCTTGTCCAGGGCGTCGCGGTCCAGTTCAATCCCCAGGCCTGGAGACGCCGGGACCTCAATGGCGCCATCGCGGATCTGCAGTGGGTTCTTAGTCAGCCCCTGCCCGTCCTGCCAGATCCAGTGCGTGTCAAGCGCCGTGATCTCGCCCGGAGCGGCCGCACCGGTGTGGGTGAACATGGCCAGGGAAATATCGAAGTGGTTGTTCGAGTGCGATCCCCAGGTCAGGCCGAACTCCTTGCATAGCTGCGCCACGCGGACTGAGCCGGACATGGTCCAGAAATGCGGGTCTGCCAGCGGGATGTCCACCGCGTTGCTGCGGATTGCGTGCGACATCTCCCGCCAGTCCGTGGCGATCATGTTGGTGGCCGTCTTCAGGCCGGTGGCACGGCGGAACTCAGCCATAACCTCGCGTCCGGAGAACCGTCCTTCGGCGCCGCAAGGGTCCTCGGCGTAGGCAACGATGCCCTGCATCCGCTTGCCGAGGCGGATGGCTTCCTCCAGGAGCCAGCCGCCGTTGGGGTCCAGGGTGATGCGCGCGTCCGGGAAGCGCTCGTGAAGGGCGGTGACCACATCCACTTCGACGTCCCCGGACAACACCCCGCCCTTGAGCTTGAAGTCGCTGAAGCCGTAGCGCTCCTGGGCCGCCTCGGCCAGGGCCACAACAGCCTCCGGAGTCATGGCCTCCTGCCGGCGGAGCTTCTCCCACCGGTCCGACGGCGCGTCCTCCACCAGGTAGGGAAGGTCGGTCCGGGCGTGGTCACCTATAAAGAAGAGGTATCCGAGCATCGGCACGGAGGTGCGCTGCTGCCCGTCACCGAGCAGTTCGGCAACGGGAACGCCGAGGAACTGGCCGTGCAGGTCCAGAAGGGCGGACTCGACGGCGGTGACCGCGTGCACGGTGGTGCGCAGGTCGAACGTCTGCAGGCCGCGGCCGCCGGCGTCGCGGTCCGCGAACTCTGCCGCAATTTCGCGCAGCAGGGAACGGTAGCGGGCCACGGGCTTGCCCGCGATGAGGGTTTCGGCTTCCTCGATGGTGGCCTTGATCTTCTCGCCGCCGGGCACCTCGCCGAGCCCGGTCCGCCCGTCGGAGTCGGTCACTATGACCACGTTCCGGGTGAAGAAGGGTCCGTGGGCGCCGCTGAGGTTCATCAGCATGCTGTCGTGGCCGGCCACGGGGACCACTTCCACGCGGGCGATGGTGGGCTGGGTGCTCATGCGCTGACCTCCACATCTGCAGCAACAACAGTGCCGTCGATGCGGCGGTTCAGGTGCCACGGGTTGCCGTCCTGAAGCGCGGCCGGCAGGAGTTCCTGGGGCAGGTTCTGGTAGGCGACCGGCCGCAGGAAGCGGTTGATGGCAAGGGTGCCCACCGAGGTGGTGCGGGAGTCGGAGGTGGCGGGGAAGGGGCCGCCATGAACCATGGCATGGCCTACTTCGACGCCGGTGGGCCAGCCGTTGACGATGATACGCCCCACCTTCTGCTCCAAGGCAGGGACCAGGCGCGCCGCCGTCGGGTAGTCCTCCGCAGTGAGCTGCAACGAGGCGGTGAGCTGGCCTTCAAGCCGTTCGGTCGCCCGGATGAGTTCTTCAACCGTGCTGTAACGGATGACCAGGCTCGCGGCACCGAAAATTTCGGCGTGCAGCACCTGGTTGGACACGAACTCGGACACGTTAGTGCCGAAGATCGTCGGCGCCGGTGCGTTCCTTGTCGCGCCTTCCATGCCCTGCCCAATGACGTCCACGCCGGCTGCGCTGCCCAGTGCTTGGGCACCGGCGTTCCATGATCCGGCGATGCCTTCGGTGAGCATGGTCTGCCCTGAGCGGGCAGAGACAGCACGGCCGACGGCGGCAGCGAGTTTGTCGCCCACCTCGCCTTCGGGGGCGAACAGCAGGCCGGGGGAGGTGCAGAGCTGGCCGGAGCTGCCGGTAACGGCGGTGACATACTGCTGTGCCAGGGTGTCGACGTCGCCCTTGAGGGCGCCTTCGAAAACGAAGACCGGGTTGAGGGAGGACATTTCCGCGTAAACGGGGATCGGTTCCGGGCGGGCGGCGGCGGTGCGCATCAGGGCGATACCGGCGGACTGGGAACCGGTGAAGCCCACGGCCTTGATGGCGGGATCAGCGACGAGTGCCTGGCCGATGCTGGCACCGGGGCCGTAGATCAGGGAGAAGACGCCGGGGTGCAGGCCGAAGTCCTTGACCGCCTTGATGATGGCCTGGCCCACGAGTTCACCGGTGCCCGGGTGGGCGTTGTGGGCTTTGAAGACGACCGGGCAGCCGGCGGCGAGGGCGGAGGCGGTGTCTCCTCCCGCCGTCGAGAAGGCCAGCGGGAAGTTGCTGGCACCGAAAACTGCCACCGGGCCGAGCGGGATCTGGCGCTGGCGGATGTCCACCCTGGGCAGGGGAGTACGTTCGGGCAGGGCCGGGTCGATGCGGACGCCGCGGAAGTCGCCCTGCCGGACCACCGCGGCGAAGAGCCGCAGCTGGCCGGTGGTCCGGGCACGCTCACCGGTCAGCCGGGCGGCGGGAAGCCCGGTTTCCTGGCCGGCGCGGATGGTCAGTTCCCCGCCGATGGCCTCGATGTTGTCCGCGATGGCCTCAAGGAAGCCGGCGTGCGTTTCAGGATCCAGGGTGCTGAAGGACGGGTAGGCCGCGGCGGCGGCGGAGGTCGCCGTCGTCAGCTGTTCTTCGGTGATCAGCGAGTAAGCGGGCGCCAGTTGTTCGTTGGTGGCGGGGTTGAAGCCGAAAGCGGTTTTGCCGCTCCCGGCGACGGGTTGTCCGGCGATCAGGGAATGTCCGGTGAGTGTCACTGTAGTTACTCCTAGGGAGAAGGTGATCAGGAGACGGTGGCGATGAGGGCTTTGAGGTCTGCGAAGTCCTGGGGTGCCAGGTTCTGCAGCGGCGGGCGGACCCCGCCGGCCGAGCGGCCGATGGCATCCAGGCCGCCCTTGACGATGGAGACAGAGTAGCCCTTGACGCGGTCGCGGATATCCAGGTAGGGGATCACGAAGTCATTGAGCTTCTTGTTCACGGCCACCCGGTCGTTGTTGCGGACGTCCTGGTAGAAGTCCAGGGCGAACTGCGGGAGGAAGTTGTACATGGCGCTGGAGTAGGTGCTCATGCCCAGCTGCAGCAGCGGGAGGGCGAAGGTTTCTGCCGTGGGAAGGCCGCCGAGGTAGAAGAGGCGGTCGCCGAGCTTGGCGTAGACACGGGCATCGTGTTCAAGATCGCCCACGCCGTCCTTAAAACCAATCAGGTTTTCGTGGCGGTCCGCGAGGGTGGCAACGGTGGTGTCCTTGTAGATGGCGTTGGCGCGGTTGTAGATGATGACACCCAGCGAGGTTGAACTGCAGATGGCGCTGACGTGGTCGATCAGGCCGCCCTGGTCCGCCTCAGTGAGGTATGGGGGGAGGAGCAGGAGCCCGTCAGCGCCGGCGGCCTCCGCAGCCTGGGCGTTCTCGATGGCCTGCGCAGTGGAACCGCCCGCAGAGGCGAGCACCGGGACAATGCTGCCGACTTCATCGACGGCGGCGCGGACCACTCGCTCGGATTCCGACGGCGTGAGGGAGAAGCCTTCGCCGGTGCCGCCTGCTGCGAAGAGGCCGGCAACCGGGAAGCTGGCCTGCCAGGCAAGGTGCTTTCGGTAGTTTTCCTCGTCGACCTGCAGCTGGGCATCGAATGACGTCACCGGGAACGACAGCAGGCCTTCCTTGAGGGTGTCTGCCAGTTCCTGCGGGGTGTACTTTGCCACGGTGGAGTCCTCTGTGTGGGCGCCGCGTGCTAATTTCTCGCGGTCGGGGGTGTTGGTTCCTGTTCAGATTAGGCAGAGGACGTTATGCCTGTCTAAGTGTATTTGTGTATGCATTGATGCCGAAAGGGTATTGAGCTTCCGACGGCGGTCCCTACTCAGTGCGGAACTCCAGGTCCTGCAGGAGCCGCCGTAGCGCCGGGTTGGCCACCTTG
This sequence comes from Pseudarthrobacter sp. MDT3-1, assembly GCF_054510755.1. Lineage (NCBI taxonomy): Bacteria > Bacillati > Actinomycetota > Actinomycetes > Micrococcales > Micrococcaceae > Pseudarthrobacter > Pseudarthrobacter sp. MDT3-1. The sequence goes on along the minus strand of NZ_JBTNDX010000046.1, from coordinate 9,555 downwards.
CGTTTCCAGATGGCATGGAGCTCAACAGGGTCGTCGCTGCTGGGGCCGGCCAGCGGTAGGAATTCGACCCCTTTGATCGCCAGGAGCGTGGCTGAATGCGGGACAAAAGCCACACCCCGCTTGGCCGCGACCAGGGAGACCATGGTGAGGATCTGGCTCACGGTGTGCAGGACGTTCCCGTGGTTGATGGAGTGCATGCGGATGACCAGGTCGTAGAAGTAGGCGGCTTGCGTGGGTGAATGCATGATGAGCGGTTCGTCCCGGATGTCTTCGTCCTCCACGGGGCGGGACAGGTCCGCCAAACGGTGCCCTGTTGGCACGGCCAGCACCATGGACTCTTTGTACAGCAGGTGCGAATCGAAGATTTCCCCGTCGAAGGGCGGCCGGGCCAAGCCCAGGTCGAGCTCGCCGGTCAGCAGGCCCTGGATCTGTTCCCCGGTCACAAGCTCTTGGAGGTCAATGTCCACCTCGGGAAGAATGGACGCGATCTCTTCCAAGAGCGGCCCCAGGATGCTGAACCCGCTGGCGGCGGTGAAGCCCACGCGCAGCACGCCCGAGCGGCCGGTGGCGATCCGGCGGGCTGTCACCGGTGCGCGGTTGGCCAGGGCCATCAGCCGCTTGGCTTCGTCCAGGAAAGCGCTCCCGGCCGGTGTGAGCTGCACTTTGCGGTTGTCGCGTTCCAGCAGTTCCGTGCCGATGCTCTTCTCCAGCTTCTGGATCTGGCGGCTGAGCGGCGGCTGGGTCATATTCAGCTTTTCCGCCGCCCGCCCGAAATGGAGTTCCTCCGCGACCGCGATGAATCCGGCCAGTTGGTCAAAAGTGAACATGATGCCTTTCGGGTATCACCCCATGCATTTTTGGGCTTAGACATGCATCATAGCGTCTCCCTATAGTCGTTGAGCGAGCCAGAAGTGATTCGGTTCACAGCGACGATCGGGCCTCGCCCGAATCTCTACGAGGAGTTCCAATGATGCACTTCCCCACACGCCGCACGATCCTGGGAGCGGCCTCTGCCGTTACGCTGCTGGCACTGACCGCCTGCGGCAACGTCGCAGGCAGCGCCGGAGCCGATTCATCCAAATACCCATCGGGCCCGGTCAATCTCTCGGTAGGTCAGGCTGCCGGCGGCAGCACGGACCTGATTGCCCGCGCCCTCGCCGAAGGCGCCTCCAAAACCCTTGGCCAGCCGATGCCCGTGGTCAATAAGCCGGGTGCAAACGGCGCCCTGGCAACCAAGGAAGTGGCCGGCAAGCCCGCTGATGGGCAGGAGCTCGTCCTGCTGAACGCATCCCTTATAACCATTACGCCGCTGGCAGTCTCAGCTGACGAAGCGGTCAACATTGACGACCTGGACATCATTGCCGGCCTCTCCCAGGACGACTACGTCCTGGTGGCAAGTCCCGGATCCGGGTTCAAGACCTTCAAGGATGTGACCGATGCCGGCCGGAACGTGACCTTCGGTACCACGGGTGTCGGCACCGGCAGCCAGCTTGCCCAGACAGTGCTCTTCAAGCAGGCCAACGTCAAAGGTACCGACATCCCGTTTGACAGCGGCAAGCCCGCCCTGACTGCCGCACTGGGCAACCAGGTGGAGCTCGCAACCATCCAGCTCGGTGAGGCAATGCCGCAGATCGCGGCCGGAAAGGTGGCCCCGCTCCTGGTCTTCTCCGAAAAACGCAACACGTTCCTGCCGGACACCCCGACGGCGAAGGAAGCGGGCTACGACGTTCCTGTGGCGCAGTACCGGGCCATCGCCGCTCCGAAGGGCACCCCGCAGGAGGTCAAGGACAAGCTGCAGGCCGCGTTCAAGGAGGCCTTCAAGTCGGAGGCCTACAAGGAGTTCAACAAGAAGAATATGCTGACGCCCAAGGAGATCTCCGGTGCGGAAGTGGCCACCGACTGGAAGGCTTACGCAGCGAAATACAAGGAGCTGGTGGAGAAGTACGACATCAGCCTTGGCGGAAATAAGTGACTCCTGTGAAGGAAACTTCCGCGGAATCCGCTGGCGAGCTGGATGACCTGACCCCCGAACAGCTCGCGGCCCAGTGGGAGGACGAAAAGCCTCCCGCCGCCGGAGCGTTGGCCAATGCGGCATCCTCACTGGTGGTCCTTGGCGTGGGGACCGGAGCGGCCGTCCTGGCCATCATGATGGGAGTGGGAACTCCTGACAAGCCGCAGCCCGGCCTGTGGCCGTTCACCATCAGCTGCGTCATGGTGGCGCTCGGGCTGTTCCAGCTGATGTCCGGCCGGCACAACCGGGATGCGGAGAAATTCACCCGCATGTCCAGCGCGCCGCTGACCGGACTGGTGACCTTGGCCGCAATGGTGGCCCTCATGCCACTTATGGGTTTTGAGCTGCCAGCCCTGGCGCTGTGCGTCATCTGGATGCGCTTCCTCGGCGGCGAAACCTGGCGCTCCACCCTCGTTGTCAGCGCAAGTGTGGTCATCGCCTTTTATGGCATCTTCGTCCTCGCGCTCAACACCTCCATTCCCCACCTCTTCTAGGAGACCCCCGTGGATTTTCTAAATCCCGTTATCAACGGATTTGCCGTTGTCCTGGAGCCGACAAACCTCCTTTACTGCTTGATCGGCGTCGTGATCGGCATGCTGATCGGTGTACTGCCCGGACTGGGGCCCGCGGCAACCATCGCCATTTTGCTTCCGCTCACCTACAACGTTGAGCCCGTCACGGCCATCATCATGCTCGCCGGCATTTTCTACGGCGCCCAGTACGGCGGCACCATCACGTCCGTGCTGCTGCGGCTCCCCGGCGAAGCGTCCTCTGTTGTCACCGTCTTCGACGGTTACCAGATGGCCAAGCAGGGCAAGGCCGGTACTGCGCTGGGCCTGGCGGCCATCGGCTCCTTCATTGGTGGCACTGCTTCTATCATCGGCCTGACGTTCCTGGCCCCCATTGTGGCGAGCTTCGCGCTGGACTTCGGTCCGCCGGAATACACCGCGCTGGCCATGCTCGGTATCCTCCTGGTGGCCACCATCAGCAACGGATCAAAAGCCAAGGCGCTCATCGCCGCGGCCCTCGGCCTCCTGCTGGCAACTGTCGGCAGGGACATCTTTACCGGTGAAAGCCGCTTTACCTTCGGCAGCCTGCAACTCGCAGACGGCATCGATTTTGTGCCGATCGCCATGGGTCTCTTCGGACTCGGTGAGATCCTCTACAACCTGGAGGAACGGCACCGGGCCGCGAAGGCGCCGTCGAAGGTTGCCAACGTTTGGCCCTCCAGGAAGGACCTGAAGCAGGCCTCCGGCGCGATCGGCCGCGGGTCGGTCCTCGGATTCTTCCTGGGCATCCTCCCCGGTGGCGGTGCGACCATCGCCTCGATGGCCTCCTACGCCATGGAAAAGAAGCGCGCCAAGCAGCCGGAGCGCTTCGGCAAGGGCGCTCCCGAGGGTGTGGCGGGACCAGAAACTGCCAACAACGCCGCCGCCACTTCATCCTTTATCCCGCTGCTGACGCTCGGGATCCCCGCCAACGCCACCATGGCGCTGATGTTCGGCGCGCTGCTGATCCAGGGCGTAACTCCCGGTCCGCAGTTGGTGGAACAGAACCCCGAGCTCTTCTGGGGTGTGGTGAACTCCATGTACATCGGCAACATCCTGCTGCTGATCATGAGCCTGCCGCTGGTGGGAATCTTCGTGAAGATCCTCCGCGTTCGGGCCGCCATCCTGGCGCCCGTCACGGCCCTGATCACCCTGCTGGGCGCGTACACCATCAACAACAGCATGTTCGATGTCACCCTGGTGGTCGTCTTCGGTATCGTCGGCTACCTCATGAAGAAGTTCGGCTTTGAACCAGGTCCCCTGGTACTCGCGTTTGTGCTCGGCGAACTGCTGGAAAGCTCCATGCGCCGCTCGCTGCTGGTCTTCGGCGGAGACCCGACCGGCTTCTTCGGCCGCCCCATCTCGGCCACCCTGCTGGTGGTGTTCGTCCTGGTAGCAGCGCTGCCCGTTATCCGCGGTGCCGCAGCCAAGCGCAAGGCCTCCGTCCCGGCGGGCCCGTCAACATCAGAAATCAAGGAGAAGGTATGAGCATCGTTGTCGGATTCGTTCCTACACCCGCAGGAGAAGCCGCACTTACGGCAAGCATCGCGGAAGCCAAGCTTCGCAACGAGGACCTGGTGATCGTCAATTCTGCGCGGGAAGGCGCACTGGTGGACAAGTCAGTGGCACCCGACGACATCCTCGCACAGGCAGCCCAGCGAGCCACCGAAGCTGGCGTTAAGGCCACCGTCATCCAGCCGCCGTACCTGAGCGATCTTGCTGACGAATTCCTGGAATTCGCCCGGGAGGCTGATGCGTCGCTGATCGTCATCGGCCTCCGCCACCGCACGCAGGTGGGCAAGTTCATCCTGGGCAGCCACGCGCAACGGATTCTGATGCAGGCGGACCGGCCGGTGCTGGCGGTCAAGGCCGGTACCTCAGACCTCTAGGTTCCGCAGGGCTAGTCCGGGTAGAAAAGAAGCATGCTTACCAATAGGCTGGCGGAGGGGAACTTCCCTTTCGACCAGAACGAGGTGAGAGCATGACGGACACTGAAAACATCAGCAAAGTTACGGACATCATCAACGATTCGCACATCGGTATGTTGACCACCATCAACGAAGACGGCGCCCTGGTCAGCAGGCCGCTCGCCGTCCAGGACGTGCAGGATGACGGCGACCTGTGGTTCTTCACGGGCCGGGGAACCTCCCAGGTGGCACACATCCAGGCTGATCCGAGGGTCAACGTCTCCTTCGGCAGGCGCACCGAGTGGGTGTCGGTGGCCGGCACCGCCGAGGTGGTCACGGACCGGGCCAAGATCCACGAAATGTGGAACCAGGTAGTTGAAGCGTGGTTCCCCGACGGACCGGACACTCCGGAAGTGTGCCTGCTCCGGGTGGACTCGGAATCCGCAGAATACTGGACTAGCCCGGGCGGCACGGCGGCCACCGTCCTCCAGTGGGTCAAGTCCAAAGTGACGCACAGCCGGATGAGTGTAGGCGAAAGTGGCACAGTAGAGGTTTAGGGGAAGGGTCCGGGGCCGCCCGTAGGCTACGGCACGGCTGTCAGCGCGGCGAGGACGGCGGGGAGCAGCACGTCATTGCGGCCCCAGACCGGATCCAGGATTTCCACGTACCAGGAGTCGGCGAGCAGGAGCGCCAGCGTTTCGTTGGTTTCCTCCGCCCAGTCCTGGATCTGCTCTTCCTGCACCGGAGTCTCGCTGGAGCCGAGGACGGTAACTACCTCGTCGCCGTCGAGCGTTACGGGGATGGCGGCGCTGCTGGCCTCGCCCGGGGCATGGGCCACGGTCACCAGCTCAGTCCGGGTGGAAAGGGCCAGGAGTTCCACTGCCGCCTCTGCACTGCAGAAGCCGGTCACGTACTGCCGCTGGGCGGAGTTGCCGGTCCGCAGCCCGGGCTGGGATTCCTTGGTGAACAGCCCGTTCCTGTTGAGGGCGGCAAGCTCGGTGGCGATCGGTTCTGTTTCGTCGTCGTAGCGAACCGTAAAGGTGGCGGCCTGGTATTCGCTACGGCCCTCCAGCCAGCGCGCCGTCAGTTCCCCGGCAGCTTCCAGGGTGATGGCCTCCCGCCAGGCCCCCTTATCCTCCAGGCGCCTGCCGAACTGGTCACGGACTTCCGCTTCTGTGGGTTCCATCCTCGGATGCTACGGCGCCCCGCGGCCGGACTCCAGTGGCGGCGACACGGCAGTTAATGTCCGACGGCGGTGATTCCGGCAGCACGTTCCGCCGCGGCGAGGGCAACGCCAAAGCGGACGACGGCGGGAGCGTACCCTTGGTGCGGCACCGCCCGCAGCTGCTCTGCCTCCCTCATGGCGCGGATCAGCGCAGACGTTTCGGGCAGCCGGACGTCCGTCATGGCGGGGTAGTCGATGCAGCTGGCTGGGTCCAGTTCGTAGCGGCTCCACCGGGCCAGGAGTGCGTCATGTTCAGCCTGCGCCGCGGCGTGAACGGGCCGGTCCTGTCGCAGCTGCCGGCGGCGTTCCTGCCAGGCCAGGATCTGGGGGCTGCCACGGTAGGCGGCCACGCCCGCACCTGTGCCGAGTGCGGCGAGGACCACACCAAACCAGGGTGACGCGAGTGTGGGAATGAGGATCGCCGGAATGGCGACCGCAGACCCCATAAAGACGTCCCAGAACACGGGATCCGGGGCACGGACGGCAGGATCCGGCGTCGAATGCCGGCGGACGGCCAAGGCGGTGGCAGCCACCGCGCACACCAGCACTGCGCCCCAGAAACTCAGCTGCAACGCTCCAAACAGGACGGATTCTGCGAATGCCGGCACTGCGGCACCTCCCCGCGTCAGGCCCGGCCCAGGATTCCGGGTTGCTCCTTCCATTGCATCCCCTGTGGGCGCCGGGGTCAATGGGCGGGCAGGCTATGTGGATATGGCACGATCCTGAGACTGATCAGGGAGGCCTCCAGGCATTTGACTTGGCTCCTGGTTCCGCCTGCCAAACACGAAGTTCGCCCAACGCGACGATGTCTGCGTCACGAGCGGAGCGCAGCAGTTCGGCCAATTGAGGCCTGAGGGTACAGATGCCGGAAGCCTTGTCGCTGAAAATCTAATCCAAGGCTTGGCCGCCGAGCTTGCGCTGTTCATTCTGGTCCAGCGTGGTAACCCTCGCATACCGGATTCCTTGACCTGCCGCCGTAGTCACCCCTGCCGAAGCTGTCAGGATGAAACCTATGACTTTCCAAAAGGCATGTCCGGAAACGCTATTTCAGACCCTATTCTGACACTCGTCCGAGTGGGATGGACGTCAGGTTGGGGTGTGCCCTTACCAGACGGGTGGTGCACCCTGCTGAGAACTGTCACCCAGGCCTAGGGGGTTGAGGACCAATGCTCGGAAAAGTCACGCTTAGACCGGTGTCGGGAAAGGACCATCTACCGACACCCCGACCTACCGGCGACACGCCGCGAAATCTATGTCGGAAACCCGCGCCGGAAATCAACGTCGGCAAACCCTGCCTTAACGGTATTCTCGACACATGTTGATCGGATATGCCAGAGTCTCCACCGCCGACCAGAACCCAGACCACCAAACGGACGCCCTCGCCCGCGCCGGCGTCGACCCGCCAAACATCTACCTCGACCACGCCAGCGGCGCCAAAGCCAGCAGGCCCGAGCTCGATAAAGCCCTCGCCTCGGCCAACCGGGCCGGCGACCAGCTCGTCATCACCCGCCTGGACAGACTCGGCCGCTCAGTCCTGCACCTCGTCACTCTCGGCGCAGCTCTCCGGGAACGTGGTGTGGGATTGCGTGTCCTCGAGCAAGGCATCGACACCACGACCGCGGAAGGGCGGGCGATGTTCGGGATGCTCTCTGTCCTCGCTGAACTCCAGCGAGAACTCATAATCGCCAACACCCGCGACGGCCTCGCGGCCGCCCGCGCCCGCGGCCGAACCGGAGGAAGACGACCGAAACTCACCCCCGACCAGGTCCACCACGCTCAACAGCTCTACGATGCAGGGGATCACACCGTTCAGCGCATCGCCGATCTGCTTCAGGTCCCGCGCTCCACGATCTACGGCCATCTCAACAAAACAAGCATCGGACGACGGCCCACCGCCAGCGCCGCTGACCCGGCGTAACAGCGGTGCCGACCAGAACCTCTGATACCTGGCCCCACCGGCTTAGCGTGACTTTCCCGAGCATTGGTCCTCAAGCCCCTTTAAACCCTAAATCGAGGACTCCGCTGCTACCCGACTAATGACCCACGCACCTAGCGGCGGCGGTCCAGGTGAAGCCGGTTCCCCAATTCGGGACCGGCGACGTCGATGCCTCCCGAGACCGGGGCATCATCCCCAGCCGTCGCCGGTTCCACCTTTCTGAAGCTAACTCAGCCGTAAATGGCTCCGCCCCGGCGCTCAGCCGCAGCTCAGCCGGTGCTATCGAGGATCAGGCGCGCCGCTTCCGTTGGTTGGTCCCAGTGCGGGAAGTGACCGCAGTTTTCGAACCAGTGCAGCGTTGCATCCGGGAACAGCTCCGTGGCCCGCGCCGCCTCACTGGGAGCGGTGACCTTGTCCTTCCGCCCCCATCCAATGACCACTTTGCCCTTGAGCGAACCGGCCGGTGCGCCTTCCTGGCGGGGTCCGTGAATCAGCGCGTTGAGGGCCGGGTCCAGACTGGTCGATGTCTTGAACCCGCGAAGCTCGTGCAGGACCAGATCCTGCGGCAGCTTCCAAGGGTGGGCGGAGAACTGTGCCAACAGGGCCGTGCGGCCCACGGGGTTGCCCGTGAGGAAGGGGAGCGCCGGTTGGATGCGGCGCACCAGTGCGACGGATGCCTTGATGCTTGCACCAAAGATCGCTGCCTGGCGGTCATTCCAGAATCCACCAGGGTCCAGTGCGATCGTGGTGCCAGCGTGCCCTCGCCGTGCCATTTCCATCACCATCCGGGCGCCCATGGAGCTGCCTACCAGATCAAGGTCGCCCAGTTCCCCGTCGCGGATAAAGGCTTCGACGGCATCGGTCAGCGTGGCAATGGTGGTTTCGCCGGTCAGCGGCGCGGATTCGCCGCAACCGGGGAGGTCGACGGCGATGACATCGCGTTCAGCGGCCAGCGCCGGGATTACCGGGTTCCAGTTGCCAATACTCGAACCGAGCCCATGGATCAGGAGGAGTGGCTTACCGGAGCCTTGCCGGGTTGAGTGCAGCATGACTTCACTGTAGGGGCGGTGCAACATATCTGGCCAGAGGTCATCTGACGAAAGGCCCGACGGCACAGCGATACGCGGTTAGGCAGCGCATCCAACATGACTTGGATCGAACACATCTCAGGTGAAACACGCCTCAGGTCGAACACATCTCAGGCAGGGGCGAAGAGTTCAAGCGCCACGTTGTCGGGGTCCCTGAATTCCAGGATGTAACCGGCGCCGATGTCCTTGACTTCCCCATGCGCAATGCCGAGCTCGTCAAGGACCGTTACGGCGGTGTCGAGGTCGGTGCGGGCGCATACGGCAAAGCTCAGGTGATCCAGACCTACCCTGTCCGGGGGTTGAGGACCATTCCGCGGAAAAGTAGCGCTAAGGATTAAGCCGATCGCAACGATTGCTAGCGTCGATCGTTGAGAGAGCATGGCTGGTGAATATTTAACGGCTGCCGAAGAGGCGGCAGCGCGCTTCGGGCCGGCTCCCAAGACGGCGCGGGCCTGCCGGGTCACAGCTTCGATGCTCTCCACGTCGACCAGCATCGGATACTCCTGCCCGCCGGCAACTTCGTTCACCCCTGCCATGGCCGCGCGGGCATCAACGGCATCCAGAACGATTCCGGGTGTCCACACAAGGTGGATCACCCCGTCTGCACCAAGTTCTACAGTGCCCTTGAGACCCGCCCATGTGCCGGTCCCCGCTTCGGTGAGTTGCCGCGTTGAAGGCAACCGGGCCAGGGAAACCTCGATCCGGGAACACGAGCGCAGACCCTTCGGGACGCACGCCCGGTAACGAAGAAACGAATATCTCCGTTCCAGACCCCACTTCGTTCCCGGTGTACTGCGTCCTTCTGCCGGGGTGTTATTTCACGGTGAGGGTGCCTTTCAT
>NZ_JBTNDX010000045.1:0-18018 GCF_054510755.1 Pseudarthrobacter sp. MDT3-1 | reverse complement strand
CCACAGCTTCACGACCCGCCAGGAGGCCCGGCGCGGAGTGATGAACTACATCGAAGTGTTCTACAACCGATGGCGACCCCACAGCAACAATGACGGCCTGCCGCCGGCCACCGCAATGGCGGCCTTCACGCCAACCGCGCAACCGCTTCCCGCGGCTGCCTGACCAAAAAGAAACTACGCGACTGTCTCACATCCTTGACACACCTCAGATCAACCTCGGCCGAAACCTGGTCCTGCCCGCGCTCGTTAGGGACTTCCGGGCACACCCGCACGGCGCACTGAGTCTCCAGGCTTTGCATAACGATTTCACCTCCTCTTCACCCCTTCATGGTCCGATCGGCCGAAAGCCGCATGATCCCGGCTGCGTTCCTCAGATGCCTGGGACGCCCGAGAAACGAACCTACGACTACGTCAGGCACGGGACCACGACCTTGTTTGCCGCACTGAACACCGCGGATGGTTCCGTGATCTCCAGTCTTCACCGGAAGCACCGCGCCACCGAGTTCCGGAGCTTCCTGGTCAAGATAGACGCCCAGGTCCCCGAGGACCTGGACGTGCACCTGATCTGCGACAACTACCAAACCCACAAAACCCCGACTATCAGGAACTGGCTCCAGGCCCACCCGCGGTTCCACATCCATTTCACCCCCACCTACTCCTCCTGGCTGAACCAAGTCGAGCGCGGATTCGTCACCGAAGACCTCCTTCGCCGCAGCGACCACCGCAGCGTCCAGGCCCTCGAAGCCGACATTCGCAACTGGGTCAAAACATGGAACGAAAACCCCACACCATACATCTGGACCAAGACCGCTGAACAAATTCTCGAATCAATCGGCAGACTTCTGAAACGAACTTCAGGCGCAGGGAACTAGGTCAGCTTCGCAGCGGAGCAGTGTGGGGTTCCAGAAGGCCATGCCGAAGTGGCCTCGGCACGTGGCCAGTTGGGCAACGATGGCGGGGCAGCTTCCGCGCCGGAGAAGTGCTGTGCCTCCGCCACGTAAAGCCGCTCCAATGCCTCGTCTCCCAGTGAGTGGGCCCGCCACACCCGGAAGATGTGCCGCATTCTGTGGGCCGTTGCATGGATGCGCACTATTCCGGGCACAGCGTGAACGTAAATTTCACAGCTGACCATTTTGTGAAATGTTTTTTCTTCGTTTACCTCCGGTGTTCTCGCCCGTTGACTCAGCCACCTAACTTGAAGTTGTGAGCACGCAACAAATCAAAGTCCCCGCCAAGCACCAGACCCAGTTCCTTGAGTCCATCCGGGAAAACCTGGCCTCGTTTTCCGCCGTGGAGCTGCGTATCGCCCGTGCCATTCTGGGAGATCCGCAGAACATCATCAATCAGTCGATCGGCCAGTTCGCGGCTGAGGCAGGAGTTTCGTCCGCGTCCGCAGTACGGTTCTGCCAAAGCATGGGCCTGGCCGGTTTCCAGGCCCTCAAGCTGGTTCTGACCCGCGAGTCGCCGTCCGAAACTGTGCAGCTTGCCGATATCGAGGCCGATGACGATGAACGGACCGTTAGCCGCAAGGTGGTTCTCGGTTCGGCCGAGGCGTTACAGTCTGCCGCGGGGAACATTGACCACGGCAGCGTGGCAGAAGTTGCGGCCCGTATCGGCAGAGCACGCAGAACCCTGGTTTTGGGCATCGGCACGTCAGCTCCGTTGGCCGCGGATGTGGCGTATCGGCTTGCCTTGGTGGGAGTCGATGCTGTGTTTGTCGCCGATGCACATATCCAGAACATCATGGCCAGCCGCCTCACCCGGGAGGATGCCTGCCTGATCGTCAGCCATACGGGTTCCACCACGGAAACACTGGCAGCATCCCGTGCGGCGAAGGCAGCGGGGGCAGCGACGGTGGCGGTTACCAGCTTTACCGGAACACCGCTGACTGACCTCGTGGATCTGTCAGTGGTGGCGGGCAGTCAGGAAACGGCCTACCGGGTGGATGCCATGACCAGCCGTGTGGTGCACCTGGCTGTACTGGACGCCATCGTGGTTCTGCTGACCCATGGATCCCATCAGCGCATGGCCGCATTGTCCGCCAGCAACGACATCCTCTCCCAACTTCATCGCAGTTAGCGCAATTCCCAGAATATTCCGCTCAATCCTGGAGACCTCATGCCCACAATCATCACCGGCCGTGTCATCGCGGCAGAAGGAATGCCGCTTCCCGGCGTCGCCGTCACAAACGGTCGGGACGTCGTGGCCACCGGAGCGGACGGCACTTTCACTGTCGAAACCTTCGGCTCATTCATCACCCTGACCCGTCCCACCGGGTGGCATACGGACCACTGGTTCAGGCGGGTTCCCGCCAATGCCGGCAACAGCACGGAGCTCGTCTTCGAACTGCACGCCACGGAGCAATCCCTCCCGTACCAGTTCATGCACATCACCGATACGCATATCGACATGGCTCAGCCCGACCAGTGGGCTTTCGACAAAGGACGCCTGACAACGCCTGACCAGCTGAAGGAATTCATTCAGGACCTCCCTCAGCTTTCGCCGGCGAGCCGCTCCGTGATCGTCACCGGCGATCTGGTGGACCACGGATCTCCGGAGGAGTTTGCCGGTTTGCTGGATGCTGTGGCTGATGCCCAGGTTCCCGTCAACCTGGTTCCCGGGAACCACGACCACATGCACGCCGGACGGGCAGGGCGCATTTCCCGCAACAACTACATCGTCAACGATGGCGACCCGGGACTGTACGAGTCGTTGGTGGGCCCGCGGTGGTTCTCCTACGGTGTTGCCGGCCTGCACGTGGTGGTGATGGACTGGCACACGCACGAGCTCGGACTAGACCACACGGTCCAGGAGGAATGGCTCAGCAATGATCTCGCGGCCGCCGGGGACGATACCCCCTACATCCTGTGCATGCATGACCAGCCGGGGCATCCGGTCATGGACCGGCTCCCGCGGAAGCCGCTGGCCACCTTCTCCGGCCATTGGCACACGTCCCGGGTCGTGGACATCGACGGCGTCCTGCACGTCAACAGCCCCACCCCGTTTTTTGCCGGCCTGGACTATTCCCCGCCGATGTTCCGCGAAGTGGTGTGGGACGGCACGAGCCTGGAGCTGAACACCCGCACCATGCCGGCCCACTACCTGCACAACCCGGAACACGCGTTCGACGTCGACAAGGCCACCGTCGCAGGATATGACGCCAAATCCGGCAGTTCGCTGGTCCGCTGGCGCCATCAGCTGGCCGGTGCCGGCCACCGCGCCGGGCTCGCCCTGGCGGGGGACCAGATCTTTGCCGGCTCCCAGATTGAGGACCGCCCTGCCGGGACGGTAGAGGCGCTCGACGCTGAAAGCGGCCGGCTTCTGTGGTCGGCGCCCACCGGGTCCGCCGTCAAGACGCGTCCGGTCCTGGTTGGCGACGTCGTGGTGGTTGCCGAGGTCAACGGTGCGGTAGCGGGCCTGGCTGCCGGAACCGGTGAGCGGCTGTGGACGACGCCCTCCACGGACCCGTACCGGCGCTTCGCCTGGCAGTCACCAGTGGAATCGGCGGGCATCGTGGTGCTCGGCGACCAGAGCGACCTCCGCGCCCTGGACGCTGCCACCGGAGAGGTCCTGTGGCGGCGCACCGATCTGTCCCCCCACCACAACATCGTCACGCATTCCAGCCCCGCGATCGTGGGCACCATGGTGATGGTGGGGTTCTGGCCGACGCCGAACTCGCCGATCGCCGTCGACCTCCACACCGGGGAGTCTATCTGGCCCATGCCCCTACTGCAGGACGACCCGTGGGACGCCGCCCGGAACCTCCGGGTCACCGGGACCGCGGCCTACGACGCTGCGCAGGACAGCTTCCTGGTACCGGCGATCTCCAGCACGGCCAAGCTGGACCGGAAGACCGGCTCCGCGCAGTGGACCGTGCAGCATGAAGGCGGCTACAGCCCCTCCACCCCGGTCATCACCCCCGCCGGATACGTGGTCACCGTGACCGGCCGTGGTCTCCGCATGCTGGCCAAGGAGACCGGCGGGCAGCTGTGGGATGCAGCAGTGGATGGGCTGGCTCCGTTCCCCATGACGGCTTACCGCATGAAGGCAAACCCCGTCATGGCCGCCCCTGCCTACGAAGAGTCCAGCGAAACGCTGCTGCTGCCAGGGCTCGACGGCGTCATCCGCCGTTACGGACTGGACGGCACCCCGGCCGGGACGTACGACGTCGGGGTCCCCCTCGCAGCCCCGCTGGTCGCCGCCGGGGGCGGTAGCTACCTCACGGTGGGAGTCGACGGCGGGCTGCTCGCGCTTAATCTGGGAGCCGGATCATGAGCCTGCTGACGCGTTCGGCGGCGAAGGTCGCAGCCGCAACGCCGGCTCCCGGAGGCCGTACAGGCAAGCAGGCCCCCACTTCTGGATACTCCAGGCCGTCCCTGACGCCGTATCTGTTGCTGCTCCCCGCTCTGGCGGCCCTGTTGCTGTTCGTCTACGGGCCGGCCCTGTTGTCCCTGATCGGGAGCTTCTTCGTTATCCCGCTGTCCGGGGGTTCATGGAAGTACGCGGGCATCAATAATTACCTCAAGGTTTTTGCAGATCCGCTGATCCATCAGGCGGCGTGGAACACGCTGGTGTATTCGCTGGCCACGATCATCCCGTCCATTGTGCTGGGGCTGTTGCTGGCGTTGCTCATGGAAAAGATGGGCCGCGGGAGCTGGCTCGCCAAGACCGCCCTCATTCTGCCCATGACGGCGAACATGGTGGCCATGGCCGTGGTGTTCAAATGGATCTTCGCGTTCCAGGGCGGTTTCGCCAACCAGCTCCTCGGGATCGTCGGCCTCGCCCCGGTGAACTGGCTGGATGAAGCCGATACGTCATTGTTCACCGTTATTCTGCTGGGGCTGTGGCGGGCTACGTCCCTGTGCATGTTGCTGTTCATGGCAGGGCTGACCACCATCCCGTCCTCCATCCACGAAGCGACGGCCGTCGAAGGAATCCGGGGTTTCACCAAGCTGCGGACGGTCATCCTGCCGATGCTTCGGCCCACCGTGGTGTTCGTCACGGTCCTGTCCATCACCGGCGCCGTCCAGGTCTTTGAAATCGTCAACGTCATGACCAAGGGCGGCCCACTGGGAAGCTCGGAAACCGCCATGACCGCGGCCCACAAGGTGGGCTTCGAGTACTTCCGGATCGGCGAAGCATCCGCCATCTCCTTCATCCTGATCGCCCTGCTGCTTGCCGTCGGCATCATCGGACGTCCGCGGCGTACCAAGGAAACCCCATGACCAAACTGAACAAAGTCCACACAGCTTTGGCTACGACCCTCGGCATCCTCGCGGCGGCACTGGCACTGTTTCCCTTCTACTGGATGGTGCGGACGGCAGTGGCCCCCGCGGAGGGCCTGACAACCACGGGACTGAGCCTCATCCCCGTCGAATTCGACTTTTCAAACTTCACCCGGGCCTGGGACAAGGCGAACCTGGGCCAGGCCATGCTCAACGGCATCGCGGTGACGCTCGGCATCCTAGTCCTGCAGCTGTTGACCTGCATTCCGGCCGCCTACGCGCTGTCCAAGTTCCGGTTCCGCGGCGCCGGCCTCATCCTCGGCCTGGTGCTGGCCTGCCTCCTCATCCCGCACCAGGCCACCATGATCCCAACCTTCGTGGGGCTGAACCTGCTCGGCCTGGGCGATACACGGCTGGGCCTGGTGTTGCCGTTCGTCACGAGCGCCATCGGCATCTTCATGCTGCGCCAGCAGATGATGGCGGTGCCGGAGGCCATTATGGAGGCGGCAGAGACCGACGGGCTGGGCCCACTGCGGACCCTTGTCTCAGTGGTCGTGCCGATCTCGGCTCCGTCAATAGCCGCCTTCTCCATGCTGTCGATCTTCACCCACTGGAACGACTACCTTTGGCCGCTCCTGGTGGCACGTAGCCCGGCCATCATGACCCCGCCGCTCAGCCTCGCGATCTTCCAGAATGCCGACACCGGCTTCGACTATCCCGCACTCGCGGCCGCCGCCGCTATCGTGACCGCACCTGTGGTCATCCTCTTCCTCCTCGCCCAGCGTCACTTTGTCCGCGGTATGGCCGGCACCGAAGTCGCCGGCTGACTCCGTAACCCCTCCCCACCCCCATCTACAGACCTCCCAAATCACACGAAGGAATCCCCATGCGCCACAAAATCCTTGCCACCGCCGCGCTCGCCACCGTGACGGTCCTAAGCCTCTCGGCCTGCGGAGGTGCTGAGTCCGGCTCCGGCGGCTCTGTCGCCGCTGCAGCCGCCATCGACCAGTGCAAGCCGGAGGAAACCACCATCAAACTGGCGTTCGCCCCCCAGGGCACGCCCGCCGTCGACCACGCAAAGAAGGTCATGGAACAGAAGTTCCCCGGCCTCAAGATCGATGCCGTCGCCGCCCAGAGCGGTAACTATTCCGACCTCACCAAGCAGATCGTCGCGGATTCAGCAGTGGGTAAGCGGCCGGACCTGATCATGACGGGCCTGGGCCAGCTCCGGTTCTGGACCGACAGCTACAACCCCGCGCCGCTGGACCCTGCAACACTTCCTGAGGGTTACCAGAAGCAGTTCCTGACGGCCGGGGAAGTCAACGGCACCACCTACCTTGCACCGTTTCAGATCTCCACGCCCACCATGCTGGTCAACAAGAAGCTGCTGGCTGAAGCCGGCATTACCGATCCGGCGTCCATCAAGGATTTCGCAGCACTGGAGGAAGCCGCCAGGAAGGTCACCGAGAAGACCGGCAAGCCCAGCATCAACATCTCTTCGGATGATCTTCCGGACTGGTTCTCGCAGGCACTGGTGCAGTCCTCCGGCGAAAAGTACGTGGCCGAGGATGGGTCGTTCGGTTTTGACACCCCGAAGGGCCGCGAGGCCATCGGGCTGCTCTCGCGTCTGGCGGAGGACAAAGTGTCCCTGAATGTGCGCATGGATGACGGCCAGGCACAGTTTGTCGCCGGGAACCTCGCCTTCCATATGGCCACGACGTCCCGCATTGTGAAGGTTGCCAAGGAAGCTCCGAAGGACCTGGACTGGACGCCCATCGACCTTCCCGGACTCAACGGACCCGAGGGCGACCTGCCTGCGGGCGGCAATGGCTGGGTGGTCATCTCCGAGGACTCCTGCAAGGCAGCATTCTCCCAGGCAATGATCACTGAGATGCTCACCAAGGAGGCCTCGCTCCTGAGCAGCGGCAAGGACTACAGCTACATTCCGGTCAACAAGCTTGCCACCGAAGAGCTCCTCAAGGGAGAAAACATCGCTCCCCAGATGCGGTACGCGTGGACCTACGACAAGCCGCTGACGGTGTGGGGCGGTTTCGAAGGAGCCCAGACGGCCCAGATCATCAACACCGTGCGCACCATGATGGAGCAGCTTGCCACCGGAAAGCCGGCCGACGAGGTTGTGCCCGCCACAGCGAAGTCCATCAACTCCATGCTGGGTAAGTAACCATGACAGCGATTGAACTGACCAACATCACCAAGCGCTTCGGCGACGTGACGGCGCTCGACGGCGTCACTCTGTCCATCCGGGACAGGGAGAACCTCTCCATTTTGGGACCCTCGGGATCCGGCAAGTCCTCCCTGCTGCGGATCATCGCCGGGCTCGAACACCCTGACGAGGGCACCGTGGAACTGGACGGCAAGAACCAGGCGGGCGTGCCCGCCCACCAGCGCGACGTGTCGATCGTTTTCCAAAACTTCGCCCTGTATCCGCACCTGTCATCCCTGGGCAACATCACCCTGGGGCTGCGCCACGGCCTGGGCCTGTCCAAGCAGGAGGCGGAGAAGCGGGCACGCGAGGTTGCCTCCCGGATGCGAGTCGAGGAACTGCTTCACCGGCGCCCGAAGGCGATGTCGGGCGGCCAGCGCCAGCGTATTGCCCTGGCGCGCGCACTGGCCCGGCATGCCGGCGTCGTACTCCTCGACGAGCCCATGTCCGGACTCGATGCCCAGCTCCATATCTCGTTGCGCGCCGAAATCCACCAGCTCATCAGCCAGGAGGGCGCCACGGGCGTGACCGTCACCCATGACCAGCAGGACGCCATGTCCATGGCCGACCGCATTGCCGTGATGGACAACGGGCGCATCGTGCAGCTGGGCACTCCGGACGAGCTTTACGATTCTCCCGTCTCGGCCTTCGTTGCCGGGTTCATCGGAGCGCCGCCGATGAACCTCCTCTCCTCGGTCCGCTCGGAATCCGGGGCGCTGGAGACGGCCTACGGACGCGTGTCCACGGACGCCAGCAACGCAGGCCTGACGGGCAACGTTGTCTTGGGCGTCCGGCCTGAGGACGTCCGCCTTGGACGACCTGAGCGCGGCAACGCCTGGACTACGGAAGGCGAAGTGATCCTGATCGAGCCCAACGGCCCGCTCAGGACCGTTCATGTGGACCTGGGCGGCTCGGTGCTCCTCCTGTCCTGCCGCTCCGCTGAGCGCCCGCAGCTGCATTCCCGTGTTGGGGTGTGGTCTGATCCGGAGAAGATCCACGTTTTCCACGGCCCTGGCGGGCTCCAGGCGGGCATGGCCTCCGAACTGGGACTGACAGCCGCTGCATTGTCGGCCGCTGTATGAAATACCTTTTCGACTGGAACGGCACCATTGCCGACGACGCAGGCCGTGCCTGTGGTGCAACCAATGCGGCGTTGCGGCTGGTGGGAGGACAGGAGATCAGCCCGGATCAGTTTGATCGCAAGTTCATGCTGCCGATGGACGAGATGTTCCTGAAGCTTGGCGTTCGCGCCGGAGACGTGCCGGCCGCCATTGCGGAATGGAACGCGGCCATGGCTTCGCAGCCAGCGCCCCTTCGCGCCGGTACGGCGGGCTTTCTGGCCGAGCTCAATGCGGCCGGCGAGATGTGTGCGGTCATATCGGCGGCAGGGCCCGGGTACCTGCTGGCCGAACTGAGGACTTTTGACCTCGAGGACCGGTTCGGCGTCGTCGTTACTGAAGCCGCGGACAAAGCCCGGGTGCTGGCAGATCTCCGGGACGGCGGCGAAGCCCTGTACTTCGGCGACACAGAGTATGACATGCGCTGCGCCGCGGAAGCAGGCTGTGTCCCCGTGGGGGTGCTCAGCGGTTACTGCCCGGAAGAACGGCTTGTCGAGGCGGGAGCCGAACTGGTGGTGCGCGACTTCGGCGAGTTCAGGGCCACCGACCTGGGCTGCCGGTTGCTGGCTGTCTAAAAGCTGCGAAGCGGCGGGCCGTTCCTTTTGGGTGGCCCGTCGCTTGTGCTTCGCTTGTGCCCGGGGGAGGTAGCCGACGGGCGACCTCGAAAGCAGGGCTCGCACCCATGCTGTGGCCTTAGAGGGCAAGCTGGGCGGCGGTGACGCTTCCATCCATCCGGCAGGGACATCCGCGGCTTCAGCGACGGATCCGAAGTCTCGCCCCTGGTAGCCGAGCTTTGCGACGTCGACGCCGCAGAAGCGCCAAGCCGCGGAACTCGCGGCTGTTCCGCCCGCGTGATGGAGGAAAACAGATGCATGCCGAGCCCAGGGGCGCAATTTGATCAATTCCTATTGGATTCATTGGTCGTAGGCGATCAGCGAACGTTTTCGGGCTTGCCGGTCAGCCAGCTGTGCGACTCGTGGCGCTTGCCGCCGCGACCACGGTGCCCAGGGGGTTGCCATTGCCGTCGACCAGCAGGGAGCGTTTGGTGCCGGACTTGCCGCGGTCCACCGGGGACCGGGCCGCGGCCTCGCCGCCGCAGGGGGCTTTGACGATGCATCCGTTCACGGCCAGGTCCACGAATTCCATGCCGACGATGCGGTCATAGGCTTCCAGGCATAGCTGCTCGAGCTTTTCGAAGATTCCGGCGGCGATGTGCCCGTTCCCCGGTGCCGGACGGTGGTGGCCGAGCAGGTGCTTTCGGCGATCTTCTCGTAGGCGGCGCCGGGCACGAGGACCTGGACGAGCTTGACGAACACGATCGGTCCGGGACCTACGGCCGGTGGCAGCCGAGAGGGTGCCCGTCGATGACGGGCGAGACCAGGGCACGGGCGAAGACAACAACGTTGTGCTGGAGACGGAGGGAAACTTGCGTGAAATCAATGCAGAGCCTGAACGTCGAGGGTGTCAGGGACCGGGCCCGGACGCTTTGGACGGAAATGCTGGCCGGAAAATCCTTTCCGACCGACGAGCAAATCATCAGCCTGATCGCGAGCCTCCAGTTCCCCACCATTCGGGATCAACTCATGGCGGACATCCCCGGAATCGACGAACCCATGAACCGTGTCCTCCTGGCCCAGACGAACAGCAACCCGCACTGGTCCCGGGTCAAGTGGGCAGAGCAGGTGCTGCTGCACGCATACACACGCAGCAGCACCAGACACTCCGCCCCAATCCTCACCGCCATCGCCTTCATCAACTGGTGGGAAGGCAGAGGCAGCAAGGCCCACCAGTTCCTGCAACTCGCCCTCGAAGCCGACCCCGGCTACCACCTGGGCAGGCTCAGCGAGCTCATGATCTGCTCCGGATCAGTTGCCATGTCATGCCGTTCCCCCCGCATTCCTGCATGAACAGGTATCAGAGCGGAAAATCCAGACCGGCCGCAACCCTGGGTCGATCTAAAAAATAATCAGCAGGTCATGTTGTAGGCGGTTCTAGCCACCATGAAGTGGTGAACGCGAAAACCCAACGGAAGGACGAAGGAGGATGAGCTCCCAGAAGAGGCCCCACGGGGCGGCACCCGGTCCGCCGTAGTCAGCCGCTCCCCCACACAACCGAATACGCCTTCCGGGACCCCACACACCCGGAACATCAGATCAGAGGCAAGAGTGTGGACACTGTCCACACGAAGAAACACCAAAAAAGCCCCTGACCTGCGGAAACACTGTGCCCGAGGTGGGACTCGAACTGCATTCCGGCCCCTGCAAACACTGGACAACCGCGGAAACATACGGAATCCGGCCCGATCCGACCCCTGTACGACCCGATCCGACGCCCAAAGTGTGCACAATGTGCACACGCCCAGATTCGCCTTTCTGCGCACGCCAAATGCGAACCACTTTCCCCACTGAGGAACTCCGTTTTTCTTTGCGCTGGGACTACGGACGGGTTCGCCCCGTCCTACGTTGTGGGTGACGCCGTCTGCAAGGGACGGAGCATACACTCGCCGGTAAGCCCACCAAAACTGAGTAGAACTTCATCGCGGCGACACCTCCTTCATCCATTTCATGAGCCGTTCGGCAAACACGCACATGACCAAGCCAAGAAGCGACTACCCGGCCATCCGGTTCACACCAGAACCAGTCGCTCCTGGAGCCGAGGCGCGGCAGGCCGGTACAAGATCCCACGTACGGAGGCGCCCTCCTGATTAGATGTGTTGGCCAACGACAACGTGGCGACACGCTTGGCCGATGACCGAACTCCCAGGCCGCCCCTGGCCCACATCGACCGGACGAAAGATCCATTATCGGCATTCAAAGTACGGGAGTAGCAGTGGATGCGAGAACTCCCGTGTCCGTTCTCATACAAGATGTCAGTTTTCGCAATCAACGTGTCAGTCTACGGATCCCGGGCCATTCTCAATCAAATTGACAGCCTGGGTACCGCGCTGCGAAGACTCACCCTTTGCGGCGTCGTCTGGCTTCCTCGGGCCTTCGGCAGTAACGCCGCGACTCCTTTTAGCGCGTTCCAAGCGCTTGTGAAAATACGGAACTGACAACTTGAATGAGACGGAACTGCCCAGATTCTGTCTCATTCAACCTGCCAGCCCCCAGGTCAGCACTGACATCTGGGATGAGAACGGACATCCCGTTTCGCGCAGAACCTGACGTTTTCCGCAGGTCAGAAGCGCTAACTAAATTAATTGCGGTCTCGGCGCGTCACGTGGACTTGGCCCGCAGGGACTGAAATTTAGAGTCTTCCTGCATTACTGCATGTTTCCACGCATTGGGGGTTGCATGAATGGTGGTGTTCCGGGATTCCTGCTCAGGGATCCGGGCGTCGGCCTGTTCTGGGCCGTCGAACGGACGTTCGCGGCCATCTGGATCGCTGGCGCGTGCAAATGCTTGCCCCGCCGGACTCACACTGCGGCGAGAGCGGTGTAGCCGCGGTTTGCCCTTGCGGGATTTATCTTGCGGCCGTGGGCTCGGCCAATAAACACACAGATTTTCAATGGCCTCTGTGATGCGTCGGGCCCGCGAGCTCGCCGAGCTCGCGGGCGTCACCTTCCCCTATGGCTTACCCAGCCGGATCCTCACCTGAGGACATCCAAGCCCACCTTGAAAGCACGCTCGGGAGTCATCGCTCTCCTGTCCCTCCACATCAGGCGAACGTCTATCCGACTGCAGGCCAGCCTGTGTATGACTCCGCCAGGTAGGCCTTGCCGTGCCGGGAGGAGACCACGGAGTGCAACTCGCCGAGTTGGCGGGCGCGGTCGAAGTCGTCGGCGCCGGGGACGGTGTGCAGCATTGACGTCATCCAGTAGGAAAAGTGTTGGGCCTTCCATACCCGGTCCAGAGCGCGGTCGCTGTAGGAGTCGAGCAGCGCGGTGGAACCGTTGGAGTAGAAGGAGTCGAGGCCTTCGAAGAGCACTTTGACGTCGTGAATGGCGAGGTTGAGGCCCTTGGCGCCAGTGGGTGGGACGGTGTGGGCGGCGTCGCCGGCCAGGAAGAGGTTGCCGTGACGCATGGGCGTGTGCACGAAGCTGCGGAACGGCAGGACCATCTTTTCCAGGACCGGGCCTTCCTTGAGCTCGAAGCCGTTGCCGTTGACGCGCTTGCGGAACTCGGACCAGATGCGCTCGTCATCCCACTCGGCCACGTTTTCCTTGGGATCGCACTGGAAGTACATGCGCTGGACGGTCTCTGTGCGCTGGCTGATCAGGGCGAAGCCATGCTCGGAGTTGGCGTAGATCAGTTCGTCGGCGCTGCGCGGAGCTTCGGCCAGGATGCCGAACCAGGCGAACGGGTACTCGTGGAAAT
Organism: Pseudarthrobacter sp. MDT3-1; assembly: GCF_054510755.1. NCBI lineage: Bacteria > Bacillati > Actinomycetota > Actinomycetes > Micrococcales > Micrococcaceae > Pseudarthrobacter > Pseudarthrobacter sp. MDT3-1. The sequence goes on along the minus strand of NZ_JBTNDX010000045.1, from coordinate 5,135 downwards.
ACTGGGTCCGCGAAGCCTCCGGCACCTGGCGGCGGCAGTGGCTGCGGGAACCGTCGGCGCCCACGAGGAAGTCGGCCTGGATCTCGTATTCCCGGCCGTCGCCGTCGGTGAACCAGACCTTCGGCTTGCCTTCGAGGTCGTGAACGGTGGTGTCCGTGACGCTGTAGCGGACGTCGCCGCCGTCGGCCTCCCGCCGTGCGGCGAGGTCTGCGAACACGTCGGTCTGGGGGTAGAGCCAGACGGACTCGCCCACGAGGTCCTTGAAGTCGATGCGGTGGCTTTCGCCGTTGAAACGCAGCTCGATGCCGTCGTGGCGGTCGCCTTCGCGGCGCACACGGTCCGAGACGCCGGAGTCCACCAGCATGTTCACGGTGCCGTGCTCCAGGATGCCTGCCCGGACGGTTTCCTGGATTTCCTTGCGGGTGCGGATTTCCACCACGACCGATTCGATGCCCTGCTTGGCCAGCAGGTGGGAGAGCATGAGGCCGGCAGGGCCTGCGCCCATGATGGCCACCTGGGTGGTGATGGTTGTGCGTGCCATGGTATTCCTCGCTTCGTTGCGGATCCCGGCGTTTCGGACCGGGATGAGTCTGGAATCAGTGTGGCGTGCGCTGCGTGATTGGCGTTACCTGTCTTCTGTTGAACGGAAGTAAGATTAATCGCCGAGTTGGCGGCCTATCCCCCGAGCCGCTGTCTGCAGCGCCGGAACCAGGGCCTGGAAACGCATTTCCGCCAGCGGAACTACGACGCCGAGCGCCGCCACCGTCCGCCGCTTGCCGTCCACGACCGGAACGGCAATGCCCCAGGTATCCGGGTCGACGATGCCAGCGAGCTGCGCGTAGCCCTGCTGGGCGGCTTCGGCCAGCAAATGGCGGACGCCGTCGGTAGTCAACCTACCGGCCGGGTCCGCGAATTGCTCGAGGTATTCCGCCTGCAACTCACGGCTCTGGTGCGACATTAACGCCAGTCCGGCAGAGGAAATATGTACGGGCATTCGCCCTGCAATCCGTGCCCGGTTAGCGACGGATCCACGCCGCGAAAGCCCCCTCGAAGATGCAACTGCCACAGCACACAGGCCACTCTCGGGGAACAAATTTGCCCGTCACCTCACCGGGCGGCGGCGGACCTACCTTGGTACGTCGGAAGACCTGCCCAGCTTTCCCTTGTTGAGCCCGGCGGCAGCTCAACGTCGAGCCGTGCCTCGTACGGACCTTGCCGCAGACGATCACACAGGCTCAGGATCTCTCTGTCAGATCTTCTTGCCATGAGTAGGGCGCCTCCGCATGCGCATCGAGGCGCGGATGCTGTTTTGAGCGGCAGCGGAGGTGGTGGCGGCGTTGAGTTCATCGTGTAAGCGCGCCCAGGCGTAAATCGATCAGGGCCTCGGCATCCTGGACAATCCTGGCCACCAACTCTTCGCAGCCGGGCACGTCGTGGATCAGTCCTTGGACCATTCCCACGGTCCAGACACCATGCTCGGGATCACCCTCCGAGTAGACCCGTCTGCCTCGAGCCCCGGCCACCAGTTCTCTGACGTCCTCGAATACACCGCCCTTGGCCAAGACCTCCACTGCCTGGCGGCTGACCGAGTTGCTCGCAACACGCGAGGTATTGCGCAAGGGGCGGAATATGAGCTCTGTGTCCAACTCAGTAGCCGCAACAATCGCATCCTTGATCCTTGAGTGGATCGGGGATTCCTGGGTGCACATGAACCTCGTCCCCATGCTGATCCCGTCAGCTCCGAGTGCTAGCGCCGCGACCAAGCCTCGACCGTCGGCAATGCCTCCGGAGGCCAACACCGGGATTCGGAGCAGGGCTGTAGCAGCAGGAATCAGGACAAGCCCTGGAACATCGTCCTCGCCAGGATGACCAGCGCATTCGAACCCATCAATGCTGACGATGTCCACCCCTAGCGACTCGGCTTTAAGTGCATGCCGCACGCTGGTGCATTTGTGAATGGTGGTGATCCCGTTCGCCTTAAATATCTCCACGAATGAACGCGGGTTGTTCCCGGCTGTTTCCACGACGGGGACGCCTGAGCTCACAATTACATCGCGGTACTCCTCGTAGGGAGGCGGAATAATGGATGGCAGGATGGTGAGATTCACTCCGAACGGGCGGTCAGTCAGGTCTTGGCAGCGGCGAATCTCCCGTGCCAGATTTTCCGGTGAGCCGGTTGTGAGCGCACTGATGACGCCGAGCGCGCCGGCGTTGGAGACAGCAGCCGCGAGTTCGGCAGTAGCCACCCACTGCATGCCCCCCTGAACTATGGGATGTTCGATGCCAAGAATGGTCGTTGCCCGTGTTTTCATGATTGATTTCCTTCCGGGGCCACGAATCGGAGATGTCCCGCAACGCAGGCGGGCCGCTCTGATCCCTCAAGTTGCATATGTGTTCCGGACGAAGATCTATGCTGCACGGTTGGACGGCGTCACGGCCATCTTCTCCATCCCGCTTCGGATCCCCGACTCTACCGACAGCCGAGAGGGAACCTTCCCTCCGGCCCGCTGGACACATGCCCAATTCCCCTTGTGCGCCTTTTACTAGCGTCGACCGCACGGTGAAGCTCTGATTGCATCGTCCTCACAGTCCGTACCGGCGGATTCTCTCGTAAAGCGTTCCGCGCGAGATTCGTAGTCGCTCTGCGGCGTCCGATTTGTTCCCAAGGCACTCACGCAGCACAGACGCAATAACCTCCCGCTCTGCCCGTTCAAGCTGTCCTAGCGCCGGCGGAATTACTACCCTCGGAGCGGCTGAACCCCTTGCGACCGAACCTGCAAGGCCTGCGAGATCAAGTCTGCTCAGTACTAACGAGCAACCCTCCGTAGTCCGCGGCGGCATCACAGGGACAATTTGCGCTCGAATGCCCATCGGTAGGACGAATTCCCTAGTAAACGGTCCGGCCTCCTCGACAAAGCTCCACAACTGCTCTCGGTCAAGTGATAATCCGCCAAGACCGTCTTCGGCGATCATCGTGCGGCGGTCCAGGGTAATGACGGCCGCTCCTGTACCCGCCTTGACCCGCAAGTGGGCATCGAGGAGCCGCTGGTGGCGGGCGCACGAGAGACGCGTCAGGGAGTCCTCTATCCCACTCAGCATCATATTGAGTGCAACCTTTAGATGCGGGCTAGGTTCGCCAGCAAGTGACGTGACATTTACGGCGCCAAGCAACTTTCGAGTGATGGGATGCAGGACTGGACTCGCCGCACAAACAAGCTTGTGCATGCGCTCATCCAGGTGGTCAGTTCCATGGACGACTGTGGGGGCACGTGTCGCAAGCGCGACGCCCACTCCATTCTTGCCCGCAGAACGCTGGGTCAAGTCGGCACCCTCGCTGACATCTGCCCGCGCGAGATGCCGGCGGAGGCTCGGTGCCGCCGCCCAGTCGTAAGTCACCTTTCCATTGGCGTCCGTGATGGCGAGCCAAGTCGTTGTCCCTTCGAGGGCCGCCTCCGTTGAGGTGAGCGCTCTTCGCGCGACGCTGAAGAGAGTCGCTTGCTCCTCAATGGAATTCGACATCTTGGTGTTCCTTCGCGTCATTGCGTTGATGGATCGTCCCGCTCGGCGGGCTGTTGCAGGTGCACAGAATCGATCTGTTCCGGTCGCTTTAGTTCGAATCGGAGTCCTGTTAGTCGGGCTTTCCAGCGGAACCATGGCCGTAAGTTGAAGTCCTCTGAACTGAGAAGCAGGGTAAGGCCGCGACTGGCGAGTCCTGCGCCTTTGGCGAACCCATAAGGACTCATCGGAATTCCGGGGACAGCCGAAGGCTGGACTTGCATATGCAAAGCCAGCCTTCGGCGCAGTCAGCCACGCTACAAGCGATCTGGGGAGACTACGTTGTGGGGTCCACCAGCAGCTTCATTTTTTGGCCGGCACGGAGCTGTTCGAATCCCTTTTCGACCACGCCGCTGAGGGGAACGTCCTCCACCCATCCGGTGGTATTGTAGTGGCCTTTTGCCATGAGGTCGATGACTGCGGAGTAGTCGGCTGCGGTGTAGCAGATGGTGCCTTGGATGCGCCGTTCGCGGAGCACGAGGTTGATGAGGGGTGTGGGGAGGGGTTTTTCGTAGATTGCGACGCTGATCAGGGGGCGGCGTTCGCCGAGGCATTCGAGGGCTGATTGGACTGCGGGGGCTACGCCGGCGGCGTCGAATGCGGCGTCGACTCCGTTGCCGTTGGTCCGGTCGGCGATGAGGGCGGTCACGTCCTGTTTGGTCGGGTCCAGGGTGCGTGCGCCGAGTGCCTCGATGGACCTGCGGCGGGTCTCGGATGGTTCAACGACATCGATTTCGGTCAGGCCCATCCCGCGCAGTGCGAACCAGAGGCCGATGCCGATGGGTCCTGCGCCGTAGATCAAGGCCCTGCTTTGATCGTTGACTTCACCGAGCGTGGCCGCGTGGTAAGCGACGGACATCGGTTCGACCAATGCTCCCTGCTCCAGCGAGACGCTGTCGGGGAGTTTATGGACCTGGTTGCTGGGCACGACCGTGTATTCCGCCATCCCGCCGTCGGCCATCAGCCCGTGGAAGCCGATCACATTGCATAGATTGTAGTGGCCGGTCCTGCACGGTCGGCACTCACCACAGCGATATATGGGCTCGATGGTGACGCGGTCGCCCTCGCGAATATCCGTGACGTTTGGGCCGATCTCGGTGACTACACCAGAGAATTCATGGCCCAGCGTCAGGGGCAGGCATTGTCCTGTGAGCGGGTGAGGGTCCGTGGGCGGTATGAAGATCGGCCCGTCGTAGTATTCGTGGAGGTCGGTACCGCAGATTCCGTTGCGGCTGACTTTGATCTTCACCTGGCCTTCGCCTGGGGTTGGTTCCGGTACGTCTTCGATTTCAAGTTTGTTTTTGCCGTAATAGACTGCTGCGCGCATGGAGTCTCCTGGTGCTGTGTCGGGTCTCAGATGATGCGGATGAGTTTCTTGTTCGCGAACTCGTTTAGTCCGAATTTGGCGAGTTCGCGGCCTATTCGCCCTACGGGCTCGGCAGCGCGGTCTTCACCGACGACGAGCAGCCGGCCGCCTGCGGCCCGGGAAGGATGGCTTGGCGGGCTGTCCTTCCCGGGCCGGCGGTGGTGGTGCTGATCAGGCCGGGGTCAGGATGTCGGCGTCGGTTGCGAAGTTCGGG
>NZ_JBTNDX010000044.1:0-20427 GCF_054510755.1 Pseudarthrobacter sp. MDT3-1 | reverse complement strand
ACCCGTCTTCATACCAACACCAACACCCGCCAGACCACGACGGGGTGCACCAGTGCGCACCGACCGCGGTCACGTCCCCTCCATTTTCGGACTAGTGAGCGAGCGTTAGACGGTGCGGACAACGTCCTCGTAGCTGAACTTGGGCTTCGCTGCGCCCCAGGCGTCTGCGCCGGCCTGGCCGATGTTGACCACCAGGAAGCTCTTCTGGTCGCCGGCCGGGAAGAACGCGGCGTCGATGGCACCGAAGTCGGCTCCGGTCATCGGGCCGGCTGCGAGGCCGAGGGACCGGACGGCCAGGATGAAGTAGCCGGCCTGCAGGTGGGCGTTGTTGTTGCCGGTGGACGCAGCCAGGTCCGGGGCGGCGTCGTATATGGCCTTCGGAGCGTTGTATTCGGGGAGGAAGTTGTCCCATTGCTCGGCCCAGGCGGTGTCGTAGCTGAGGATGGCAACCAGCGGCGCGGAGGCGGTCTTGGCCTTGTTGCCGTTGGCCAGGGTGTCGACCAGCGTGGCGCGGGCCTCGTCCGAGCGGACGTAGGTCACGCGGAGGGGCTGGGAGTTGAAAGCCGTGGGGCCGAACTTCGTGAGCTCATAGATGGCGCGGGCCTGGTCCTCGGTCACCTCACCGGTAAAGGAGTTGGCCGTGCGGGCCTCGGCAAAAATGGCGTCGACGGCGGCCGAATCGATAACCGCTTCTTCGTGGGCAATAGTCATGGCGTACCTTTCGCTGGGCCGCTCATCGCAAATGATGGGCCGGCGGTCTGCTTTCCATAGTTGTAACTTCAAGCAGGCCGGACCTCTTCCCAATACGCAGGTGACGTTCACCACAGCGGAGGCGGGATTTCTGCTTGACCCCTCCAGAAAGCCTGAGGAACATAGGCGGTAAAGGCGCAGCCTGCCTGATCGTGCTCCCTGCGCCGCCCGACCCCAGCAGGGACGTGAAAACATGTCGGAGCCTCGGAATCGCCCATCACGGATCCGGTTCTCCGCCGTTCTGGCCGCCATCGTGGCAGTCGTGCTGACGGGCTGCACAGCGGCACCGCCGGCGCCTGTGCAGGTCACCCGAGCGTCCGTGACGTACCGGACCATCCTGGCGGAATTCAGCAAAAGGATGCTGGACCTCGGAGCCCCGGCAGTCCTGATCGAGGCGCGGATCGACGGCGAGACATTTTCGTCGGCTCGCGGGGCCCGCAGCCTCGAAACGTCGACGCCGGCTGAGGTCACCGACCCGGTCCACGTCGCCAGTGTCACCAAGTCCATGGTCGCCGTTTCGGTCCTCAAGCTCGTCGAGGAAGGCATCATCCAGATCCAGGACCCGGTGGGACGACACCTCCCCGAATTCGACACCCTGATGAAGCCGCCAGGCCCTGTCACGGTGGAGCATCTCCTGCGGCACACCAGCGGAATGCCCAACTATCACGACCCGCAACTGACGTCGCGCACGCTGCAGCAGGCGCTGACGCAGCCCATCACGGCTGAAGAAATTCTTGCCCTGACAGCCATCGTGCCCTGGGTGCTGACGCCCGGCGACCGCATGCTGTACGCCAACGCGAACTACATTACCCTTGGCCTCATCGTGCAGCGCCTGCGCGGCCAGCCCATCGCCCAGATCTTCCGGTCAGACATTATCGACCCCCTCAGGCTGACCGGCACGCATATGACCGGCCCCGGTCCGGCACCCGCAAACATGGTCCATGGCTACATCACTGTCGACGGCGTTCGGCTGGACACTGCGTACCTGGCCGGGCTCATCGGCAACACCGCGGCCGGCCTCGTCTCGACTGTCGGCGACGTGAACACGTTCTACGCTGCGCTCATGGACGGGCGGCTCCTGAAGCCCGACACCGTCAAGGAGATGCTGCTGGCGCCCGAGGGCTACGGGCTGGGCCTCGACCGGTGGGGCGACGCCTGCGAGGGCGGCTTCTACTACGGCCACGCGGGCGACACGGCAGGATACGGAACGATGGCCCTGACAACCCCGGACGCCAGGCGCCAGTTGACCATTAATCTGGCGTATCCACCTGGACCGCTAAACCTCACCCCGTACGCGCCCAGCAATGAGCTGGCCTGGGAAGTATTGAGGATCGCGCGGAAGGCACTCGACAGCACTTGCTGAACCCGGACCGGGCCGCGCGATATTGTTGCACCGGAAGATCCCAGCCCCAGCGGCAACCCCCTTGAAAGGCCCCGACCATGAGCATGCTCGGAATGAAATGGAAGCTCCACGGCACCGGCAAATCGATTAAGCCCGGCCACGTGGTTGCTCCGGATGAGCGGCTGGCCTGGCCTCTGACCATCGGCGTGGGCATGCAGCACGTCGTAGCCATGTTCGGAGCCACCTTCCTGGTGCCCATCATCACCGGGATGCCACCGGCCACCACCCTCTTCTTCTCCGGCATCGGCACGCTGCTGTTCCTGGTCATCACCAAGGGGCGGGTGCCCAGCTACCTCGGCTCCAGCTTCGCGTTCATCGCGCCCATCATGGCGTCCCAACAGCAGTTCGGCGTGCCCGGCGCGCTGGGCGGAGTGGTGCTCGGCGGCGTCGCACTGGCCCTGATCGGCGCGATCGTGCAGAAGTTCGGCGCGGGCTGGATCAACCGGCTGATGCCGCCCATCGTCACCGGCGCCATCGTGGCACTGATCGGCCTGAACCTTGCACCCGCGGCGAAAATGAACTTCGACGCCGCCCCCGTCACCGCCGTCATTACGCTGGCCACCATCATCCTGGTCGGCGTTCTTTTCCGCGGAATCGTCGGCCGGCTCAGCATCCTCGTGGGCGTGGTGGTGGGCTACCTCGTCGCCATGCTGCGCGGCGAAGTGAGCTACGAAAAAATGGAAGCCGCCGCCTGGATCGGCCTCCCGCACTTCCAGACCCCCGAGTTCCACGTGGGCGTGCTTGGCCTCTTTGTCCCCGTGGTACTGGTCCTCGTGGCCGAAAACATCGGGCACGTGAAGTCCGTGGCGGCCATGACCGGCCAAAACCTCGACGGCGTCTCCGGCCGCGCGCTGATGGCCGACGGTGCCGCCACGGTCCTCGCCGGCATCGGCGGCGGCTCCGGCACCACCACGTACGCGGAGAACATCGGCGTTATGGCGGCTACCAAGGTGTATTCGACGGCGGCGTACTGGGTTGCCGGCGTCTTCGCCATTGTGCTGAGCTTCTCGCCGAAATTCGGCGAACTCATTGCCACGGTCCCGCCGGGCGTGCTGGGCGGAGCGGCCACCATGCTCTACGGCATGATCGGAATCCTGGGCGTCAAGATCTGGGCACAGAACAAGGTGAACTTCTCCAACCCGGTGAACCTGACCACCGCCGCCGTCGCGCTGATCATCGGTATTGCCGACTACACGTGGACCATAGGGGAACTGACGTTCACGGGCATCGCCCTCGGCTCAGCCGCCGCCCTGGTGATTTACCACGGCATGAAAGCCATCGCGAAGGCCCGCGGCTCGGTGGCTGAACCGGAAACGGAGCAGGCGGGCCTGCCTCCTGCCGTGAGGGCCGCCGTCAACGCAGCAGCGAAACGCGCGCCGAAGAAACGCTGACCTTTTCGGGCCCCGGGTCAGGCTCCTGCGTCAGGCCGCGCGACCGCCGCCGATGAATGGTCCGGGCGGGGTTCCGATGCCGAAGACCGGCCGCGGCTCGGGACGCTTGGCGGACAGCTCCGCTTCTGGCGGGTGCTTCAGTTGCCGGATCACCCACGGAACCAGGTATTCCCGTGCCCAGATGAGGTCCTCGGTCCTGGCCTCCTTCCAGCTGCGGGGCAGCGGCGGCTTGGGCGCCAGGGGCTCCAGCGTGTGCGGGACACCCAGGGCCTTCAGCACGGCCGCGGCGATGGTGTGGTGCCCCAGCGGTGAGAAGTGCAGCCGGTCCGGATCCCACATGCCCGGGTTCGACAGTTCGCGCAGGAACCACAGGTCAACCATGACCGCGTCATGGCGGGCCGCCACCGCGTGGAGGTTCTCATTGAAGATGGCCACTTTGCCGCGGATCTGGCTGAAGACCGGCGTCGCACCCCAGTCCGGCCCGGCAAAGAGGACCACGGTGGCGCCGGACCTTGCCAGTTGTGCCACACCGTCGTCGATTTTTTCTGCGAGCCGGTCAGGATCGCTGCGCCGGAAAACAATGTCGTTACCGCCGGCGGAGAGCGTGACCAGGTCAGGTTTCAGGGCGACCGCCGCGGCAAGCTGGTGGTCGAGGATCTGCTGTACCAGCAGGCCCCGGACGGCAAGGTTGGCGTAGGCGAAATCAGGCTGGTTCGCACTGAGCTCCTCGGCCACACGGTCCGCCCAGCCGCGGAAACCGCCCTCGCTGCGCGGCTCGGGATCCCCGATCCCCTCGGTAAAGGAATCGCCCAGTGCCACGAGGCGGTGCCACGGGTGGGGCGCCGGTTCCACAGCGGTGTTCTTGGCTGCAATGTCCTGTTTCCAGACGTTCATGCCGTGCTCCCTGTTTTGTAGGGTCCCTCGCTGAGGGAGGGGGTTTCAAGTCCAGCGAGTCCCCGGAAAGGGGCGTTTTCCCGGCCACGTCCGGCCGGGTCCAGGCGCGAGGCAGCCACAATATTCAAGGCGGTCTCACGAAGCCCCTGGCGGGTATGCCGCGCGACGGTCCGGAGGTACTGCAGGGCCGCCTCATGGCCGAGTCCGTAATCGGATTTGAGGGCGCTTACTGCCAGGTCCATAATCACCATGGAGCTTTGGGCTACCGCAAGTTGCGCGCCGGCTTCGGCCCGCTCCGCCACCCGCACCACCATCCACAGCGACCGGGCAACCTGCCGCGCATACCGGCGCGTCCTGATGATGTCCTCGCTGGTGAAGGCGTGGGGAGTGGACGCGTAGAGGCTCAGTGCGGCGCTCCAACCGGCGGCGGCCGCAATCGGCATTGACAGCAGCGACCTGACGCCGTGGTCCGCGGCAGCACTGGCATAGCCCGGCCATCGCCGGTCGCGGGCGACGTCGGCCAGGTGCACAAAATCCCCCGTGCGCACGGCCTCAAGCACGGGTCCGTCTGCAAACGAGCACTGTTCTTCGTCTGCGGCGCGGGCCGCGGGGGTGCCGGCGGCGGCGGTTCGGGCCGATCCGCGGCGGAAGAAGGTGGCAGCCCAGCTGATCCCGCGGGAATCGCCATCGATGTCGCGCATGAACTCGCGGGTAACCGCAGCAAGGAAGTCTTCAACATCCGTGCTGTCGAACACCACATCCTGGGGGTCGGGAAGCGATTCCCAGCCCGGCTCCCCCGGTGTCTCCGCGGCCATGTTCCACGCCTAGGTTCGAAACGCGTGGCCCACTGCAAAACCTGCTTCTAGGATACGTCCGGTGAAGGCCCCCCAGGGCGTGGACCACCCACATAAAAACCGCAGTCCGGGCACAGAACAGTGCTTACCCGGCGTCGAAACTTTCGTCGCCGTCGTCGTTCGGTGATTCGTCCTTGGCGCGGTCGGTTCCGCTGCCGTCCGGCAGGCCGGCAGCATCCTGTCCGGATTCCGACGAGAAGGGTTCAGAACCCTGCGAATCGGCGTTGGCGTCGTTGATCTCCGCCTCGGCGGAGGGCACGACGGCGTCGCGCGGGATGGGCGGTTCGCCCGGCTCGAACCCGGGATCATTGGTGTCACTTTCGGCGTGGTGCTGGTCATCGGTGCCACCGAAACGGCCGGCACCCGGCTCGCCGGCACTGTCCTTGTCTTCCTCATCGAAGTGGCTGAGATTGGGCGTGCCCGTGGCGAACGTTTCGCCGTCGGGGCTGTTCTGGTTCAGGCCGGCGGCATCAAAGTCCTCTTCCTCACGGGGCTGGGCGAACTGCTTAGTCTCCGCGCCGCCCACCTCCTGTTCCGCCGTCGGCGTGCCGTAGCCGCCCACTTCCACGTGCGGTTCTGTGCGCTGGTTGTCCTGACTCATGGTTCCTCCTGGTGGATGTGAATCTGACGTGCAAACTTCGTTACAGGCCCTTGCCGCCGGTCACCGGCAGCACTGCTCCGGAGATGTAGGATCCCTGGTCGGACGCCAGCAGCACATACGCCGCGGCCAGCTCCGCCGGCTGACCCGCCCGCTGCAACGGCGTGTCCTGCCCGAAAGTGGGCAGCTTGTCCGGCCATTCCGTGGCGGGGATCAGCGGAGTCCAGATGGGGCCGGGGGCCACCGCGTTTACGCGGATTCCCTTTGGTCCCAGTTCCTGGGCCAACGCCTTGGTGAAGGCAACCTGCGCTGCCTTGGTCATGGCGTAGTCGATCAGCCCCGGCGAAGGATTAAGGGCCTGGATGGAGGCCGTAGTAACGATCGAGGAGCCGGCTTTCAGGTGCGGAACTGCGGCCCGGGCCGTCCAGATCAAGGAATAGAGATTGGTCTTGAACACGCGGTCGAATTCCTCGGTGGGGAGTGACTCGAAGCTCTCGCGGTTCTTCTGGTAGGCGGCGTTGAGCACCACCACGTCCAGACCGCCGAATTCAGCCACAGCATCAGCGACGATCCGGGTGCTGAAGTCCTCCTCCCGACCGTCTCCGGCCAGCAGCAGCGCGCGCTGGCCCGCTTTGCGGATCCAGGCGGCGGTGTCCTGGGCATCTTCCTCTTCTTCCGGAAGGTAGGAAATTGCGACGTCGGCCCCCTCGCGGGCGAACGCGATGGCCGCCGCCTTGCCGATCCCGGAATCGCCGCCGGTGATGAGCGCGGCCTTACCCTGCAGCGCACCGCGCCCCTCGTAGCTGAGTTCGCCGTGGTCCGGCTTCGGATCCATCGGCGCGGTGAGTCCCGGCTGCTTCTGTTCCTGCTTCGGGAAGGGCCCGGAGTAATAGCCGTCCCGGGGGTCTGTGGGCGGGCCTGTCCGGTTCTGCGTATCGCTCATAGTCCACCTCTTCATTGAATCGGTTTTCGAAGGGCTCCGGCCGGCACCGGCTCTTTGAAACTATCCCGCCCGGAGGAGCAAAGTCCAGCGCCCGGAGGAAATAATCAGTAAACTTATCAAACGTTGCCCTTGGCGCAGCTTCAGCCTAGTTTTGGAGCACACGCCCAGCCCCGGAGCAAGGAGAAACATGTCGGATGTGGAGGACTTCACCGGCAGCACCGGCCGGAATGAAACCCGCGAGGAGCAGCTTGACCGGAACTGGGCTGAGTTGCTGCAGGAACTCCGGGTGCTGCAGACCGGGGTTCAGATCCTGGCCGGTTTTCTCCTGACGTTGCCGTTCCAGCAGCGGTTCGAGGACCTGGACGATTTCCAGGTGGCCCTTTACCTCGTCAACGTTGTGATCGCGACGCTGACCACCGCCTTTATCCTGCTTCCCGTCAGCGTCCACCGCCGGCTCTTCCGCCAAAGGCTCAAGGAAACCCTGGTCTCCAGCGCAGACACCATTACCAAAATTGCCTTGGCCGGCGTGGGGATGCTCAGTGTCGGGACAGCTGCCCTTGTCTTCGACGTGACGGCCGGCCGAGCCGCCGGCCTGACCGCCGGCGGAATCCTGCTGGCAGTCCTTCTGGTGCTGCTGGCTTATGTCCCGCTGCGGCTCAATAAACGCGCAGCCGAACAGTAGCCAGGTCAATAAGCCAGCAAGCTGCTGGGGATCCATTCGAAAAAGTGCACATGCGCACGTGGGCCAAGGAACACGGGCTTTTGCTCGCCAACGCCGGACTTTTCCTGGCGTTTTTTGTTGGCATGATCCTCTCCGGAGCTGCCGCCTACGGCGAGGACCAGGCGGCCCACGGGCAGCCGGGAGTCACGGTTCTGGACTACCTGTCTACGGGAAATTTTGTGGAGCCCACGTTTGAAAACTGGGAATCCGAGTTCCTGCAGATGGCCATGTACGTGATCCTGACCGTGTTCCTTTTCCAGAAGGGTCCTCCGAATCCAAGCCTGTGGGCAAGGCTGCGCCGCAGGACCAGGATCCGCGCGATGCCACCATCAGCGAGGCCACGCCGTGGCCGGTGAAGCGCGGCGGCCTGGTGCTGAAGCTGTATGAACACTCCCTGTCCTTGCTCCTCCTGGCACTGTTCATCGCCTCGTTCACACTGCACGCCTTCGGCGGCACGTCCGCATACAACGAGGAACAGCTCAGCCACGGCGAGTCCCAAGTGACGATCCTGGAGTATCTGGCCACCAGCAGGTTCTGGTTCGAATCCTTCCAGAACTGGCAAAGCGAATTCCTCGCCGTGGCGGTCCTGGTGGGCGCCTCCGTCTACCTCCGCGAAAAGGGCTCACCGGAGTCCAAGCCGGTGGCCGAGCCGCATTATGAGACCGGGGCCTGAGCGGCGCGCGCCTAGTCAGCCGCAGCCCAAGCAGTAAGCCCAGCGCCGCCGGGGGCTGGCTTCAGGCGCCTTCCAGAACCTGGCTGGTAGCCCAGGCCAGGTGTTTTGCCGCGTTGGCGACGGCGTCTTCCGGGCTGGCCGCGACATCCAGCAGCTGCGCGGCGGCTACCACGCCGTGCGCCGCGAGGTCCTCGGGCGTCACCATGATCCGCCCCGCCACCACGATCACCGGAATCCCGCGTTCCCGGGCGGCGTCGGCGAGCGCGATGGGGGCCTTGCCGGTCAGCGACTGCGAGTCCATGGAACCCTCGCCGGTGATCACCAGGTCGGCGTTGTCCAGTTGGCCCGCGAGGCCGGTGAGCCCGGCGACGAGCGCGAACCCGCCTTCCAGCCGGGCGTTGGTGAAGGCAAGGAACGACGCCGGGAAGCCGCCCGCCGCCCCGGCTCCCGGGATGTTGACGTCCCGGCCAGTCGCCTCCCGGAGTACAGACGCCCAGTTGCGGAGACCGGCGTCGAGCTGTTCCATTGCCTCGTCGTCGGCGCCCTTCTGGGCCCCGAAGACGTGGGCCGCGCCTGTGGCGCCATAGAGCGGGTTCTGGACGTCCACGGCGATCCTGAACGAGGCGGCGGACAGCCGGGGATCCAGTCCGGTGGCGTCCAGGGCTGTAACGTCGGCGAGTGATCCGCCGCCCAGCGGCACAACGTTGCCGGCGGCGTCCAGCGGCTTGAGGCCCAGCGCACGCAGGGCACCGCTGCCGCCGTCGGTCATGGCCGATCCGCCCAGACCCAGCACAATCTCGGTGGCTCCGGCGTCGAGGGCCGCGGCGATCAGCTGTCCGCAGCCGTAGCTGTGGGCCCGCAGGGCGTTGGCGGGGGTGGGCTCCATCTCGGCCAGGCCGGAGGCCTGCGCCGTCTCGATGACGGCGGTAGCACCGCCGTCGGCGTTCTTCCGGATGGCCCAGGCGGCGCCCACGGGGGCGAGGATGGGACCCACGACGGCGTTGAGCCGCTCCTCGTAGCCGGCCGAGACGGCAGCCTCCAGGGTTCCTTCACCGCCGTCGGCGATTGGAAACTGGTTGGCGACGGCGTCCGGGTAGACGCGCAGCGCACCTTCGGCGATGGCGGCGGCGGCCTCCGCGGCGGTGAGCGAGCCCTTGAACTTGTCCGGAGCGATGAGAATGCGCATGCCGTCCATCATGCCAGCCATGTCCGGGAAAGCGCTTGCCCAATCCGGCATGCGGACAGCGCGGGACGCCCCTACCGGCGGGCGTCGGGATCTTTGGCCTTGAGCACCGCAAAGTAGCCCGGTACGCGGCTGTTCCCAGCGGCGTCCATCAGCGGGTTGGTCTCGATGGTCGCGGCCCCGTCCTCCACCAGCGTCCACCGGTCCTTGGGCATCACACGGGCGAGCTCCTGCGGTCCGAAATGGGCCGGCATGGGCAGTGTCCGGATCGCGAGCTCCAGCGGGGCCGGGATGCTCCGCAGCGACGCACCCAGATGCGCGACGTACTCCACCGGGTTGCCCGGGAAGTTCGTCTCCGCCAGAAAGACTGTGCCGCGGGCGCCCACGAGCTGCCTCAGATTTTCCATCAGCGCGGCCTGATCGGCCTCGGTCAGAACGTGCAGCACGCCACGGACAAAGACGTTGGCATCCGTGGATCCCACCAGCCCGGAGACAGCCCCCAGCTCGGTCATGTCACGGGCCAGGTAGCTGACACCCTCAACGCCCGCCGATTCGTCCCGGGCACGGGCCACCGCGTGCGCAGACACGTCAACGCCCAGCACCTGCGGTGAAAAAGCAGTCAGCGCGCGGCTGAAGGCGCCGTGCCCGCACCCCACATCCACCACCGGAAGGTTGGGATCGAAGTGCCGCTGCAGGATGTCCCGGTAGCCCAGCAGCTCCTGGTCCGTGCCGGAGTCCCACAGCACGTCACTGCGGGCGCCTGTCCGGGCGATTCCGGCCCAATACATGTCCCAGGCCGCGGTCCTGTTTTTGGGAGCCGACCAGGACAGCCTGATCAGTTTGGGCAGGATCAAGTACTTCCGCAAGGCGGCGAGCACCGGTTTCGCTGGGGATGGCATCGTACAAATATAAGACGCCGAACACGCCGCAGCAGTTTGGCCGGGCGGGTCCGTTCAGGCGGTGGCCGCTGGCTCCTTCAGCAGCCAGGCCATGGCATCGTCGCGGGACGTAAAGAACCGGGTGGGGCAGGGCAGTTTGTTGATACCCAGGATGAAGTTGGCCAGTACTTTGTCAACGGGCGACGCCCCCAGCAGCGCAACGCGGGAGGCCTGGCAGGGGCGGCCAAAAACCGTACGGGCTCCCCGGCTGACCTTGGCCGTGGTGGCCATATCCACCAGCATGGGGTGTCGGCGGGCGCCGCACAGGTCATTGACCTTCTGCATGGCCGCCTCAGCGTCGGGTTCCGTAATGGACACACCCCGCGGCCACTTCAGCTGGATAACACCCCGTTCATCCAGCGTCAGGTCCGTCTTGGCCGCTTCTGCAGGCTGACTCGTCACGATTACCCTCCGCGCATTCTTATAGGAACAGGTATGCTCCGTCACCCTACAATGTACTCAGTCAGGAGCAAGCAGGTGCTCACTCAGGAGCGAAGGGGGCAGGTTTGCCAGCGGTCACACCACATTTCGCAACCGTGCCATACCTGGCTGTCGTTGCGGACCCCGACGCCGGGCGCCGGGAATTCACCACGGCGGCACTGGAAGCGGCGGGCTTCACGGTCAAAACTGCCGGCGACGCCGCCAGCCTGTCGGCGCTTCTGGACCAGCGCGAGCCCTCCGTCCTGATCCTGGACAGTTCACTCTCCGACGTCGACGCGACCGCCCCTGTGCTGGTCCTCGTGGATCTCGACAGTCCGGCAGAGGTCAAGTCAGTGGAGCATGCCGGCGTACGGGACTCCATCGCCAAGCCGCCTGCTGCCAAGGAACTCGTCCACCGCGCCACAGCCCTGATCAACCTGGTCTCCCGCCGGAACGAAGCGCGGCAGGAAGCGGAGACGCTCCGCGAAAGGCTGCGGCAGGTATCCGCGGCGGTCCGCGGAACCAACCATCCGCAACAGATCGCCGACTTTGTGGTCAGGGGGTTCGGCGAGACGTTCGGCGCGGACCGCGTCTGGCTGACCACATTCGACGACGACAGGGTGCCACCCATCACCGCCCAGTGGCAGCGGCCCGGCCTTGCTCCGCTGCCCGAAGGATTGTTCACGGACGAAGACCCGGCGCGCAGGACGGCTGACGCACTGTGGTCGCGGGCTGAGGCCCTGACGGCGGACGGAGAGTTCGCACAGCTGGGCACCGGCGACGTCCAGCTGCCGGCCGAACTCGCGAAGCTGCGCGCCGCCGCATCCGTGGCCGTCCCAATGGGGGACGGCAGCTCGTCCCTGGGAATTATTTGGATCGCCCTGCTTAACTCGCCCAGGGAATGGTCGCGGGCCGAGCTGGCACTGATCCAGCACGTGGCAGGCAATACCGCCCACGGCCTGATCCAAAGCCACCTGATCACCAGCCAGCAGCAGGTGGTCAAGCAGCTCCAGCAGCTGGACAAAGCCAAAACCGACTTCCTGGCCACCGTCAACCATGAGCTCCGCACGCCGCTGACATCGATCATGGCGTACCTGGACATGATCCAGGAGAATACGTCCGATCCCGTGTCCAGCGAGGTCCACCAGATGCTGGACATCGTGGTCAGGAACACGGAACGGCTGCGGTTGCTGATCGAAGACATGCTGAGCGTTTCCCGCAACGGGCATGAACAAAGCCCGCTGCACCTGACCCCTGTCCGGCTGGCTCGGACTCTGGAGATCGTCACCGCCGCGCTCAGGCCGCTCGCGACAGTGCAGAACGTCGCCATTGTGATGGCCCGCGCCTCGGAGGATCAGGAAATCCTTGCCGATGAGGTTCAGCTCCAGCAGGTTTTCACGAATCTGGTCTCCAACGCCATCAAGTTCACCCCCGGCGGCGGACAGATCGACGTCGTCAGCCTGACGCGGGCAGATGCAGACGGCACCCGCTGGGCGACGGTCAGCGTCTCGGACAGCGGGATAGGGATCTCCAGCGACGAGATAGCCCACATCTTCACCCGCTTCTACCGCGCCTCGAACGCGATGTCCGGGGCGGTTCCGGGCACCGGACTTGGGCTCGCCATCACGCAGGACATCGTCCAACGCCACGGCGGCCGCATTGACGTAACCTCGGAGCTGGGCGTTGGCACCACTGTCACCGTGAACCTCCGCCTTGGAGCCCACGCGTCCCACGGAACCTGAACCCGGAAAGGAGGCACCAGATGTTCGCTGACGATGACCCCAGGCTCTCCCAGCTGCTCGATGGCATCGTCCGGCTCGCCTCCGGAGACCTCCAGTCGCGCATAGAAGTATCGCCGGCCCGGGACGAGCTCGACGCCATCATCATGGGCACCAACCTCCTGGCCGAGGACCTGCAGATCATCTACGAAGAGCTTGAGCAGCGTGTTGAGGTCCGCACACAGCTGCTGCACGAAGCCCACCGCGAAATGCAGATGATGGCCATGCAGGATCCCCTAACCGGCCTCGCCAACCGCTCGGCGCTTCTGTCCGCACTGAAGTCCGCCCAGGACCACGACGGCGATCCCCTCAGCCAGCCCGTCATCCTCCTCCTTGACCTTGACGCCTTCAAATCCATCAACGACACCCTCGGCCACACTGCCGGCGATCAGGTCCTGATCACCGTGGCGCAACGCATCCGCAGCGCCGTCCGGACCAGCGACGTGGTTGCCCGGCTGGGCGGGGACGAGTTCGCCATCGTTATGCCGGCCACGGGCGCCGACCAGGCCACCGTCGTAGGCCAGCGCATCCTGGCCGCCATCAAGGAACCCATTGACCTGCCTGACCGGACCGTCCGCTGCGGGGCGAGCGTAGGACTCAGCGTCGGGGCGGCCGGGCGGAGGGCCGAGGACCTGCTGATGGAGGCCGATGTGGCCATGTACGCCTCCAAAGCCGAGGGCCAGAACCGGCTCCACGTCTTCGAACCCGGGCTCCTGCTCATCCGCAGGCTCCGCAGCCAACTCCTGGAGGATCTCCGGGCCGCCATCAAGGGCAACGGTCTGGTGCTGCACTACCAGCCTGTGGTTGAACTGGGCACCGGCCGCATTGAAGGGGTGGAAGCCCTGATCCGCTGGGACCACCCCACCCGCGGCCGCATCATGCCGGACGAGTTTATCCCGCTGGCAGAAGATGCCGGCCTGATCTCCGAACTGGGCCTGTGGGTGCTCAGCACCGCTGTAGGCCAGCTACGCACCTGGATTGATGCCGACGTGGTGGACAGCCGGTTTTCCGTCCGGATCAACATCTCTGCAACGGATCTGCAGAGCCTGCAGTTCATCGAGGACGTCCGCGCCGTGCTCAAGGAGACAGGCGTCCGTCCCGAGCAGGTTGTCCTGGAGCTGACCGAAGCGGCCATCGTCAGGGGCAACGAACTGGACCGGTATTCCCTGGGCGGGCTGCGCGGGCTGGGGGTCGGGATCGAGATCGACGACTTCGGTACCGGATACTCCTCCATCAGCTACCTGCGCCGGCTCCCCGTGGACCGGGTCAAAGTGGACCGGTCCCTGATCGAGGGCCTGGGTACAGACCCCAGCCAGCCGGCACTGGTGGCTGCAGTCCTGCAGTTAGTGCGCGCCTGCGGGCTCGAAGCCGTGTGGGAAGGCGTGGAAACGGCGGAACAGGCCGAGCACCTCCGGAACCTCGGGTGCCTCAGCGCACAGGGCTATTTCTTCAGCAAGCCCGTTCCGCCCGAACGGATTCCTGCGCTGTTGGCCGAAACTTCTTCCGAAAGTAATAGAGGTTGATCGATTAAGGGCTGCGCTTTGGATCATCCCGATATACGATCAAGTTGCGGTATCCGATTCTTCGAGGCCAGGAAGATCGGCATTAATCAGAAGTAGCGAATTCCGAAGGCATCTGGAAATTTGAAAATAAAGGGGCCAAGGAGCCATTACTTCGTCAACTGGGGGCGTTGCTAATGACGGTTCGGGTACAAGCTTGGGGAGTTATAGCGGCGGTTTTGGCGGATTCCGATCCTGCCGGGGCGGCAATACGTCAGCGCCTTAGCAACCGCTTGGGGGAAAACCCCGGCATGCCGGAACGGGCCCTGCTGGAATATCTTCTGGAACGCCGGCAACAGGACACCACAGACGCGAACACGCCCGACACCGCGCGCTTCCCGCAGCCTCCCAGCGCCATGCCGCCACAGGTGGCCGAGCAGCTGGATTCCTTGCGCAGCCTGTCGCGGATCAGCGCGCTGCTGGAAAACCAGATGTTGATGACCGCGTTCCAGCCCATCTACGGCCTCGAGTCCAAGGCCGTAGTGGGCGTAGAGGCGTTGTCGCGCTTTGTCAGCGACGACGGCGCCAGCGCGGAACTCTGGTTCGCCGAGGCGGCCGCCGTTGGATTGGGAGCCAACCTGGAATTCTCGGCACTCGCATCCGCAGCCGCCGCAGCCGCAAAACTCCCCCCGCAAGTCTATGTCGCCCTGAACATCTCCCCCACGGCATGCCTGGATCCCCGGCTGCCCGAATTGTTCGACCACATCGAGCTGCCAATAGACCGCATTGTGCTCGAATTGACGGACGGAATTTCGGACGAGGAATACTCGCATTTCGTTTCCGCAATTACGCCGCTCCGGGAACGCGGGCTGCGCATTGCAATCGATGACTCACACCCCGGCGCGGGCGCCCTCAGCCGGATGCTCCATCTGCGGCCCGACTTCATCAAGCTGGGCAGGAACGTGATCAGCGGCGTGGACACGGATACGTCCCAGCACGCCCTGGCCGCTTGCCTGGTGGACTTCGCGGAGCAGATCGGCAGTATTCTGGTGGCCGAAGGTGTTGAAACCACCGAGGAACTGATGGTCCTCACAGAGTTGGGCTTCAGCGCCGGCCAGGGCTACCTGCTGGGCCGGCCCTCGGTGCAGCCGAAGGATTGGGCGGCATGGAATACGCCGCTTGACCCCGACGGGCTCCACCGCCTCGCCGCAGCAGCCGATCACGGCACCCACGGTCCCGGCGGCTCCGACTAACGCAAGTCAGCCGCCGGGCCACTCGCCTCGCTCCTGCAAGACCTGCTTCAGCAGATCCGCGCGGTCCGTCACGATCCCGTCCACGCCCAGGTCAAGCAACCGGTGCATCTCGGCGGGGTGGTTGATGGTCCACACATGGACCACCAGGCCCAGGGCGTGCGACCTCCGCACATAGGCAGGCGTCACCACGCGGATCGCCCCGTACCGGACCGGAACCTGCAGCGCCTGGACATCCCGCAACGGACCCCGCAGGACAAATCGCAGCCACGCGGCCGGAAGCACCGGCCCCAGCAGGACGAACAGCGCGTTCGTCACCATCCCGGCGGACGACGCCACCGGGCGGCTCAGCAGCTCCAGCACCGCCCGGCGTCGGCGGTCCGAAAAACTGGCCACCAGGACCCGGTCATGCGCGCCGTGCCGTTCGATGCCGGCGGCCAGGCTTTGCACGGAGTTCCAGTCTTTGACGTCCAGGTTCAGCCGGGCGGCCGGGAAGGCCACCAGGAGGTCATCGAAGAGCGGCACGGGCTCGCGCCCGCCGATCCGCGCGGTGGAAACCTCGGCGGCGGTCAGCTCGGAAATCCGGCCACGGCCGTCAGTGACCCGGTCCAGGGTGTCGTCGTGGAAGAGCAGCAGCACGCCGTCGGAGGTGGTGTGCACATCCGTCTCGAGGTACTCATAGCCAAGTTCGGCGGCGGCCCGGAATGCGGCCATCGAGTTCTCCAGCCCCTCCCGCGAGAATCCACGGTGGGCCATGGCGATGGGATGCGAAGGACGGGCAGCACCGCCGGAAGCATCAAAAAACGGCTCAGTCACGCTTGTGAGCGTACCGGAGCCGCTGGGCTATGCGTCCAGCGGCACAATCTCCACGCCGTCACTGCAGTGCAGCAGCGTGCGGCCGTGGCCGTCGTCCAGATCCACCCACACAGCGGTGTGGTCCCACGTGATGGCGTCCACGAACCCGCTGGTTTCGTATCCCGGGGCGCGGCGGACGCGCACGCGGTCGCCCTCTTTCAGTGCCTTCCAGTGCGCAGCCGGCTCTGCCGGGCGCAGCGGCGCTTCGGCCGCGCGTTGGTTGCCGTTCCTTGCCATGACTTCCCCTTTAGCCGCGGATGTGTATCCGTTGCCCACGGTAGGCGGCAAACGTGAACGGAAGGTGAGCGGAAGCTGTGAATTTCCGGCTACAGAGCCGGGATCAGGACAGCTCTACGCCCAGCGCCGCGAGCCTGGCCTCGAGAACCTGGGCCACGCCGTCGTCGTCAAAGTGGGGTGCCTGCTGCCCGGCGGCGCTGATGGCGTCCGGATGGCCGCTGGCCATGGCGTACCCGTGGCCTGCCCAGCGCAGCATCTCGACGTCGTTGGGCATGTCCCCGAACGCCACGACGTCGGCCGCGTCAATGGACAGGGAGTTGGCGTATTCGGCCAGGGTGACGGCCTTGTTGACGCCGGGGAGCGACAGTTCCAGCATCGCCACGGTGGGCGCGGAGTGCGTGGCGGCCGCCAGGTGGGCGACGGCGGGCCGCACCGCGGCCAGGAAGTCGTCCGCGGTGCCATCCCTGACAATCGCCAGGAATTTCACGACGGCGTCGTCCGGGGTGAGCGTTTCGGCCAGCGGGGCGGGGGTAAATTCGGCCAGCAGCTCGCTGGTGCCGTTCTCGATGAAACCGGGCTCAAGATGGAATCCGGTCAGTGTTTCCGCGGCGAAGAGAGCGGCCGGGCGCAGTTCCTTGATGATCCGCCGCAGTTCCAGCACCGCGTCCATGCCCAGCGTCCGGGCGGAAACCAGCCGGTCCGCTTCGAGGTCCCACACCACGGCGCCGTTGGAGCAGATGACCGTGCCGGTGTGGCCCAGCTGTTCCTCCAGCGGGTGGAGCCAGCGCGGCGGGCGGCCGGTGACAAAAACGAGCTCGATGCCGGCGTCCCGGCAGGCGTGGAAGGCCCGGACGGTGCGGTCGCTGATCTTTCCGTCGTGCCCAAGAATCGTTCCGTCAATATCACTTGCTACCAGCCGCATCCTGCCAGTCTACGTGGGGCAGGGGGCTTCCCGGGCCGTGAAGCCTCCTCCCTGGGGCCGGCCTGTTGGAGTCGCCCGGCGACGTTTTTTGACGCCGCGCTACGTTCTGTTGAGCCTGCACGTCGTTGCGTGAACGGTTGACGGCAGCGGCGACGTGGCCATCAACCCCACCGAAAACGCCCAGACGCTGAAACTGTTCCAGGACGGAAAGCTCGACGGCGCGTGGCTGCCTCAGCCCTGGGCCTCCCGCCTGGTGCTGACCGCCGGGGCCAAGGTCCTGGTTGACGAAAAGGACCTCTGGGACGGCTCACTCTCCGGCAAGGCCGGCGAGTTCCCCTCCACCATCCTGGTTGTGAACAAGAAGTTCGCCGCCGAGCACCCGGACACCGTAAAGGCGCTCCTTAAGGGCCACGCTAAGTCCGTTGACTGGCTGAACAGCGCGGCTGCAGCCGAGAAGGCCAGCGTCATCAACGCTGCCCTCAAGGAAGCGGCCGGTGCCGAACTGAAGGCCGACGTGATCGAGCGGTCCCTGAAGAACATCGTCTTCACGGTCGATCCGCTCGCCGGAACCTACCCCAAGCTGCTCAAGGACGGCGTGGAGGCCGGCACCACCAAGCAGGCAGACATCAATGGCATCTTCGACCTGACGGCCCTCAACGAGGTCACCGGGGCGAAGACCTCGGCTGCCGGGCTCGGCAAGGAGTAGACCGCGTTCAACCCGCCCGCTTGCCTGCAACTTCTCCGGATTGCAGACAGGTGGGCGGGTTTTTCGCGTTCCCTCCGGGTTTCTTTTCGGGCCGACCGGCCGGGTCGATAATGACCGTATGGTTCACTTCACCGCCACTGTTCAGCTGCGGGGTCCCAATCCCTTCGTGGACGTCCCGACGACAGCTGTGGCTGAGCTGCTGCCGCTTGCGGAGCATGGCCGGATCAGGGTGACCGGCACGCTCAGGGGTACGGAGTTCAACGCCACCGTGATGCCGGTCTCAGGTCCGGACGGCACTTCCTGTATCTTTCCGGCGGCCTGAGGACGGCAACGGGCGTGCGCATCGGGGAAACGGTCACATTGGACGTTCAAGCGCTCAACACCAACGAGGTCATCCCACCCGGAGATTTATCGGCAGCCCTGGACGCGGCCGTGGGAGCGGCAGGCAACTGGGGGCAGCTGCCCGTTTCGCAGCGGCGGGAGTTGACGCGCTTCCTTGAGGACGCCCGAACCCCGTCGACGCGGGCGCGCCGGGTGGAGCAAATTATGGCCCAGGTGCTGGGCGGGGACGTCCGGCCGCCGGGCCTGCGCGCGGTGGGCTGCCAGGAGCATCTGCAGGGCCTAACACCCTGAAGATCACGCGCCATGACCCCGCGTCGCAGCGAACAAGCCCTGATAGTATTCCAATATTCATTGGAATACTGGAGGTCGAAAGTGAACCGGGACGCCTACGCGCACGTGGCGCGCATTGGAAAGGCCATCAGCAGCGGAAACCGGCTCGAACTCCTCGAGCTGTTGGCGCAGGCTGAGCAGTCCGTTGACAGCCTGTCCCGCTTGTCCGGCATGGGGGTGACGACCGTTTCTGCCCACCTGCAAGTACTGAAGGGTGCCGGCCTGGTGCGGACGCGCAGGGATGGCACCAGGATCCACTACCGGCTGGCTGGTCCGGAGGTCGCCGGATTGTTCGTGGCGATGAAGAACATGGCGGCCCGGGTCCTCCCCGGCCTCTCCACCATCGACGGTGAGAAGGACTCCGGCAGCGGCCGCGATGACTCCGTGCCGCTGATCCGCACCATCGAGGAAATCCGCGAGGCATACATGCTTGATGTCCGCCCCGCGCACGAATACCAGGCAGGCCACTACCCGGGAGCGGCATCGATTCCCCTGGACGAGCTGGCCTCCCGGATCGGGGAAGTTCCGCGGGATCGGAGGGTCATCGTCTATTGCCGGGGCGAATTCTGCCTGCTCGCCCGTGATGCGGCACGTCTGATGCGCGGGCAGGGCATCGACGCGTACGCCATGGATGAAGGCGTCCTTGAATGGCGCGCCAGCGGCGACGTCGACCTGACCGCCACCGCATAGGCCCCGGCTGTGCAGCAGATCCCAGAAAAACTGGTCCAGTTCTACTCCTTTTCCTTGGAGCGCCGCCATGCGCTCTATCGGCGCACCCTCGCCGTCGTCATCATTTCCCAGATTTTCGGAGGGGCCGGTCTCGCCGCCGGCGTCACCGTCGGCGCCCTTCTGGCCCAGCAGATGCTCGGCACCGCAGGGCTGGCAGGCATCCCGGCGGCACTATTCACGCTCGGCTCAGCCGGGGCGGCCTTCCTGGTCGGACGGATTTCCCAATTCCGGGGCCGCCGTGCCGGCCTGGCCTCGGGATTCATCGCCGGCGGCATCGGAGCAGCCGGCGTCGTCCTGGCAGCGGTAACGGACAGCGTGGCCCTGTTATTCATTGCCCTTCTCGTCTACGGTGCCGGAACGGCCACCAACCTGCAGGCACGGTACGCCGGAACCGACCTCGCGCCACCCCAGCGGCGCGCCACCGCAGTCAGCCTGGCCATGGTGTCCACAACACTCGGCGCCGTTGCCGGACCGAACCTGGTCACCCCGATGGGCGCATTCGCCACAGCCTTGGGCATTCCGGCCCTGGCCGGACCGTTCCTGCTCGCCTCAGTCGCCTACGCCTTCGCGGGCCTGGTGCTGTATTTCTGGATGCGGCCCGACCCGCTCCTACTGGCTACCGCGATCAGTGCCCAGGACCGGGCGGAGACTGCCCCGGCCACCGATTCGCCGTCCACCCCGGAACCGCCGGGGAACAACCGCGGTGTCGCCGTCGGCACCACCGTCATGGTCCTCACCCAGATTGCGATGGTCGCCATCATGACCATGACCCCGGTCCACATGCAGTCGCACGGTCACGGCCTGACCGAAGTCGGAGTTGTGATCGGCATCCATATCGGCTTCATGTACCTGCCCTCGCTGATCACTGGCGTCCTCGTCGACCGGCTCGGCCGGGTCCCCATGGCCGTCGCCCTACGTGTCAGGCTGGAACGGTGCCACTGGGTCATAGCAAGTCCGCTTGATCGCGTGGGGCGAGAACCAGGAATCTAATCATTATGTCTAGTCCAGTTTT